>JAAYQX010000044.1 GCA_012519085.1 Clostridiaceae bacterium
ACCGGAGGCGCAACTGTTCAGCATTGCCAGCAGTGCAGCCAGACCGCCAAAAGAAGCTCCATAACCAACACTGGTTGGAACGGCGATTACCGGGCATGATACCAAACCGCCCACTACGCTGGCCAGTGCCCCCTCCATGCCGGCAATGACAATAATTACTCGCGATGTCATCAAGGCGTCAAGGCTGGATAGCGTGCGATGCAAACCGGCGACGCCAATATCGTAAATACGCTCAATGCGATTGCCCAGAGCCATTGCGGTGCGGGCGGCTTCTTCAGCGACAGCCTGGTCGGAAGTTCCTGCCGTCACAATAGCAATTGTACCTTGTCCGCTTGGCTGCGGCAGCTCACCTGATAAACCTGTGCGTCCTACCGGGTCATAATCCAAATCGATCTCAGCGGCGAGCTGATCCGCCTTGTTCTGATCGAGCCGTGTAATAAGAACCGTTTTAGCGCCGCCGGCCTTGATCTCACGGATAATTGCCAAGATCTGTTCAGCAGTTTTGCCGGTGCCGTAAATGACCTCTGCTGCTCCCTGTCGCAACGGGCGGTGCTGATCAACCTTAGCGAAACCCAGATCATGGAATGGCTGTTGCTTCAGAATCAGCAAAGCTTCCTGAGGAGTCATGGTACCGGCGCGAATTTGTTCCAGTAAAGCCAAGATTTTATCTTGCATATTATCCTCCGTCTCGGGGCTGCAAATCCAACGCGATCTGATCGCAAAAGGGAGACAGCTGTTCTAAGATGTCCGCCTTCGCCGCTAGCAAAAGCGGGAAATCGCGGTCATTGATCTGGATTAGCGCCTTTCTTTCATTTAATCTGACTCGTGCACCGGTGATGCCCAACTCAGTCAAAAATTGCTCAGCCTGTTCGATCTGCCGCAGTTTCTCAGCGGTAATTTCTTGTCCGGTTAAGATCCTGGCGGCCAGGCAGGAATTGGCCGGCAGATTCCAGTTCGCAAGTCCCAGCTGACGGGCTTTTTCAGTGATCTGTTCTTTGGTCAATCCGGCCTGCCTGAGAGGAGATAAGATCTCTTGTTCCGACAGCGCTTTCATGCCCGGTCGATCGGATGGCCGGTCGCTGGCATTGCTGCCGTCAACCACGACTGTCCACCCGTCCTTTGCAGCTGCCTGCCGAATGGCGGTGAAGATCATGCTTTTACATAAATAGCAACGTTCAGGGGAATTTGCCGCCAGTCTTGGATCGGCTAGGGCAGACAGTTTCAATATCTTCAGTTCTACGCCCAGATCGGTGGCCATATGATGCGCTAGTTTCATCTCTTTTTCAGTCTGGAATTCCGATTTGACAAAGTAGGGTTGGACTTTAGCACCCAGTTCCAGAGCGGCAGCGAGCAGATAGGTGGAATCTATCCCGCCGGAAAAAGCCAGGGCAAAGCGGGGATAGAGTTGAATAAATTCTGCGAGCATCATGACCGGCTCCTTTTTTGATACTATATTGTTCCTGAGAGACTGAATACTATCATCATAGGGTAATCATTTCGTTTTTTCATCACAAAGGTAACGAAATTTTTCACAATTTAGCATTATCATTAATCATTAGATAATTAGATCAGGATGGCATAGGTCATGAGCCGAACCAAAAAGGAGTACCATAATGCATTATGATGACAAGATAGATAATGACGGCGGAGGCACAAACAATGCAGGGCATCGGTCAGCGGGAGCAGGAAAGCCGGGAGGTGAACAGTTCAGAAATGCAGTCTACAATAATGAGCCAACCGGGGCCGAAGTACATAGTTCTGAGCACAAGAGCCCTAATCACGCAAACTATCAGTCATATACCGATCCCAGGCGGACAGCGCCTGACAGATACCACGCGGAATATAGATGGTCGCGTTCGGTGGACGGCCAGACACCTGGCAGCATACACTCCATGAATTATCAGCTGTATCAGACTTCCGATAATAATGACAAAAAAGATCGCCACAATAAGGCTGGCGTCAGAGCAGTCATTATTATTTCAGCCATCCTGGTGGTGCTGGCAGTCGCTGCAGTTTCTATTCTGGGCACACTGGCTTATACTCAACTGAAAAAGGCTGCCCCGGAGCTGACGGTGGAAACCGGACAAGAGGAACCGGTTGAGCCGACGGATGAAGAGCCTGTGACAAAGCCTGCTGATAAGCAAGCGGAGGCGACTTCTCCGGACGAATCCCAGGAGGCCGAGCCGGAGCGTGACGATCTGGTGTTGGAAACTGCAGCACCGGAGCAACCGTCTACCACCGGTCAGTTACAGGATGCCGCCGAGAAAGTGATTCCGTCCGTTGTGCTGATACGTGAATATAGACGTCCATCCATGGATAATCGTACGGATACTGATCAGAGTTCCGGTAGCGCAATTCCGAATTCGCAACAGATAAGTCCGATTACTACCAGGCAAAGACAGGACATGATAGTCGGTGAGGGTTCCGGCGTTATTTTGTCGGCTGACGGCTATATTGTTACTAATGCCCATGTCGTTGAGGGCGGAGACAGCTATGAAGTGGTACTGTACGATGGAGTTTCCTTCGAAGCCGACCTGATGGGTGCGGACAGCGTGACGGATCTGGCTGTCCTCAAGATCGATCCGGGTGATGTAGAGCTGAAACCTGCTACTTTTGTCGGGACATCCGGTCTTAGAGTTGCCGATCAGGTCATAGCTGTCGGAAATCCCACCGGCAGCATTTTGAGCTCCTCTGTCAGTGTGGGCTATATTTCTGCTCTTAATCGCAAGGTGATGGCGGAAGATGGTTCCAATATGAATTATATACAGACAGATGCAGCAATCAACAGAGGCAATTCGGGTGGCGCTCTGGCTAATTTGAACGGAGAAGTGATCGGGATTAATGCACTCAAAGTTGCGGGCGATACCTATGAAGGGCTGGGTTTTGCTATCCCCTGGGATACTGCAGAGCCTGTGGTGCGCGATCTAGTCAAATACGGCAAAGTGCAGAACCGCCCTGCCCTGGGTGTTAGAGGTCGCTATATTGATCATCAGTTTGCTTTCTACTATCAACTGGCCAGCGGTGGCTTCCTGGTTGATGAAGTTGTTAACCGTGATTTAATCAAGGCCGGTCTGCGGCAAGGACATATCATCACCGCCATCGATGATCTGGAACTGGTCAGCTCAAGTACCTTGTCTAATTATCTGGCCCAGAAGAAGCCCGGGGATGAGGTCGTACTGCATGTAGTAGATAATCGCACCCGCCGGACTTTTGAAGTTACCGTCACTTTGATCAGCAGCCAAAGCCTAGGTTAACCATTAGATTCAATATATACAGCGAAATATTACTTCCTCTCCCAACCGGGAGAGGAAGCGTGTATATTAAATTAATTTAATTTTTCAGCCCACTCTGCTTCTTTAAATCCCGCCAGCACAGCATTTCCACCTTCACGGTTTCAAATTGCTCTCTAGCAATTAATAGCTCTTATATTTTTCTATTCGATGCTTAATATATTTTTCTGCTTGTTTTAATTTTTACTTTCCGTCTTTTATTTCTGTTATGCTGTTTTCCGGAGCAGAATATGTTAGTCTATTGTTGGGTTAACTAATTAGTTAATCCATAAAATAAATATATATTTAATTGTGCACTACTTAAGTGCAGAGGAGGAACAAATGAAGAAAACACAATACAAGGTTCTTGCATTCATCATAGCAGCTTTGCTGTTAGTTTCCCTGGTTGCCTGCGGTGGCAGCAAGTCCCCTATCGTTGGCAAATGGACTCCTGAGGCTGGCGGCGCTCTCGGCATGGACGATCTGGAGATGCTTGGCATCAGTTCAGAAGACATCTATCTTGAATTTACCTCGGGCGGCAAAGTTGAGATTATGGTCAAAGACAAGCCTTTCGTGGATTTCATGAAAGACATGTTGAAAGAAATGGGCATGGATGAAAAAGAGATTGACAATCAGATGAGCAATTTCGAAATGAAAATGACCTATAAAGCCGATGGTGACAAAATCAAGATGGAAATGGATTTCGCCGGCGAGAAAGAATCTCAAGAGGGAACATTCAAGGTTGATGGCGATAAGCTTACGATCACAATTGATGGCGAAGACGCTGTTTTCACCAAGAAGAAGTAAACCATCGATTAACAATTGTACTAACCAAGGGCACCCGCGAGGGTGCCCTTATATTTATAAACAGTTCGGCCATAAAGAATACTAATTAAAGAACTCCCGGATCAGGACTTGGTAGGCCCTGTCTTTATTCATGCCGGAGTTCAGAGAGGGATGATAGAGGATGCGAATGACTGCCCAGTCAATCGGCATCAGATCCTGCACCACATTCCAGTCCTGCTGAAAGATACTATCGGCATAATCATAGGAATCGTTCAGCATACCCAAACCTTGGATGAACTCCTCCAGGATAATATGGTTTCTCTCCTCCTGATTCATCACATCTACAGCAATTGCAGCCTCGGCATCAGTAATTTTCTGGCTACCATCCCAATATATAGAGACAAAGCCCCAATTATCCTCGACATAACCGCTGATCACATTGCCCATTTCCTCCAGAGGAACGAAGTAAACTAAGTAATTTCCTCCTGTGTCAACTATGCTGATTGGCGGAATAATATTAAGGCTGTTCAATTCAGAGATAATCCTGTTCAGTGTTGCCAGATCTTCCGCCGATGGTGTGCCGTGGACTTCAACTCGGATGGGATCTTCCCATTTGTGAACGAGATTATCATTATTGTCATTGAACTCGGCTTTTAGTGCGATCTCGCTGAAGTAGCTGAAAGCTAATTCGAAGGCATCACGCTGAGTGAAGTAAGCCAGTGAAGCCTGAGCAGCAGGTGAGCTGTCCTTTTCCATAAGACTGACCGCGGGATTAGCATTGATCTCAGCCTGACTTAGCAGATAACCATAAGGGTCATTGGGAAATTCAACAGTCGGTGCTTCTGTGACCTCAGGGGTCGGCTCGACAGTCGGTTCTTCCGTAGGCGACATAGTTTCAACTATGGTTGTGGTTGGTGTCTCAGTCGAGGTTGTGACCGGCGTAGTTGCGCGAGTTGTCTCCGGGGTTGTCACAGTCAGATCTGTTGTAACTATAGTGGCATTGTCCGTAGTTGAAGTTGTTTCCTTGCCTGATTGCAGATGTTTGATCAGAAAGATAGTACCGACAGTGATCCCAATGAGCAAAAGCACAATCAGAGCTATCGACAGATAAACAGCTGTACTGCGGTTCTTAGGGGGCTTTCCGGAGGGACGACTTTGCGGCATCTGATACGGTGGATGCGGATAATGTCCCTGAGGCGGCGGATAGTTGCGCGGTGGTTGATGCCCTGATGGCCCCGGATAGGACTGATCGGGATAAGGCTGTTGCGGATGGTTATGTGGTGCCTGATAACCCGGTTGCTGCGGCTGACCGGGATAAGATTGATTAGAATAAGGCTGTTGATGGTTGTACAGTGATTGCTGACTCGGTGAACCGGGCTGTTGATCAGGATAATTCCCTGGTTGCTGATACGGATTTTGCACATCTTTATTCATAGCAAGACCTCAATCAAAATATTTAGCTTAAACCAATGGTATATTTCCTTCAGATTATACCTGATGCAGTAAGGAAAGACAGGCTTGCTCTCTGACAAAAAGTAAGAATTTCCCTATTTTCAGCTTAGAAAAGAAATACTATTCAGGTTCAGCCGGACTGTAATTAACCAAAAAGCAGACGAGCAATAACGGTCCAATAAGATCTGATAAATCGCTGAGTTGTAGGAGAAATGAGCATATCCATATGGACAGCTCAATGCTGTAAAGGCTTGCAGCAGCGCACTTATCGGCGTTTGCAGCTTTGCCCGAAAGGTTTATTTGTGCTATAATATGAGCTGTTAGGAGTGGAAAATGAATCTGATTGAAACTAAAGTAACTCGTAGAAGAATGAAATATGGAGCAATGCGTAAGAACACGATTACAGAGAGCGTATCAAAAGGCTATCTGTGCCCGAAATGCAAAAAATTGGTCAGTTACGTACCGGTCAGAAGATTGCGCCGCTGCGTCTATTGTAATCAGGAATTGTCCTGGGGACCGGATCAAGATGAAGCGGATTGATTATCAAGAACGGCCAAGCGGGAATTGAAAAGTCTCCTGTCAAGCAGACGGGGGACTTTTTTTACGAAGACGCTGTTCCGGCAATAGAATTGGTGTAACGAATTTGGTAGTTATAGTCAAAAAACAGTCCCCTAAAAGTGCCATTTTGTAATTGGACAATAAATCTGAATTTGGCGAGATATAGTTGACCGTGATAAACTTCAATAAAAATAATCTGGAGGTCGAGAAATGAATCCCATAGCTACGATCACTATGCAAAACGGAAAGAAGATTGTTATAGAATTGTTGCCGGATATAGCTTACAACGAAGTGGCCAGTTTTATCTGGGCAGCCGAACACGGCTATTATGACAATCATACAATAGAGAGGATTGTCCCCGGTTCCTGGATAGATATGAGCTACAGAGCCTTTGGGCATGAAGAATGCAAATATTTCCTGCCGAACCGCCTGCGCGAAAGGGATAATCTGAAGACGCCGGCCCTGGGTGATCTATGTCTCGGCTATTATTCCGATGCCGACATCTCCGGTACAGAGTATTTCTTCCCGCTCAAGACCTGTGACCATCTGATCAACAATTGTCCTGTGATCGGCCGGGTGCTGGAGGGCATGGACGAGATCCTGCGCATCGCAGCAGTGCCGGTCAGGCCGGTCAAATACGATCCCGATCTGGGAGTTGAGATCAATGTGCCGCTGGAGCCGGAGATCATCAGCAAGGTGACGATTGACGCCAAAGGCGTCACCTATCCCGAGCCGGAGAAGCTGCCCAATATTACTTTCCCGCCCAGTTGGGGCACCATTACAGAAGTACCGGCTACAAAATGAAATAGATCAGTCATTAGAGCATGAAGATCGCTTCTCTGATTACCTCAGCTACCGTCGGGTGCGGGAAAATCTGGGCTTTGATTTCGTCAAGTGTCAGCTTCTGTTCGATCATAATACCGACTGCCACGATAAACTCGGAGGCGTAAGGGCCCATCAGCTGACAGCCGGCCAAGGTCATGCTTTCCTCGTCCAAAACCAACTTGCAGAGGCTGGCTTCGCGTTCGGTTTCCGCCTGATAACGTCCCGAGTACGAGAAGGGTAGCTCGACTTTGCGATATGGCTTGCCGGCTTGCTCCAGCTCAGCTTCAGTCAGTCCGACCCAGGCCACTTCCGGGCTGGTATAGATTACGCTGGGGCAGTTCAGATACGATACTTTGTCCTCCCGGCCGAGGATTGTGTTAACTGCCACTTCTGCCTCCCGGTACGCCGCGTGAGCCAGCATCCAGATGCCATTGACATCGCCCACCGCATAGACCCCGGGTACATTGGTGCGGCCTTGTGCATCGGTCCCGACAGCGCCGTTTTCCGGTGCAATGCCGATCGTTTCCAGGCCCAAGTCAGATACTGCCGGACGGCGCCCCACTGCACAGAGCACACAATCGGCCGCCAGTTCCTGGATAATCCCGTCCTGCTCATAACTGACAAAATCCGTGCCGACATTTGTGACTTTGGCGCCGAGCAGGAAGCGGATGCCTTTCCGCTCCAGATCTCTCAGCAGCAATTCGCTGATCTGTGGGTCCGTCTCACCCGCGATCTTTTTTTGCTGCTCAATCACAGTGACTTCGCTGCCGACCGTCCGATAATAACTCGCCATCTCCAGCCCGATCACACCGGCGCCGATCACGACTAAATGTGACGGGATCTCCGTCAGGTCCAGAATCCCCCGGTTTGTCACGACAAAGCCTGATGCCAGTGCCTCTTTAAGGCCCGGAATCGGCGGGATCGCAGGCACTGAGCCTGTGGCGATAATTAGATTTCGACCCGAGTATTTTTTATCGAAGGCGTCATGCAGACAGAACAGATCACCATCACGACCGCTGATCCTGGCTGCAGCCTCGATTACTTCGACACCGGACGCTTTCATCTTCTGCTTAACCCCGGCCACTAGCATGCGCACGACTTTATTCTTACGCTTGATCACCTGAGACTGGTCATACGAAGTCTCGCTTGTTTTGATACCGAAAACTTGGCTGTCTCGGGCCTGATTATACAGTTTTGCTGAGTTAAGCAGTGCTTTCGACGGAATACAGCCTTCATTGAGACAGACACCGCCCAGTTTATTTTGTTCGAACAAGGCGACCTTGAGTCCTGCTGCACCGGCACGCTCGGCTGCCGTATATCCGCCCGGGCCTCCGCCTATAATTAACAGATCATATATCATTATTTCAAAGTTTCCTTTATTGCTGCTAATAAATTTAGATCTTCAGTTGTCTCGGATCAGAGATCGTCAGTGAACTGCTCCTTGATGCGACCATAGCGATAGGCTCGGATCAATTCCTCGAGATCGGCGATCATGCTATCCCACTCCCGGCCCAGATCAGTATCGCCTTCGACCAGACGCCGCGGCATCTCCTCTACGATCTGCAGTGTCGGAGTATAGGAGCCCAGATCGTTGACAATACTGTAGTCCAGGCTGTGGTGTTGTGCCAGAGCCAGATGATGGGAATTGAAGATCAGGGTATAGCCGGCAATTCCTGTCTTCGGCTGATAAGCCTTGGCGATCCCGCCGTCGATCACATAGAGCTTACCATTGGCCTTGATCGGACTCTCGCCATCTTTAATCTTGACCGGTACATGGCCGTTGATAATATGCGAAATATCCGGATCGAGACCGAATTCTGTCAATATCCGGCAAACAACTTCTTCTTGTTGGGACAGCGTGAAATAGGGATTGTAATGCTCTTTGCGGATAGCCCTGTCCTCAACAAAGAAATTTTCAAAGGTTGACATCTGACTCTTACCGAAGAGCGGTGACTTATGTCCGGACCAGAGATACCACATCAGATCTTCCGCTTGCTGCTTTTGTCTCGGTTCTGAAGTCAGGAAATAAGCATCTTGGATTAGCAGATTGAGTTGATCCAGCAATGCTTTGCCGCCGTATTCCTTGCCTTTGATCTTCATAGTATCGAAGCTGCCGTCTTCCCGCAGCGGGATACAGCCGTGAAAGAGCAGATTATTATTGACCGTTTTGTACATGCTGCCGCTGGAATAGAGGAAACGAATATGCCGCTGCAGAGGCTCCGAGTGTAGGAAAGATGCCCTGATACCGCGCATCAGATCTTTTTCCTCCTCTGTCAATTGGAGCGGATTTTTAGGATCAATGGTAGGGAAATTGGTATCCAGCAACGGATATTCCTTATCTCCGTGCTTATAGACACCCCGCTCAAAGTCCACTTTTTTCAGTACTATCCGATCGTTCATCTCATATTCCGGATGGCGCTCCAAGAGCTGACCTTCCAGCTTGAATTGGATGATGGAAATCGCCTTGTGCATCCGTGCCGCATGGGTTGGATCGACTTGATCATACTCATTCTTGTCGAGAATTTTGGGCTGGAATCTGGCGCACTCGTCCTGGCCGTAGACGGCTTCGGCAAAGGATGACAAAGGCCGGAGATTCAGATCGTAACCATCCTCCAAGGCATCGAAATTGTTGTAGCCGATGCCGATGCGCAGCACACTGGTCATGCAGACTTCATTGCCGGCGGCGGCACCCATCCAGAGGATGTCATGATTGCCCCACTGGATATCCACTACCGGGAAATTGATCAATTCTTCCATAATGCGGTGCGGACCCGGGCCCCGGTCGAAGATATCGCCGAGGATATGCAGGGAATTGACGCAGAGATTTTGAATCATATTGCACATGGCAATGATAAAGCTCTTGCTGGCGTCAGCTTCGATAATAAAACGGACGATACTCTCAATATAGTCCTTTTTATTTTGTTCTTCATAGCCCGTGAACAGGAGTTCCGTAATGATATCGTAGTAAAGCTGCGGCGTCTTGCGGGCAATATTTTCCCTTGAAGATTTGGTTCCGATATAGTGGCAAAGATCAACCAGACGGAAAATGACAATCCGAATCCATTCCGGTGTCAGACGGTCAGATTCTTTCAAAATCTGCAGGACCCGGGTCGGATCATAGACCAGATTCGCCAATTGATTTTGCTCCTCAGTAGTCAGTTTATTGGCAAAAAGCTCGGAGATCTTGGTCCGGATATTCCCTGAGGCGGAGCGCAGCAGATGCACGAAGGCCTTATCCTCACCATGCAAATCGCTGAAGAAGTATTCCGTTCCTTTGGGTAGGGCTTTCAGAGCATTGAGATGAATGATCTCGGCCGTAGCCGCCTTGATATTAGGATAATCCTTAGCTAATAATTGCAGATATTTGTCAGTGTTCATGACTTCAATCTCCTTTGCCGATATGTTCTATATTTTATCCGGTATGTTCGTATTGTGCTCCAATTTTAATCTATCTGTAGCTATTATGCCATCAAGAGTTACGTCTGTTGATGGTTAATGCTCTCTATTTAGTTTAAAATATGAAAAATGCCGGACTCGGTCTTTAGATATCTGCCGCTTGCGACAGTTTTACAGTCCGTCCACCTCTCCGGAGCTGACAAGATTGCCCCGGGGCACACGAACCGCAGGGATCGACTGTCCATCCCGCCCGGCACCGACGAGACTCGGTACATATTATGAAACCTACCATCATCAAGCTGAGAATACTGTTTGCCCGCTACAACCGGTTACTGCGCTTTGCGGTGACCGGACTGGTAATTGTTCTGGTCGTTATTGCAGCCAGCCGGCAGTTCGCCGGGATCAAGCTGGATGAAATACGTCGGGCGGCTCAGGAGTTATCCGTGCCTAAATTGTTGTGGAGTTCTCTTTTGGGGCTGGCCTGCTTCCTGATTGCAGGAGTTTATGATGTGGTTGAAGATTATTTCCATGACAGCGCACTCAGTAAACTGCAGCTGTTGTGGATCGGCTGGACCTCGCAAGCGTTCGGGCGTTTCTTGGGTTTCGGCGGGCTGTCCGGCGGTGCTCTGAGGCTTAAACTATATCGGCGCTATCACAGTAACCGGGACAATACGATGGGCTATGCCGCACGTATCTGGGCTGCCGGGCTGACGGGGGTCTGCCTGTTTCTGATGTTGGGATTGCCCTTTGCCGTCGGGATCTATGAGCCTTTTCTGCTTCTTTTGTGCTTCTTGTTCAGCCTCTATTTGCCGTTTTACTATCTGACCGGAGTTATCAAAATCGGTCGTCTCAATATCCGGGATTCCCAGATCGGTCGGATGCCGCTGCGCGAAAAACTCAGTCTGCATTTGGTCTCTTCTCTGGAATGGCTGGGTGCTTTCGCTTTTTTTGCCTATACGATCCGTCTTTTCTCGCCCGGTATCTTTTTGCCTTTACTGCTTTTCGTGTTTGTAGCTGCGACTGCCCTCGGCTATATGTCTTTCATTCCGGGTGGTTTCGGCAGTTTTGATCTTGCCGCCATCAGCATGCTGGGGATACTCGGGCTGGAGAAGGAGAAAGTCGTACTGTCGCTTTTGCTGTACCGACTGATTTTTTTCTTCCTGCCCTTCATTCTGTTTATGATAATCTTGGGCATCAACAGTTATCTGAGATTCCGGCGACAGCGAATAATAGACTTCTATAATATGTGAGGGTAATGAAATGGATTTTGAAAAACTTGGTTTGTTCTATCTGGGACGTGAAGTTGACGTAGAAACGAAAGAAAAGACAGACAATCTATTGCTGTATGATGCCAAAGACCTGACCACCCATGCCATGTGCGTGGGTATGACGGGCAGCGGTAAGACCGGCCTTTGCATCGGGCTGCTGGAAGAGGCGGCGATGGACCGCATTCCGGCGATTGTAGTCGATCCTAAAGGCGATATGACGAATCTACTGCTTAGCTTCCCCGATATGACGGCAGCGGATTTTGAGCCCTGGGTCAGAGTGGAAGAGGTGCAAACACAAGGAATTTCGCTTCAGGAATATGCCGCGCAGCAGGCCGAGATCTGGCGCTCGGGTTTAGCTGGCTGGGGCATTGTTCCGGAGCGTATCCGAACCATGCGGGAGACTACGGAGTTTACGCTCTACACACCCGGCAGCTCGGCCGGCAAGCCGCTGTCCATCCTGAAGCTGCTGAACGTTCCTACTTCACAAGTGGCAGCGGACAGTGAGCTAATGGCTGAACAGGTATCGGGCACTGCTTCCAGTCTCTTAAGTTTGATCGGAATCGAGGCCGATCCTTTGCAGTCCAGAGAGCATATCCTGATTGCCAATATCTTGCATCAGAGCTGGGAACAGCAGCAGCGATTGGATCTGCCCCAACTGATCGCCGTCATTCAAAATCCGCCCTTTTCACGTGTAGGAATTATGGAGTTGGAAGATTTCTTCCCGCAAAAAGAGCGTTTTGCCTTAGCTCTGCGCTTTAATAATCTCCTGGCCTCACCGCAATTTGCCGGCTGGCTGGAGGGCGAAAGCTTAGATATTAACAATCTGCTCTATACTGAGACCGGTAAACCGAAAATTTCTATTCTCTCGATTTCTCATCTCAACGACAATGAGCGCATGTTCTTCGTTACTTTACTGCTGAATCAACTGGTGAACTGGATGCGCACTCAGTCCGGCACTTCCAGCCTGCGAGCGCTGTTCTATATGGATGAGATTTTTGGCTATTTCCCGCCGGTTGCCAATCCACCCTCCAAGCAGCCTTTGCTAACTTTACTGAAGCAAGCCAGAGCCTATGGTCTCGGTATTGTACTGACGACACAAAATCCGGTGGATTTGGACTATAAGGCACTGGCAAATATAGGTACCTGGTTTATCGGCCGTTTGCAGACCGAGCGTGACAAAGCCAGATTGCTGGACGGACTGGAGGGTGCAGCAGTTTCTTCAGGTTCCGCCTTCGACAGGAGCGGTATGGATACACTACTGTCCGGCCTGGGAAAGCGCAGATTCCTGATGAATAATGAGCATGAGACGGAACCGATTCTCTTTGAGACCCGTTGGACCATGTCCTATCTGGCCGGTCCCCTGCTGCGCAACCAGATCCGGGAGCTGACCGCCGGCACAGGCAGTGCAGGCGGCACAGAGCCGGCAAATGAATCGATACCGGCTGCCGCTATGACAGCTTCTGCAGTCGCTGCCTCGCCAGCAGATCTCACAGCGACAGGTGATTTCGTCAGCAGTGATGGGCAACCGCAGCCCATCCTGGCCGCAGATACTATAACTCCGGCGCCTACCGCTGTTGCGGCAGCTCCGTCGGATCACAGGCCTGCTTTCACTGAAATAGCCACGTCTGACGGTTTGCTGCTTACCGCCCCCGCTGCTCCTCAGGGTGTTCCTGTCTATTATTTCCGTGCGCAAGAAGAGGTGGTCCTGCAGCCCGCCCTGATCGGCCTAGCCGAGGTTAATTTTGAAGATCAAAAGAAGGAGATTTCCACCAGCCGTGAGGAGAGCTGGCTCACGCTCTTGCAGGAGGGACTGGTTACTGTCGCTTGGCAGTTGGATGATGATCAGATGATTCAGGAGCAAGACCTCAAAACCAGGGTACCTGAACAGGCAAGCTATATGCCGCTGCCGGCGATTGCCCAGAAGAAAACGAGCTTTACCCAGTGGGAGCGGGATCTGAAAGATGTGATTTACCGCCGAAGCAGGCTGGAACTGTTCCACAATCCCGGCACAGGATTAATCTCCCGGCCTGAGGAAGACCTGCGCGAATTCAAAATCCGTTTGGAGCAGGTGCTGCGAGAACAAAGGGACGAGGCGGTTCAGAAGCTGCGCGATAAATACCAAGCCCGCATCCTGCGGGCGGAAGAAAAGGTCAGAAGGCAGGAACAACAGCTGTCTCGGAAAGTGGAGCAAGCTGAGGATGCCAAGAGACAGACCGCTATCTCGGTTGGTGCTACCATACTAGGTGCTTTCATGGGTCGCAAGACTCTCTCCACCTCCACCCTGGGTCGAGCAACTACCGCAGCCAGGTCTAGAAGCCGTTCACAGCGACAAGGAAGCGATGTGGGCAGAGCAGAGGAAACACTGACTGTATATCAGGAAGAGTTGCAAGCGCTGGAAGCTGAATTAGAACAGGAAGTCGAGCTCCTGCATCAGAAATTTGACCACCGGCAGGATGAGATTGAAACGGTCGAGATCGCACCGCGCAAGATGGATATCCGCCTGCGCGCTTTTGCTCTGGTCTGGCTGCCGGAGGGCATGCTATAAACAGCAGATATTATCTGCACCGACAAAATAGCAGAAGAAAACGAAAACGGTCTCACTATTAACTAATTGCCGGTTGCCGGATACAGGCTCTGTGCCGACATACCGCTAGGTTACCGATAGATTATAGATGGTATAAATAAACTAGAACTCCAGCAACTCTTCGAGCTTTCGGATCGTATATTTTGCATCTGCCTGGGGGTAAATAGCTTGCGGATCGTACAGGCAACTGTCCAGACCGAAGTCATTTGCCCCCTTGATATCTGATTCGGGGGAATCGCCCACCATCAGTACAGTTGACGGGTCGGGATTACCTGCCAGTTTCAGCACCGCCTCGAAAAATGCCGCCTCAGGTTTATTTGCACCTACCGCCTCGGAGACAACGATCTGGTGGATATGGGGCATCAGACCCGAGAGAGCGAAGCGCCGCTTCTGCACGAAATCAACGCCATTGGTGGCGATGACGATCCGGCTGCGCTCAGATAGCTGCCGCAACACATCCTCTACCCCGGGAAAGGCGAAAACCTGATAACTGAGATGGGTCAGAAAAGAGCGATTGGCCAGTTCCGGCGATAAATTCAATCCGGCTTCCTGAGCAAAGATCTGAAAACGCTTTGGCAGCAGTTCTTGTTTTTTGATCTTGCCCCCGGCCAAATCGCGCCAAAGTCCCTGGTTAATGCGGTGAAAGCTGGCTAGCAGCGCCTCCGTCATCGGATAACCGAAGTCAAATAACATATGGTCCAGAGCTACCCGTTGACACTGGTCAAAGTCAAGCAAAGTGCCGTCCGCGTCCAGCAAAAACACCTGATACCGTTGCGAATTTTTACTCATGACAGACCTCTTCTTGTACTAAAAATTGGAGAGCCAAACTTGCCAAGGCAAGTCCGAATGCCGGCGGAACCAGCGACGAAGACGCTTGCACCTGCGCACCAGTGCTCTTAACTGCGCTTGTACCCATACCGGCGGTCGAGGCAAGCAGCTCAGTATTGGCGGTAGCTTTCAACTGCTGGTCTGACCTGGCCGGCTCATCGGAGAACACCACCGGCAGATGAATAATACCCTCTGCCTTCAGCTCCCGCCGCATGACCCGCGCCAGCTTATCGCCATGTGTCCGGGCCAAATCAGTACAGCGCACCCTGGTCGGGTCTAATCTGAAGCCGGCCCCCATTGAGGAAAAGATCGGGATACCGGCCCGCACCGCCTTCGTTATCAAAGCCACCTTGGTTTTGATGCTATCAATCGCATCTAAGATCAAGTCTATGTCAGGCTGCAGCGCCAGCACTTGCTCGATTTCGTCAGCTGTGACGAAGGCGCTGTGAATGGTGCACTGTGCCTCGGGGTTGATGTCCAGAATGCGCTCACGGGCCAGCTCCGTTTTGGTATGGCCCAGCGTCGAGTGCAGAGCGTAAAGCTGGCGGTTGAGATTGGACGGTTCGATCCGGTCGCCGTCAACCAGCAGGAAAGTTCCGATACCGGCTCTGGCCAAAGCCTCGGCGGCATAGGCGCCGACTCCGCCCAGACCGAAGATGGCGACTTTGGCTGCGGTCAGGCGCCGGATTCCGCCTTCGCCGTAGAGTGGCAACGAGCGGCTGAATAACGGATTATCAATCAAATTATAATTCATATCAATCCAGGCGTTGGAGGATTTGACGTGCGGCATGGATGCCGGAAGCACCCGCCTGCGACAAGCCTCTGGTAATGCCGGCACCATCGCCGATAGCGAAGAAATTGGGCAGCTCTGTTTCCAGTTCGGGAGTCAAATGCACGCGGCCGCTGTAAAACTTGACTTCCACACCGTAGAGCAATGTATCCGCATTGGCCGTGCCGGGTGCGAGCTTATCCAGGGCGTAAATCATCTCGATCACATTATCGAGATGGCGCTTGGGCAGAGCCAGACTCAGGTCGCCGGGTACGGCATCGAGCGTCGGACGCACGAAGCACTTGGTCATACGGTGGGTCGTTGTGCGCCGGCCATAGGTCAGATCGCCGAAGCGTTGCAACAGCACACCGCCGCCCAGCATATTCGACAGAGCCGCAATATGCTTGCCATAACGGTTCGGCTCGGTAAAGGGTTGGGTAAAGCGGTTCGAGACCAGCAAGGCAAAATTAGTATTCTCACTGCGCAGTTTGGGATCCTCATAACTATGGCCGTTGACTGTAATAATACCGTCGGTATTTTCCGTTACCACATGGCCGTAAGGGTTCATGCAGAAAGTGCGCACAATATCGTGATACTGCTTAGTCTCGTACAAAAGCTTGGCTTCGTACATGGCATCGGTAATATCCTTGAAGACCAGAGCCGGCAGTTCGACCCGGACACCCAGATCTACCCGATTATGTGTCAGTGAGAGACCCAGCCCCTTCGTCTGATGTGAAAACCATTCGGCACCGGCGCGCCCCGGTGCGGCGACCAAATACTTGCCCCGGAAGTCACCGGTTGTAGTCTCCAGCACATAGCCGTTGACTGTATCGGGAGATATGGCAGAAGACAGCGGGCCCTGTTGCTGCGGACGGATATTTTCCACCTTGGTCCGGCAAAAAAGATCAACCCTCTCTTCCAGCCAGGCCGACTGGCGGAGCAGAATTTCCCGATTTCTCTCTGTGCCGATGTGTTTGCACTCGGCATCGAGGAGATAAATATCGCAGCCGAGAGCTTTGCGGCGCACTTCCTCCGCCGCCGGCGTTCTCGTCGAATAAACTTCATCCGGCGCTCCGAACTCCTGATTGATCCGATCCACCTCATAGATCAGATCCATAACCTGCCTTGCCGGTAGATAATCGGTCAGCCAACCACCAAATTCTGTGGTGAAATTGAACTTGCCATCGGAAAAAGCGCCTGCCCCGCCGAAGCCGCGCATAATATCACAAGTGGGGCAATGCGTGCAGCTGGCACTCTGCCCGGCGATGATCGGACATTTCCTGTCCGCAATCGGTTCGCCCTGTTCCAGCAGCGCTATTTTCAGCTCCGGCCGCTTGCGAACCAGCTCTATAGCTGTAAAAATCCCCGCCAGTCCCGCACCAAGCACTAAGACATCATACTTTTTCATGCCCACCAAATCCTTTCCAACTATAAAAGCAGATAACTGCTACTCACATCATAATCTTAGCAGAACTATCTTCCACAGTTGTAATTATTAAACATTGACTATCAGATTCTTGACTTCCAATCTTTTTATTTTTCTGGAAATGAAATAGGTAGTGCGTCAGAAAATTGCTACCATAACCAGAGCTGAAATGAGAACTTGGAGCAGGGGAGCTCTTATCTTGATCCTACTTACTATCAGCGCAGCCAGGTAGCTCAGCAAATAGACCGCATTGAAAGACGAATTCTTCAATCCGACCGCTTTTATCACACTGATATTGCGATATTCCGACTCAATAGAACTGTAGATATTAAAATTCAAGATGGCCAAAGCGGCAATAGACATCACAATTACGCTGTTTTATCTGTGGCACTAAATGGGACCATTGCGCGTCTATTCGTTTTTTAAATCAAGTAAGACCTCAATATACTCGTCAGGCAGATCTGCATGTATATCATGGTCGGATTTAAAGCCGCCGATGTATTTACTGTTTGGTATTAAATCAACAACTTTCTGTGCATCTTTTTCGTCCATCGCAGCCAGTAAAATTCCGTTCTCGTCATAATAACCGGGCGCAGTTACTTTATTGGGTGCCACATGCATCACAACGGTGGGAGATTTTATATTTTTCAAAATTTCTTCTTGGTCAAAATCTGCAAACCAAGAAAAGTCATAGAATGTCACTCCGAATCTTAAATCGTAATGACTTGTTCCGTCCTGCATATTAGCATTTATGGCATAGATGGAATTTACCCCTAACTCCGGCGGATAAAACCATATTTTAGGGATTTGTCCGGGATGTTTTTCTAAATATTTCAAGGCAGGATTTTTGACAATCTTGTTCCATGCCTGGGGATCTTTAGCATTAAAAATCTCTTGCATATAGTCGTTCTCTAATGAATATTCCATGAAAGTATCTATCTCATTTTGATTAAGATAGTCAGACATATTTTTAAATCCCAGCCAGGAAATGGTTTTTTCCGCTCTTCCGGGAAGAGTGGAAAAGAAAGGCCCGTCTTCTAAGACCGTGCCTATAATGTAGTTAGGTGCCTTAGCAGAAACATAAGCGGCCAGCAAAGCCCCGGAAGAATGGCCGGAGATATAAGCTTCTTCCTTGATAATATTTTTCAGAAACCAAACTATATCATTTCCGATTTCTACTGCACTGTATTTGGCGGGATTTTTAGAGGAATTTCCGTGACCATAGTAATCAAGGGCATAAACATGAAATTCTTGGGATAGTTTTGGCAATACTTTGGCATAATCATAGCAGTTCACTTGCTGACCATGGAGTAAAAGTAGTTTGGGACCGTTGTTCGGACCTTCTAAATAATAAATTTCTGATCCGTCGCCTAATTTAGCTGTATTCTCAGTAAAACCTAGCTTATAGCCCCTTTTCTCTAAGAACTTCTCATTTAGATAATCATAATTTAGATTTCTATATGCGAAAATACTAACAGCTATTATAATAATCAGTACAATTATCCCCAACACAATTAAGACCTTTATTTTCTTACTCATATAGCTCTATTAACCATTAACCCCATTCGCCATTTAGTTCAATAAAGTAGTATTTTTATGTTACAGGTATTTTAAGTTATTTAAATCGTAAGCTTGTAAATTATATGTAAGACAGACAATCTGCTAATATAGTAAGAAAGTGACGAAGGCGCACAGCATCCGGACGTCATTCCTAGATAAGGAGGGCATATGCCGATCATTGATCTGAATGCAGCATTGGAACTGAATAAGATCTCCCAGGGAGCGGTCTATATTAATGACTATCCCGTGATTAGGACGGGTAAGAGATCCGATTTCATGATCGGTACTTTCATCAATCAGGATCAGGAAGTTGAGTTTAGGATCTGGGAGCCTGAGATCTTTAAGCCCGTGGTTGATAACGGTCCCGGAATCTACGATGCGGAAGTGGTAGGCAATAGCTTCAATGACAAGGTTTATCTGACCGTCCGTTCTATAGCGCCTTCACTGAGCCGTAATATTAAAAAGAGCGACTTCCTGAGCTCAATTCCCCGGATCATCCTGGATGCGAACTGGCAGCGGGTTCGGGAACGGCTATCGCGGATCGGCGTCAGCGATGGTTGCTGGGCTTTGATTGATGATGTAATTAATGATCCGTCTCTCGACGGCCGTTTCCAGACAGAGGGTGCCGCAATTAGACATCATGATAATCTCATCGGCGGTCTGCTGCATCATACGACCAAAATGCTCCGTATTCTGGCCGCCTTACTCGAGAATAATCCCGAGCTGCTTCCCAGTGCCGATCTGCTCTGCTTTGCTACTGTCGTGCACGATATCGGCAAAGTCTTCGAATACGATAATTTGGAAGTAGCTTCTTACTGGTATTCCTCACATCGGGTCAGAGGTATCGAATATCTGACCGGATTTGCTGATCGCATTATCAGCCAATACAACGAAGACTTCTATCGTCAGGTACAGGCTGTTATAGCAGGTCACCACGGCGAATACGGCGACCGCCCGACTACCGTCGCCGCCGCTATCATCCATTATGTTGACACCCTGGAAAGCCAGACCACCCGCTTGATTCAGGAGCTACAGGCATCCGAAGATGGCCGGCTGTACGACCGCGATTGGGGTTTCCTACAAGGATTGCCCTTAGGTGAGAAGTGAATAAGATCAGCAGTCAAATCGAAGATAGACTTCGCCAATCGACACATATGCATTGGATTATTGTTGCTGCGGTGATGTTTACTTTGGTTGCTATGTGGGGAACAACCTACAATTCGTACAGTCTCTTTGTAACGCCTGTACAGGAATCCTTGCAGGTATCGCGCTCAGATATTGTCTTAGGTGTAACTGTCAAGGGTATCGGCAGCATCCTGGGTTCTTATCTGTGTGCCCTTCTGCTGAATAAAATACCTGTCATGAAATTGCTGCGCCTGTGTGCGCTTCTGCTTGTGGGTAATATTGTCTTGCTCAGTTTTGTGCAGAATTTATGGCAATATTATGCCGTGCTCTTTATCCAAGCGGTTTTGACCGTCGTCGGGGGTTTCATTCCTCTATCCATCATCATTCACAATTGGTTTGAGAAACGTTCTGCACTGGCTATCGGGCTCGCTTTTACCGGTACCGGATTGGGGGGTGTGATTTTCAACTGGTTGGGCGGTATTTGGATACCTTCGATGGGCTGGCGGCGGGCGATGTTCCTGTTCGGGATTATTGTTTTATTTATTTTCCTGATCACGCTCTTTCTGATTATCCGCGCTACGCCTTATGAGATGGGCTTACGTCCCTATGGCGCCTCCGACGACTCGGATGCTGCTGAAGTTGACGGTGAACTGCAAGGTATCGAGGTTAGAGAAGCTTTTAAATCTGCCCGCTTCTGGATCTTTATGAGTGCGGTTTTTCTGATGGGGATAGCAACTAATAGCTTGTTCAATAATATCTCGCCGCATCTGATTGATACGGGCTATTCTTTGCCGCAGGCAGCTAAGATCACTTCAGCCCTGATGTTATTTTTGATGATCGGCAAGGCTCTGATCGGTTATCTCTTTGATCTTCTCGGTCTCCGTAGGGGAGCTTTGCTTTGTACACTATCAATTTCACTAGCCATCTTCAGTGCGATTATGATCAACAATCGTATCTTTATTCTGACTTTAATTGTTGGAGCGGGTATTGGACTATCCTTTAACTCAATTGCCTATCCTGTTTTCTCACTGCATCTGTTCGGCCCGAAGAACTATGCTCGCTTCTCCTCTTTCTTGCAGATCGCTCACGGCTTTGCCACGATCCTAAATCCGATTATTGTCAGCATCATTTTCCAGCGCAGCCATAGTTATATTCCGGCTTTTTGGATTTTCTTTATTATTTCCTGTCTGGTGGCTATTACCTGGTTATTCGTTCTGCCTAGTCAGAACAAAGAGCCGTTCTGAGTAGGAGAGCAAGGTGGGGCAAAATTCGCTTAGCAAAAAATTAAGCCACCGTCTGCCTATGCACTGGGTTACAGTCGGGGCCATCTTGTTGGGTTTGGCTGCTTTCTGGGGTTCAACTTACAATTCGTACAGTCTCTTTATGACGCCGATCCAAGAGTCCTTGCAGGTTACCCGGGCAGAAATAGTCTTGGGCATAACAGTTAGGGGTGTCGGCGATATCCTCGGCACCTATTTGTGTTCATTGTTGTTGCGGTATATTCCGGTAATGAGGCTGATCCGTCTGAACTTGTTGTTTCTGGTCGCCAGTATGGTTTCTCTGAGTTTTGTCCAGACTCTGACCCAATATTATATTGTGATTTTTATTCAGGCAACATTACTCTGTATCGGTGGCTATATCCCGCTCTCGATTGTGATTCATAATTGGTTCCGGAAGCGCTCCTCTTTCGCGATCGGTATCGCTTTTACCGGTTCCGGTCTGGGGGGTACGATCTACAACTGGTTGGGAGGTATCTGGATTCCGGCCTTCGGCTGGCGGTATACCATGTTATTATTTGCTCTGATTACGCTGGCAGTATCCTTCCTGACTTTGTTCCTGATTGTCAGACCTACACCGTCCGAGTTCGGGCTGAAACCCTATGGAGCGACGGAAAACGCGCAGGAGAATGAGGAACAGCTCCGGACTGAAGGAGTGGAAGTCAAAGACGCCGTGCGTACGGCGTCTTTCTGGGTTTTTATTTTGGCAATTTTTTTGATGAGTTTGGCCAACGATACGCTTTTCAGCAATCTTCCGCCGCATCTGATTGATGTCGGCTATCAATTGTCCGAAGCAGCAAAAATATCTTCTGCCGTGATGGTCTTCCTGACTATCGCCAAACCCCTGATGGGTTATCTTTATGATGTTCTAGGTCTTAAGATTACATCTATTCTGAGCTCTCTATTTACTATGGTCGGTCTTTTTAGTGCCATTATGATCAGTAATAAAGTCTTCGCAATACCTTTGGCAGTCTGCACCGGCATTGGCCTGGCTTTTTCTTCCGTGGCCTTTTCGATCCTTGTCCGCAGTATGTATGGACCTAAAAACTATGCCAAGTTCAGCTCATACCTGCAAATGACCTATGGTATTTCTTCTATCGTGGCACCCGTCATCGTCAGCTTCATCTATAACGAAACGCACAGCTATGTTTTTGCCTTCTGGATGTTACTGATATTCACCATCATTGCCGCGGTCGTGTTCTTCTTTGTTTTGCCCAAGCGGGGTCAATCACCTTACTAGCGGTCGGCTAGCTGGGCAAAGATTTTCTCCAGTGATGCTTTGGCATCGCCCAGGAGAAGAGCGACCTTGTCTGCGCTCTCGTCATAGAGCGGATTATCTACTCCGGCATAACCGGGCTGGCGGTCGAAGTTCATTATGATCAAATGCTTGGTATCCTCGACAGAGAGGATCGGCATGCCGTAGATGGGTGTGCCTTCGGCAGTATTGGCTGCCGGATTTACGACATCGTTGGCACCGATAATGATTGCCAGATCAGCATCCTTGAATTGGTCATTGATATCGTCCATTTCGCACAGTTTATCGTAGGGGATATCCACTTCAGCCAGTAGTACATTCATATGTCCCGGCATGCGTCCTGCCACCGGATGGATGGCAAAGTCGACTTTTGCGCCTTGACTTTCGAGCAGGAGCATCAGCTGTTTGACTTGCTCTTGAGCTTGGGATAGGGCCATGCCGTAACCGGGAACTATGATTACGCGGCGAGCCTCCATGAGCCAGTCCAGATGGGGATCTTCCTTTGCCACGGGTGCGATAGGGGTTTCCTGGGCGTCTTCGTCGGCCAATTCAATTTCAGCATCATCTGCTTGTTTTACTTCTGTTGCTCCCTGAGCCGCTTTTTTCATTGTGGGAGTAGATGTTTTGCCCAGAAGAATGTCCGCCAATTTGCGATTCATGGCGCGGCACATAATCTGAGTCAGCAAGAGGCCGGAAGCTCCGACAATACCGCCGACGGCTACCAGTAGGGGGTCAGAGATCGCCAGGCCGGCAATACCGCCGGCAACGCCTGAGAAGGAATTGAGCAAAGAGATGGTTATGGGCATATCGGCGCCACCGACGCGGATGGAGAAGATAATGCCGAAAGCGCCGGAGATGATGGCTGATAGCATAATCAGGAATATCTTGGCTGCTCCGCTCGCAAAAGCGGGATGAACAAAGAGAATGGCACTGACAAATCCCAGCAGTGCTGTGGAAATGGTCCAGAACTGATGCCCTTTGAGTACAATAGGTTTTTGCGTGAAAACCTGGTGGAGCTTGCCGGCTGCTACAATGGAGCCGGTCAGAGTCAGTGAGCCGACATAGATGGCTAGACCGGAGGTAATTAATGAGAAGGGGTCTTCACCGCCGGGATTGATCAAAGTCAGGGCACCGGCGATCATGGAGGCACCACCGCCGAAACCGTTGAGCAGGCCGACCATCTGGGGCATCTGGAGCATGGTGACCTTGCGCGAGATGATCAGACCAAGAATAGTGCCGATCAACATGGCGACCCAGAGATCAATCACTGAGAAGATATCGAAAGCCCACAAGGTAAGTGCGATCGCCAGGGCCATGGATACTGAACCCAGGAGATTGCCGGCTACGGCGCGGTTGACCTTGCTCATCATGGAAATACCGATCAGAACCGTGATCGCCAATAGTCCTGCCAAAACCAGATAGGGAATCTGCTTGTCAGGATCCATATTGGGGATGATATTGACGGTGCTGCTTTGTGCCATGACAGCGACTGAAATAAGAGAATTTAACATTAGTTCTGTCCTCCGGTTTTTTCGGTCCTGTCAGCAGATTCACTGTGGAACATGCGCAGCATCCGATCTGTGACGGCAAATCCGCCTACTACGTTTAACATAGCCAAAATAATGGCTATATAGCCGAAAATCCTGGCTATCCAGTTAACACCCGGTTCACCCAGGGTACCGGTAGCGGCGGTCGCCGCTAAACAGCCTAAGATTGTGACTCCGGAGAAAGCGTTCATGCCGGACATCAGAGGCGTGTGCAATAGACTCGGCACGCGGTTGATAATCTTGTATCCGACCAGAGCGGATACCACAAAAATAGCCAATAAGACAAATTGAATCGCAGACAATTTTCACCTCACAAAAATAAAATGCCACCGGCTGAAGTGCCGGTGGCAATATTGGATATACTATAGACCCATCGCCTCGCGGGCGCCTTGATGAACAATCTCACCGTCATGGGTGGTCAAGATTGAAGCTATGATTTCATCACTGAAGTCGAGTATGATCTCGCCGTCCCGGCAGAGATAATGCACCAGATTATAGACATTATGGGCAAACATCCAAGTGGCGCTCTGCGGCAGATGCCCGGGCAGATTTTTAATGCCGATCAAAGTGACGCCATGTTTGACTTCCACGGCGCCCGGCGGGGTGATTTCACAATTACCGCCCTGGTCGATCGAGATGTCAACAATAGCTGAACCGGGCTTCATTCTCTTGACCATATCTTCGGTGACCAGAATAGGGGCGACTTTGCCGGGGACTAGGGCTGAGAGGAAAACGATGTCCATCTGCTCAAGCTGCGGTGCCAGCAATTCGCGCTCCTCTGCCAGTCGCTCTTCAGAGAGCTGCAGAGCGTAGCCGCCTTCACCGACAGCCTCTTCACTAGGCACACCGGTCTCGACGATCTTGGCGCCCAGAGATTGGGCTTGAGTTACAGCATCCGGCCTGATGTCTGCGGCATAGGTTATGGCGCCCAGTCTCTTGGCTGTAGCCAAGGCCTGCAAACCTCCGACGCCGGCACCAATGATCAGGGCATTGATCGGTTTAACCATGCCGACTGCCGAAAAGATTTGCGGCACAAATTTGGGCAGGGCGTTGGCCGCCAGCAGGATGCCTTTGTAGCCGGCACAAGTTGACATTGAAGTCAGGGCGTCCATGTTTTGGGCACGGGAGATACGCGGTATAGCGTCTAAGGTCAGTGCGGTGATACCGTTTTCCGCCAGTTTCCGCACCATTTCATGGTTGACGGGTGAAGCAGGATGGATAAAGGTGATTAAGATTTGTCCCCGATGCATCAGGTCTGCTTCATTTTTACCATAATCGGCATTGAACTGCGGCTCTTTGACCTTGAGAATGATCTCTGCCCGGTCGAAGACTTCTTTGGCTGTATCTACGAGTTCCGCGCCGGCTTCCTGATATTCCGGATCATGATAAAAAGAACCTGTACCGGCTCCTTTCTCTACTAGGACTTGCAATCCGTCCGTAACCATTTTCTTTACTGTTTCCGGTGTTGCAGACACGCGCTGTTCACGGGGCATAATTTCTTTAGGGATGCCAACAATCATAATCTACCTCCAAATATAAACCTATGATTACATATCGTAACATTGATTAATGTTATAAGCAATAATTTTACCCTGAAAAACACTGATCTTTTGACATTATACAAAAATACAACAATTTTTATGCATAATGAATAACCGGAAAAGATTTGAATCAAAACCATTACCGATGAAAAAAGCCAATAAAGTACTTACGAATAGAAAGTTAAAATGAAAATTAGTTACTTCATATAAACCATTTTAGCCAGAATAGAAGATATTGTAAAATGGGCAATCTGCGGTAGCTAATTAATAACTATGTACATTTTATATAAACATTATCTACCCGATTATCTGCCCGCTGCGGCCTTGCCCTCTTCCCGCGGCAATACCAGATAGAACAGGAAGAAACAGAGGGCCATAGGTATAAGCATGGCTATAAAATGTGGCCGGTAGCTGCCGGTAAGATCGAAGATGGTATTGCCGATAATTGGCGTGAAGGTCATGCCGATATTATAAAAAGATACGAAGAGACTATTGACCTTAGAATAATCTTCCGGCCGGAAAATTCCTCGCGCTACCAAAGGTGGCGAGACTGTACCGGCCGGACTGCCCAGTAGATTGCCGAATGCTAGGGGTACCAGCGCCCAGGTATAGTGTGCCAGGCAGAGCGCCCCCAGGCCTGTGAAAGCGGCGAAGATGGCCAGCAGCGTTGCGAAGCGAACTGAGGTACGGTCATAGATCAGACCGAGCAAGACTTTTCCTACGGCCAGTAGCCCCATAGACATAGCCATAACATTGGCGGCGTAATAGGAAGAATAACCAAGATCACGGAAATAAGGTGTCACGAAGTTGATAATGCTGTAGCCGGCAACTCCGTTGCAGAGAAAAGCTAGGGCCAGCAGCCAGAACTTGCGGTCGGCAGCCACTCCTTTGCCCGTGGTTAAGTATTCATTGACCACATCAGCCACTTCTACTGCAGGGGAGGATCCCAGTGCGTCAGAGGCTGATGCCTTGTCAGCTAGTGCGGTGGTTGCAGTTTCGGCGGAGACTATTTTTTCGGCTTCGTCAGCAATCGCGCCATTCAGACCAGAAGATGTTGTTCCCGGCGCTCCTTCTATTCCTGATTCAAAAACAGCACTGCCGGCCGGATGCGGCGGCAGGCGGAGAACGAAGAAGCCGATCGGCACCACGAAGACGAACATGAGCAGCGTCAGAAAGCCGAAAGCATGCCGCCAGCTCAAGGATTCGATAATAATATTGACCAGTGGATTGAGGACCATACCTCCGATACCGCTGCCCATGAAGGTAATTCCCAGCGCCAAACCTATATCGCGGTCAAACCAGCTGTTGAGCAAGGCGGAAACCGGCACCATCGTAATGAAGCATTGCGCGATCCCGACCAGGAGCGAAATCGCATACAGTTGCCAGAGATTAGTGACGAAAGCAAAGCCGAGATAGAATAGTGGCGTCAGGATAGCGAAAATCCTGAACAGACGGATCAGCCCATATCTATCTATCAGGCGGCTGATGATCAGATTGACGAAGATTGTAGTCACCAGGATCAGAGTCTGAGCCAGTGAGAAACTCTGCCGGCTGATTCCCAGCCCCTCTGTCACCGGGATGGTAAAGATCGTAAAAACATTGTAGATGATGCCGACGGTCAGAGCCATCACAAAAAAGCAGGAGACTACAATCACCCACTTATTGAAGCCTTTCTTCCGCTGTGTACTCAAATTCTTTTCACTCCTTTGTCGCAGACAGTCCGCCGTCGTCCGTAATTACAAACGTCCGTTAAAATGAAGTTCAATAGCGACCGCCAAGCGGAATAATCTACCTGCCTGACGCCTTCGTCTGCCTCATACTATAACAAAATGCCGAATTGTGAGGCTGAACTTTTTCCTCTATCATAGAGACAAGGAGGGTCAGATGGATACTTTACACTGGTCAGAAGGGCGGCTTAGTCTGCTTGATCAGAGAGAGCTGCCCGCCAGGATCAGCTATCTCGAATATGACACCGTTGCAGGTGTGTACGAAGCGATTCGCGATATGGTAGTGCGCGGCGCGCCGGCGATCGGAGTTGCCGCCGCCTACGGTATGGTGCTGGCAGCCGGAGAGCTTCTGCCGACAGAGAACGAAGCTATATTGCTTGCTACCGAGGTTGATGAGGTCGTTACGGCTCCGATTCCGGCTACGAGCGAGCCTTGCTCACAAGACCGAGCCTGCAGTCCGACATTAGAAAGTCCGGGCGAAACAGTTAGGACTGATTCTTCTGCCATCGGGTCGGATCAAGCAGCTTACCGTATCAGCGCCGGAGATTTCTTGACCGCTTTTGAACAACGAGCCGACTACCTGATCTCGGCCCGCCCCACCGCTGTCAATTTAGAATGGGCAGTTTCACGCATGTTGGCTGCGGCTCGCCGTTGTTTAGAGCATGACTTATCAGTATTTGTCGAAAGCGCCATACAGGCACAACTGTTCTCCTGTCTGGAGAGGGAAGCGGTTCTGATCCAGGAGGAAGACCTACGTACCAATCGAGCGATCGGCGAGTATCTCCTGAGCTTGCTAAAGCCTGGCGACGGTGTCCTGACACATTGCAATGCCGGTGCACTGGCCACTACTGGCTATGGTACGGCCACCGCTCCCTTCTATTTGGCGCTGGAGCGGGACATTCCGCTTCGCATCTATGTCGATGAGACCAGACCCCGCCAGCAGGGAGCACGACTGACGGCTTTTGAACTGCAGCAGGCCGGTGCAGATCTCGTCCTGATCTGTGACAACATGGCAGCCAGTGTGATGAGCCAGGGCAAGATCCAAGCCTGCATTACAGGCTGTGACCGAGTTGCCGCCAATGGCGATACCGCGAATAAGATCGGTACCCTGGGAGTCGCCATTCTGGCCCGCCACTTCGGCATCCCTTTCTATATTGC
>JAAYQX010000007.1 GCA_012519085.1 Clostridiaceae bacterium
ATCATGGCATTTTGCTTAAGTAGATCTGCATTGTATATATACGTTTTTCTGTAGTTCGATAAATCCTGACATTAACCAGAGTACCGATCGGCTGTTTCTGTACATAATCTGTAAATACCTGATGATTACTCATCTCTACACCATTCAACGAGAGCAAGATATCACCATTTCTAATACCGGCAATATAAGCCGGACTGCGGTCAACAACCTGACTGACAAAAAGGCCGGACGGCCAGTCCATCAGCTCAATCAAATTATTGTTATCATCTTCAGACATAGTCAGAATGCCAAACCAAGCAGACGCTTTCGGCTCTTGCGGATTATCTATATCCTCAAGCGCCGCAACGAGCATTGGAGTAGGTAGTGCATAACCCATAATATCCGAATAAGAACGGTTAAAGCGACTATTAGCCAAACCTATAATCTCTCCCTGCAAGTTCAGCAAAGGACCGCCGGAGGCTTGTTGGGAGATAAAAGCATTTGTTTGAATCATACTGACGGAAAGCTCACTTTCGAGCAGCGCCGGATAATATACACCTGTAATAAAACCTAAGGACAATCCGCCTTGCGACATCATTACATCAGGTCGTCCTATGGAAATTACTGGTTCTCCGACAACTAGTTCTGAGTCAAAGTCCAAATTAGCATAGGGCAGATTAGAAACATTCTCAATCTGGAAAACAGCAAGATCAGTGTCTTTGTGAATAGCAGCTAGTGTGGCATTGAAACTCTTTGGGCGGTCCGGAACCACAATTCTTACTTCTGCTCTTTCATATAAATGATCACCATAAGCTAGAGCAAAGGAGAAATTGCTGGCAAAAGTGATTACTTTGCCATCGGCGGAAATCAGCAGACCGGAAAAGGTCTCCATCTTGTCATTTGTTGAGCTGGTTCCCGGAAGATAAACCTGAATTGAAGCCACCATTGGCGAATACTGGTCATAAATATCGCGGATTCTATTGTCAATTAGATATCTATAAGAATCATTATCTACGTCGTTTGCGTCAGTTTCACCTGTAGATACCGGTTCAGAAGAATCAGTTTGTCCGGGGCTGAGGATATCATCATCCTCCCTGCCGGTTTGAGCAGCTATTGATTCGGTGGGACTGGAACCAGCCGTAGTTGCCGCAGAAGTTGTCGATTGTTCTATCTCTTCCTGATCAGGCTCAGTTTCTGCAGTTGAATTTGTCATCCTCTCTGTTGGTTGATCCACATCAACTTTCATGGTAGAAGTCGTCGATGCGATCGGCGTCGTAGTCTTAACAGGCGTCACTACTACAGGAGCCGGTCTGACATCATTTGCAGCCGGATCTTTATCGCGCAGAAAGTAATCAGTGATCAAGGGGATTATAACCGCCATTAAAACAAAGGCTGTCAAAGCTAAAACCGAAATGGTCAGTAAGGCTTGAATTAGTCTGCTACTTGGTTTTTTCATATCTTTAGATTATACAACAACAATTTGAGCTTTCCTCCGGGAATCAGTCCGGCAGAAAAGCTAAGGTGTAGCCAGAGTGAAGGAAAACAGCGCACCACCCATCGTGCTATTGCCAGCTTCAATCATTTGGCCATGTGCTTTAATGATATTGCGAGCAATGAACAGGCCGAGACCGGAGCCCTCCGAATTTCTGGCTTTATCGGCCTTGTAGAAGCGGTCAAAGACATGTTCAAGATCATTATCTGATAAACCGCTGCCATTATCTTCAATCACAAATTGGTAGAGCTTGCTATCCGTGATACGACTGCTGATTCGAATTTTACCGTTCAGGGGACAAAAGCGGATGGCGTTACCAAGCATATTGACAACGACGCGCTGGATCGCTTCGTCATTGCCGATCACGAGTGACTCATCATCAGAGGCTAGAGCAACTTGCAAAGTGATATTCTTCTCATGTAATTGTGGCTCGTGGCTGTCTATCACATCAGCAATCAATTCATTCATATCGAAAATACTCATCAAAAGATTGTCTTTCCTCAGAACTGTAGACATTTCAAATAGTTCATTTACCAACTGCTGGAGACGAATGCTTTCTTGCTGAACAATCTTCAAATAATGTTCCGTCTGATCTGTGGGCACAGTTCCATCCAGCATGCCCTCCACGAAACCTCTGATTGACGTAATTGGCGATCTGAGATCATGTGAAATACTACTCATGAAATCCATGCGTTCTTTTTCCTGTGTTTCAAATTTTTCGATCAAAGTATTGAAAGTTCGTATCAGCAGAATTAAATCATCATCTTGAAACTCTTCACTGTCAGAAGACAATAGATTGTCTTCCGGATTGTCGGATACACCGGATGACGGAATGGGCACTCTGGCAGATAGATCGCCTCTATAGACTCGCTCTGCCGTATCAGCCAGCAGTGAGATAGGTTTCGTGATTTCACGAGACAGCAGCAGAATCACAATCAGGGCTAGAAAAAAGGCAATCAGAAAAGAAATCGGCACTAAATTATCCTGGAAAAATTCAATACGTGAATCTGCGGACAGAGCTCTCAGTAGAATAATCTCACCGGCATAAGCACCTGTCAGTGAAGTTAAAGGAGCACTGGCTATCATCCAGCTGTTATCTCTGGGCAGCAGTTTGCCAAGTTCAGAATTACGGGCTATCTGGCTATAGACAATTTGTGAACGATTTTGTGCCGCAAACGGCAGTCTATAAAATTGTCTGTCATCGATTGCCTCCTGCAATTTAGTATATGTAGTTGCGGGAATCCCTGTATTATAGATCAACTCGCCATTAGCATTGATCAACCAAACCAGCGAATCAGTTGACCTGCCGGTGAGACTGATATAGGAAGGAATCTCCGCTCTCTCGATGGCTGTCCGGGTTCTATTCATGCCCCGGGAAACCAAGATAGCTATTTCTTCAGCATTACGCCTTAGATAAGTCGTCTCCTGTCCACGTCTGGCAGAAATAAACAGAGCAAAATATACCGTCGCCAGGATGATAAATATGATCAGAATAGCAAAGGCAACTCTAAACAGAGTCCGAGCATAAATAGATTTTAAGAAGGACGGGCGTTTCATACCTAGTCTTCAACTTTAGAAGTCTCGAATTTATAACCTACACCCCAAACTGTTTTGATACGCCAGTCAGGATGCGGCACACTGTCAACTTTTTCTCTAATGCGCTTGATATGTACATCCACTGTCCGCGTGCCGCCAAAAAAATCAAAACCCCAGATATTTTCCAGCAACTGTTCCCGTGTAAAAACCCGGTCAGGATGTCCGGCGAGAAAATACAAAAGCTCCAGTTCTTTAGGCGGTATGTCAATCTCCTGCTGCCCAATTGTGACAGTATATCGAGTGCGATCAATTATTAGCTCGGGCCAGGTAATAATATCAGGCTTATGCTGATCTTCATCACTAGAAGACCTCGCTTTATCAGGAGCTGACTGGATTCTCCTCAGTACAGCTTTAACCCTAGCCAGTAATTCTTTAGGCTCAAATGGTTTTTCGATATAGTCATCTGCCCCTAGTTCCAGCCCGACCACCTTGTCCAACGTATCGCCCCTGGCCGTAAGAATCAGGACCGGAACATCCGATTCTTTGCGCAAAGCACGCAGGACATCAAATCCACCCATGCCAGGCAGCATCAAATCCAGCACAATAACATCAGGTTGTGAATGCCGATAAGCATCAAGGGCGTCATTGCCGTTGTAGCAAATCTGCACCTTGAAACCGTCCTTGCTAAAATACAGGCGCAATAATTCACTGATATTGGGATCATCATCTACAATTAAAACCGTTTTATCCATGATTATTCATTATCTTTTCTGTCGGCACTTTCTGTCAATGAGCTGATAGCATCAAAGAAAGAACCGATATCAACAAATTCCCGGTAAACCGAAGCAAAACGAATATAGGCTACTTCATCAATATCGCGCAGTTGCTGCAAAACCAACTCGCCCAACTCACGCGTTGGGATTTCTCTCCTCAGGCTATTTTCCATTTGGCGTTCAATCGTGTCAACAATTTTGGTTATCTGCTGTGTGGAGACTGGTCTTTTTTCACAACTTTTTAAAATGCCGTTAATCAGCTTATTACGTTCAAAGGGCTGACGAGAACCATCTTTTTTGATTACCATTAATGACATATTTTCGACCCGCTCATAGGTGGTAAATCGCTCCAGGCAGGACATGCATTCTCTACGCCTACGTATAGCAATACCTTCATCCACAGGCCTTGAGTCAATTACCCTGTCTCCATCGTAGCCACAATGCGGACATTTCATGTTCAGCACTCCGTTTCTAAAGAATACCGGACAGATCAAGCAGATCTGTCCGGCACAGCTTCAAGTAAATACAACTTGTCAAAGTAGCTTAGTCTTGGTCTTCGCTATCCTGTAAAAACCAAGGCAGGACTCTGCCACCTTTGCTCGACTGTTTTCTACCGGATCCCCTGGGAGCGCTTGGAGTTCTGGGCGCCTCATCCAGAATTTCCGGTTCCTCGCGCTGACTCCACATCGTGCTCTCCGAAACGCGCGAGATCAGATCTGCCATTGCTGCATCATTAGCTTGCCGGTTTGGATTTTGACTGTATGCAACCGGCTCACGGCTTTCATTCTGAGCGGGATGTGCCGTTCGTTCGGGCGCAACTCTCCTCGGTTCCTGTTTGCGCATCGGTCTTAAAAACTCCGGTAAATCTTCTTGTGTATTGCGAGAAGCTTCGGGAGCGACAGGACGACCGGTGGCAAACATAGGCTGAGCTGCTGCTATTGCTGTCTGTTGTGACCGCACTGCCTGTTTTTGCATACCCTCCTGATCAAAACGGCTGGCAATAATCGTGATAAGCAAGTCATCCTGCATGTTCTCATCAATCACTGCACCAAAGATAATATCCGCATCAGGCGATACTGCTTCTCGAACCTGAGAGGCAGCTTCATTAATCTCTTTGATTTTCATATCGTGTCCGCCGGTAAAATTGATGATAATGCTGTGTGCGCCATCAATCGTTGTATCAAGCAACGGACTGTTCATGGCCTGTTTCACTGCTGTAGCAGCTCTACTTTCACCTGAGCCACGGCCAATACCCATATGACAGACGCCGGCATCAGTCATTACACGGCGCACGTCAGCTAGGTCAAGGTTGATCATACCATTGACAGCCACTAGATCGGAGATACTGGATACACCATACTGAAGAACTCGGTCCGCCATGCTGAATGCATCGTCAATCGAAGTATCATCACTGGCGATCTCAAGTAATTTATCATTAGGAACGATGATAAGAGAATCAACATACTGCTGTAAGTCGCGAACACCCCGCTCTGCATTTTGTCTTCTCTTAGCGCCTTCAAAGCGGAAAGGCATAGTAACAACACCCACTGTTAAAATACCCATTTTCCGAGCAATTGCTGCTACAACAGGTGAAGCTCCTGTCCCAGTACCACCGCCCATGCCGGCAGTTATAAAGAGCATATCCGTGCCCTCAAGCACTTTGGATATCTCTTCAATATTTTCCTCTGCTGCCTTTTGTCCTGTCTCAGGATGTGCTCCGGCACCCAGACCCCTGGTAACCTTAGAACCGATCTGAATGCGCTCAGAGGCCAGGCTCTTAGCCAGACTCTGATGGTCAGTGTTCACAGCTATAAACTCAATCCCCTGTACGCCATCATTGATCATGCGGTCAACGGCATTACAGCCACCACCGCCAACTCCGATCACACGGATATTAGCGTATAGATCGTCATCCATACCAAATCCCAGTTGAAAATCAGCCAATTTCAGCAACTCCTTTCGAAAGTGGCCGGATGCCGACTAATCCTACATAGTTGTCATTACAATATTACAACTTTGTTGTGATCAAAATACATCCGGAGCAGTATTCGCATAATTTTGAACCTAATTCTACACTATAATATTTATTATTACAAGACTTAATTCCGAAGTTATCGATAAATATTACATAGTTGTTTCGTTGTAATGACATCTTTCGCAGAAACTATTTTGAGATTAATTCAGTTCTAAGCATTTCCGCTTCGAGATGTTATTACCTCTTTATTTCATTTTTATTTCTTAATTGTTTTGGATGCTTCTATGCGTTTTTGGATATCCTGGATAAAGTATCTGCGAATAAGACCTAAGTTTTTGAAAATCCTAATGCCAAAAGCAAAAACAGCAACTAGGCTTAAATCAAAAGCCAGTTGCTGACCCAGTGCAGTTAAAGCCACTGCAGTCGTTGCATTCAAGATAAAGCCGGTCACAAACAGAATATTACTGAAACGCTTGCGATAAGCAGCTTCCATTCCCCCTAGCAGCGCATCAATTCCCGCCAGGATCACAACAGCAACATATACTGACCAGACTTCCGGTATCTGGAAATTCAATACCAGCCCGATCACTAATCCAATAATTAATCCGATTAAAGGCAGCATCTCGTCCTCCTGTCTGAGTAATTCAGGGATTGTCACGCCTGAATACAATCATATCCGCTGTCAAATCCAGTTGTCCCGAGCCCTGGTCAAGTAGTTTTCTACTTTCGGTCATTTCATGCAATTTTCTGATTGCTTCAGGCAAACTGCGACTGTCAGAAACCTTAACTCGCCAGATCGCTTCATTATCAAACTGTAGAATCAAGGTGGCAAAACCGTTAGCCTGAGGACTAATAGATTTAGTTAAATCAATGAGTGATTTGGACTCGGGAAATGCTTTGTCCGATAAAATTAATTGTGCCGTAATTTCCGTGCAGATCTCCAGCAATTTCATCTCATCTTCACTGAGCTGTCTACCCGGTGTCAGTGGTTCCAGACTATTGAATTCTTCAATCACGGGCAAATATTCCGGCGGAGAATCAACTAGGCGAATCACCTTTCCCGTGCTATCAACCAGAGCGTATTTCAGTCCATTTCTTATACAAGCAGTTTCAACCCGTTCCGTAACCTGAATCAGAATTCCTGATGGCCAAGAGAAACGGGCTTTGACGGTTGCCAGCTCCGGAAAAGCTTGCAGCAACTTTGTCTCCAAAGCACCGTAACGCAGGGTAAGATAATTGAGTAGACCGGGTCCTAAATCTAGAAAAGCGTGACGTTCAGGTTCGAGATCGACTACAGATAGTATATCCGCTGTAGCGATATCAACATTGCCGGTAATGTCAACATGGTCTAGCCTAAATGCAGGTAATAGAACAATCAATGTAATCAGGGCCAAGGCGATCGCAAAAACGGCAAAGAGTTTTGCAAATAGACTTAGCCCGGTTTTTGTAGCGCCATCTGCCGGATACCGCTGATTTTCTGACGGATAATCAACAGTGGCAGCCCGATTCGCCGGCAGAGTTTTTGCAGATTTTTTGGCTTTGCCTGCTACACTTGTTTCATGTCTGCTCACATGAGATCGCGACTGAGGATAGGATATATTTTCTCTCTTCTTGCTTTTTTGTCTAATCCCTGCCATTTCTGATTACCCGCAATAGAGTATCGTGAATTTTAGCTGTGGCATTAGGCAGAGCTTTTGTTCTGGCTTGTTTACCCATAGTCGCCAGGCCCACACGATCTTTTATAAGCATAAGGATCTGCTCATGCAGATATTCGGCTGAAAATTCCTGATCACGGCACATCAATGCCGCACCAACATCCGTTAAAGTTCTGGCATTAAAAGTCTGGTGATCGTCCGCCGCATACGGATAAGGAATCAGAATTGACGGTAAACCAAGTGCTGCCAGCTCAGCACAGGTCATAGCCCCGGCCCTGCCGACAAAAAGATCGGCCGAAGCCATCCAGAACAGGCCGTCATAAAGATATTCACTAGCCGTAATATTTGGTACTGCTGACAGCTGTCGGCATATTTCTTTACCGCGCTGCATACCTGTGCTGATCGTCAGAAATAGATTCGGATATTCTGCAATCATAGCAGCCCATTTACCGGACTCAACCAGATCAGCTACAGCGTTGTTCAGTGACCTGGCACCTAGACTGCCCCCCATCATTACAATATGGAACACATCCTCTGCAATGTTAAGTTTGCGCCGTGCTTCTTCTTTAGTCAGTTTGAAGAAGCCTGCAGATACCGGATTTCCTGTAAGAACAGTTCTGGTCTTGCGCTTAAAGTATTTGACACTTTCCGCAAAACTGATACAGACAGCTTTACAAAAAGGTCCGAAAAAGCGATTGGATCTACCAGGTAAGGCATTCTGTTCGTGGAGCAATACCGGTTTTTTTAATAATAACCCGGCAAAAACCAGGGGACTGCCCACAAAACCACCTGTACTGACAACAATATCAGGTTTATATCGCCTGATATATTTCAGGCATTGCCAGACTCCCGAAATATTCTCACGCAGCCAGCGCAATTTTTTACGACTGCCGCGCGAAGGCAAGACAACTGCCCTGATGTATTCCAGTTTATAGCCTGCTCTAGCAACAATTTCTGCTTCCAGGCTGTCCTTCAAACCGCAAAATACTATCTCCGCTTCCGGGTTCTGTTCTTTGGTATAGTTGGCCAAAGTCAAGGCAGGATTAATATGTCCGCTGGTACCGCCAGCTCCGATCAACATCGTAAAATTTCTTTTTGATGCCATCCGCTTCAACTGGCTGTACCTACTTCCTGTTGGTTCGAGTTTGCAACAACGCTCTGTTGTTGCTCACGCCTATTTCTGACTAAGATACGACTCAATTCCGGATCTTCTTTTTGATCCCATTTGGATACGAGCAGGATCATACCTGCCGCCAAAACAAAAAAGGCATTCGCTGTACCGCCAGAACTAAAGAAAGGTAAAGAAATACCTGTAGCAGGCAATAGATTAGTTGCTACACCGAAGTTGATCAGCGCCTGCAGAACAATAAAGAAAGTATATCCGGCGGCAATCATTAGACCTGCTCTACTTTTTGCGCCCAGAGCTACACTGAAACCACGAAACATAAAAGCTATAAATAGCAGAAGAATAAACGCTGTGCCGAGAAAACCCAGTTCTTCTCCAATAATGGCCAGAACATAATCATTATGCGCTTCCGGCAGCCAGTTCATCTTCTGCACGCTGCGACCAAGACCAACCCCAGTCAATCCGCCGGATCCTAACGCAATCTGAGCTTGTTTGATCTGCATAATATCATCGGCAGATACACTGCCCGGATCCTGATAAGCATCCAGGCGCCTAAAGACATGGGCAAATCTTTTGGATAAAAAGTCACTATTGCTCATACCTGTAAACCAGGGCAATATAACGAGAAGCAGTAGTCCCAGGATCAGCAAAATAGCCACTAACTGAATGGAGCCGGATATCCAGACTGACCGCTGTAATCCAGCAAATAAAAACATAGCAAACACAACAATAGCAAAGATAAGTGCTGCCGAAAAATGAGGTTGGACAATAATCAGTCCAAACCAGACCAACATCTTACAGGCCGGCAAGGTCAAAAGATGCCAACCCTGTCGCCAGAATTTCTGCCAGGGATCACGCCATTTATTTTTGAGTTTCTGCATCTGCTGTTTCAGATGTTCAAGTTCAAGCGACAGCCAGAGTACGGCGCCGTATTTGGCCACCTCTGATGGCTGAAAAGTAAAGATTTTCAAGTCAAGCCAGCGCTTAGCGCCGTTAATTGTCTGTCCTCTAATCAGAACTAAGGCCAGAAAAACCGTAACCACAATATATAGGGTATTTCTGAACCAGCGCCCGCGGAAAAAATTCAGATGGACAAATCTGGCCATAAAAATTGAGGCTAAAAGTGCAACACCGGTAATGCCAATCTGCTTGCTAATCAAGGCACTTGAACTATCGCCGGTTCTGGCAAAACTGATGCTAATGCTCGAACTAAACATCATCACCAAGCCAAAGGTGCACAGAATCAAACAGATGATCAAAAGTGGCAGATCCATTTTGCGAAATCCGGAATAGTCCGCATTTTGATCGAGAGACTGGATCGATTTTTGCTTTTGATTCATAGCACTCATAATACATCACCGTTAAAAGGGATAAATGGTCAGCAGCCCCAACGCTCCACATATAATCGCTACCAACCAGAATACCACAACAACTTTTGTTTCTTTCCAGCCGCATAACTCAAAATGGTGGTGGATCGGCGCCATTCGGAAAATACGCTTACCGCCTGTCCGTCGGAAGTACAGAAACTGAAGCACAACTGATAGTCCTTCAAAAACGAAAACAAAGCCCGTTATCAGCATCAGCCAAGGGACGCCAAGCATCAAAGTAATGCCTGCGAAACCAGCGCCAAGAGCCTGAGAGCCTGTATCGCCCATAAATATCTTAGCAGGATGGCGATTGAAAACTAAAAAACCCAGACAGCCTGCTGCCAGCACAATGCTTAGCAGCATGGCAGGGAAATAGGTCTCGATCAAGTCTTTAAGCAGCCAGGCAGTAAGGGCTAAAAACAGGCTGGTAATTACAGTCAAGCCGGACAACAAGCCGTCAAGCCCATCCGTAATATTAACCGCATTGCTTATATAGAAAATAAATAGAACTACAAAAACACCATACAAGAGCTTCCACCAACCACTGATTACCAGAACCTTTCGTACCAACGGTAAGATCAAGATGGGGTCATCGGTCATCACAAACAGATACCAGAGCGTAAAAAGGACTGAAAAAAGTCCTAATAGAATCGTCTTTTGACTGACAGACAAACCCTTTTTGTTAACTTTCACTTTTATAAAGTCATCAATAAAACCTACTAAGCTGAATAGCAGCATCAGTAAAGCTACGACACTGAAGCTCAGTAGCTTGGGTCTTGCCAGCGGCAGAATGATGGCAATTATTGTCAAGGGCAGCAGAAAAAAAATACCACCGAATGTTGGTGTGCCCGATTTGACAAAATGAGTCTTGGGACCATCATCCCGGACAGTTTGAACCAGTTGAAATTTCCTGATTAAAGGCAAGCCGATCAGACCGGTCAAAACCGTTCCGATTAACATAACGAAAAACAAAATCACAGCTTGCCAAAAAGGTGTCATTGTCTGCCTACTTCCCACCAAAGCGCAATTTAATGGCATCGGCAATATGTTCAAGTTCAAAATAACGGGAAGCCTTTACCATGATCGCATCCCTAGGACGAATTGCCTCCAGCACCTCTTGTGCCATCGTATCCCGATCCTCAAACCATCTGGTCTTGATGGTTGGCGCCTTCGTATGCAAATACTCAGCTACTCGCTGCATTTCCTCTCCTATGAGATAAATCTCGCGGAAACTCATGTCAATTATCTGATCGGCAACCTCAAGGTGGAGCTTGCGAGCATATTGACCCAACTCTCTCATATCACCAAAGACACCAATTCGTTGAGCCGATTCAGAAATATGAGATAGGGTAGTTAAACCGCTAGTCATAGCTTCCGGTGAAGAATTATACGAATCATCTAAGAGTAAGATATTCTGCTCCAACATGCTTATTTGCTGTCTGGCACCGGTATTCACAAAGTCGCTTGCAGCCTGTGCTGCAAGATTCATTTCCAAGCCCTGCACATAGGCACAGGCAAGTCCGAACATAGTAGATTCCGTCAAATGCGAAGCTGCAAAAGGCAGATGGATCGGCCAGCTTTCTTCAGGAGTAAAGCTGCATTTGACTCTGAAATCAGTACTGTCAGCTGTAAGAGTCAGGTCTTCATACCAGAAGATAGGAAAACCTTCCGCCAGGATTTCATCTTTATATTTCAGGCTGGAAACAAACCAGGTGGCGAAGCGTGTATCTTCTTTGTTAGCTATAGCCCAGGATCTGAGACTGGCATCATTGCCGTTGAGCAAAACCAGACTATTATCCTTCATATCGCGCAGTAAATCCGTTTTCTCTTTTAGAATCGCTTCCCGGCTGCCAAAATACAGAGCATGACTGTAGCCTATGCCAGTGATGATAGCAATATCCGGCCGAGCTAAAGCAGAAAGTTCAGCCATTTCATCGATTCTATCTACAGCAATCTCAGCCACCAGGACTTGAGCTTCAGCATTCGTACTCAAGATGGTATAGGATAGACCAATTTGATTATTGAGATTGGCATCTGATTGTTCTGTGCGGAGCTGAGAGTTCAAAATCTGATGGACCATACGCCTGGTTGTGGTTTTGCCTACTGAACCTGTAACGCCGATGATTGTCGTCTCTAATGTCTGCCGGTAACCGGCAGCTATTTTCATATAGGCAACCAAAGTATCACTGACCAGCAATAGTTCCGGCGCCCCCGGTTCATGAATCCGGTTTTGCATTTCCTGTGCCTGGGCGGAGTTGGCATCCATAATGAGCATACCTGCTCCCCGTTTGATCGCCTGATCAATAAAATTATGCCCGTCAAAATTCTCGCCCCGTAAAGCCAGAAATACTTCGCCCGGTACCAGTGATCTGGTATCAGTCGAAATACCGGGATAAAATATCTCGGTATCATTGGCAGAATTTTTACTTCGTATCAGTTTGCCGCCCGTCCATTGCTGGAGCTGGTTGGGCAAAAATCTTGTCTTCATATTCTATCCCCCGTCAATATCACCTTGCTTAGTATAGAACAGTGACTGCAAACAGTCATTTTTCTTTTTTCCCTCATTTATTCGTCCGGTTCTTCAAACCAGATATCGATTACTGATCCTCTGGCCACTTTGCCTTGTGCCTGATTCTCTATCGCTTGATCTATCTGCGGTGCCCCAACTTCGTCAGCTTCTTGTGCGTCAATCTGCTGCCTGGAAGGTGCCGGGCTCTGCGAAACTACTCCCTGTGTGGGTAAACCATGAGTCCTCAGAACTACTCCCGCTGATTCAGCCAGCCAGATGCAACTATGATAGTCCAGATTGGAAAAATCAGGTACATTAACCTGAGTTGTATCTCCACCGTCGGTCAACCAGATTGTTGATCCCACCGCCACTTCAGAACCGGGTGTCAGATTCAGATAAGCCACTTTGTCATCATAACCCATCTCAGGATGGGCGCGAAAACCATATAGATCCAGTTCCGATAATGTAAAAGCAGCCTCACTATATGTCAGACCATTGATATCAGGCAAGCGGACATTTTTAGCCAGCTTGGCTGTCTCATTGGCATTGTAATCACGCTGATAACCCCTCAGATCCATAATTCTGCCCATCAATCTTTTGGTATGTTGAGCTACAATCGCACTGCTGGGAAATTTATTTACTGGCTTCTTAACCAGTATCATACAAAGAATATCTGCTGATTCATTTGGTCCTACAGCGATAAAAGAATAGGTATTCTGCTGATCAAATTCATCGGTAGAGGTACTGGTTTTGCCGCCGATCTCAAGACCTGCACAACCGAATGTTGACAGATAGCTGACATTTCCCGCCTCCTTCAGCAACTTACACATTCTGGCCGAGGTTTCTGCCGAAATAATCTGCACCGGCTGTCCTGCAGCAACTTTCTCCGTTACGCCGTCAGGATTGACAAATTCTCTAACTATTGACGGCTGAACAAGATAACCGCCATTGACGATAGCAGCATAGGCACGGGCTATATGAAGAGGTGTCACAGCCACTGATTCGCCAAAGGTAATGTTGGCAAAATCCAGTTTGCTGGGTCTGTCGTGAAAAATAGTATTGGTTTCTGCCGGCAGATCAATTCCCGTTTTGTCCATAAAGCCATAGGTCCTGAGATAATCGTAAAATAGATCCTGATCGATCCTCTGCCCGATTTGGACAAAAACAGGGTTGCAGGAATTGACAAAGGCCTGTGCCACACTCTCAACGCCATGGCCGCTTTTTAACAAACAACTAATGGTATGGTTCATGACCTCAATTGGACTGTCATCAAATTCCGTCGCTTCGGTCACCGCCGCTTCCTCAAAAGCAATGGCAGCTGTAACTGCTTTCATGGTTGACCCGGGCTCAAACACATCGGATATTATCGCATTCCGCCAGACTTGCGAACTGAGCTGATTGACCATCTTATCAAGATCAGGATTCCAATAGTGCGGGTCGATTCCCCCGGGCACGGCTGTCGGATACTGGCTTTGCATTGTTGGAATTTGTCCCATGGCATAAATCCATCCGGTATTTACATCCATTACCAGACCCATTACACCGGTATTTAAACCTGCCACCCCGGCAATCTGCTCCAATTCATGTTGTAGGACTTCTTGCATTTTCAGATTGAGATGCAAATGCATATCCGCACCATCAACCTTCTGCTGGTCAGTAGGGATGGAGAAAGGCACCGTTCCGTGATTGCGGTAATTATCTCTTCTGGCGTAACTATACCCTGCTTCGCCGCTCAGGATTGTATCATAATAAGCTTCAAGCCCTGCAACTCCTTGCAGCTTCTGATCCTCAAAACGGGTAAAGCCAACGACTTGGCCGGCCAAGTCGCCATTATTATACAAACGCTCGGAAGTAAGATCGAAAGTATAGCCACCTACTCTGTTCTTGGCCAGCCAGCTTCTCAGGATTTCCGCTTTTTCCTCCGGTACATTCTTAGCAATCTGAATATAGCTGCGCTCCTTCTGTTCCAACCAGGATCTCATTTTTTCAACGGGAATTTCGAGCGTAGCGGAAGTAAAGTCGATTATTTCCGTCTCATTAACTCTTTTATTAATAGAACGAACATTAGACGGGGTAATACCGATACTGTATTTGATAACTGAAGATGCAATCAAAATACCATCGCTATCATAAATATCGCCGCGTTTGGGCTGGCTTCTTTGCATGATGAATTGCTGATTCGCACCGGCAGCTACATATCTATCATATTTTTTGACTTGGATTTGATACAGGTTAAGCAAAATAACAATCGCTACCAGACTGATCGCCAGAGATAAAAACCGGATAACTCTTACACCACGGGCCGTTTTTTTTCTGCCCGCCCGGCGCGAGCTTCCGGATTTCGCTCTGGAAACAGTAGAATCAACATGTGACATTCTGTCGTCATGTTGAGTTGACTTGGTTATATCATTTTGTCCTCTGCTCTTTCTAAATAACACAGAAAAGCGCTCCTATGGTTGGGATTGACGCTGATCCATTACCCAATCTATTACAGTATCGACTGCAAAATCGTATTCCATTTCACTGGCAGAACCTGTTGTATACACCACTTTATCGCTTACACTAAAATCCAGCTGTACGATTTGCTGTGGACTTACTTGTTGCAGTCCAGCTTCCGTACGGGCATTCTCTCTGATCTCATCTAGATTAATTTTGTTGATGATAGCGTTCTGAATCAGAGAATTTTCGATTTCCAATTCTTTAATTTCTCGATTTAATCTGACATTTGAGAAGTTCAGTTCCGTAATTTTGGCGTAACGCAAAACTGAAATGCCTAGTACCGCCACAGCTGCAATAACTACCAGAACCAGGCTAAACAGATGTCTGCTTCTGGCGCGAGTTCCTTGTTTGTAGTTCAAGTAGATACTATTCTCATACTGCAGTCTGTGCAGTCTGCGCTCACGGTTGCGCCTTTCCGTCTCATAATCAGGAAGTGGCAAAGGTCCGGGCGATGTATACGGATATAATTCCGGCGCCAAATTGCCCTTTAAGGCCAAATTGCCATGCTCATATAGATTCATGCCAGCCTCCTCTCAAATACTCGTAAGCGCGCGCTGCGAGCACGCCGATTGTTTTGCAGCTCCTCTACACTGGCCGTGTCATTCGGAACATTGATTATAGTGCCGACGGACTCTCCGTCACAGGCACATATCGGCAGATCAGGCGGACAAATACACGGCCTTTCCCACTGTCTAAAACGCTGCTTCACCAGTCTGTCCTCCAGGGAATGAAAAGTAATGATAACTATTCTTCCCCGGTCTGCCATTATGCCGGGCAGTTGATCCAATAACTGCTCCAGCTCTGCCAGCTCATTATTGATAGCAATCCTGATGGCCTGAAAGCTCCTGCGAGCCGGGTGCTGCTTTTCACGCCGGGAAGCGGCGGGCATGCTTCTAACAATAATTTCTGCCAATTCCGCAGTCGTTGAAATTGCAGCGTTATCCCTCGCTCTAATGATGGCCTGTGAGATACGCCCGGCATATCTTTCTTCACCATATTCACTCAGGACTCTTTGTAATTCCGACTGAGTGACCCGGCTTAGCCATTGCGCCGCAGTCTCTCCGCCGGTTTTATCCATTCGCATATCCAGCGGACCATCCTGCTGGTAGGAAAAACCTCGTTCCTGCTGGTCCAGCTGGACGGAAGACACACCCAGATCTGCCAAAATTCCATTTACAGACTCAATGCCCCTCGCTTGCAGAATTTGTTTCAGGGTAGAGAAATTATTTCTCACTACTTCCCAGTTCCCTTCTGCGTTCATCTTGTCTAGTTTCAACTTGGTTGTCTTACAGGCCTCGCAATCACGATCCAGGGCGATCAGACTACCTTTTGCACTAAGTTTCGACAGTATCAGCGAACTATGTCCGCCATCCCCTGCCGTACAATCGACATATCTGCCATCCGGTACAATCTTCAGCGCCTCGATAACCTCAGTGGCAAGGACAGGAATATGCCCCAAGCTACAATCCCTTGACATCGAACTTACTCAAGTCAAGGCCGGCAATCGGATCTTCATGAGCTTTCTGCTCCTGATAGAACTGTTCAGAACAGATTTCGACTTTATCAATCATGTCGATAAAACAGATTTCATCACCCGGACCTACACCAATCAAATCCCAGAGATTTGAACTGACTGAGATGCGACCCTGACTGTCAATTTCACAAACTACAGCTTCGCCGATAATAAAGCGCTGAAAACGACGGACATCAGGATCTGTTCCTGATAACTGCAATAATTGAGCGCGAATTGAGTTGAACTGCTCACTAGTGTAAAGCGTCAAATAACCGGGATCCAGATTGCCTGTGATATGAAGCGTACCGGTCAGGTTTTCACGCAAGCGGGCAGGCACTATCACACGACCCTTTTTATCAATGATATGTGTATACCTGGCCACAGGTGTCTCCTTTACCGTTTTTGAAGCAATTATCCGCTACTTTTACTCCACAATCAAATACTAACGTGACACTTTGCTCCACCTTTCTGCTTATTCTAACTGCTGTCAATTGAAAAAGCAAATTAATTTGTCAATAATAATGAAGAAATTATTAATATTAGCTTCCGCCGCCTGATTTCAGCAAAAAAATTAAAAAAATGCCTTTCAGCATCTTCACTCAAGTTGTCTATTTGGCTTGGATAGATTTTGTGATCTGCGCGGATGGGCAAGTGCGAAAGTCAAATAGAAATTAGCCTTTTCCGGCTATTTTATCGATTAAATGGGAACTGTTAATAGCCTGACTGCATAGCCAGCATGCGCTGATTCATAGAAATATTCAAGATAATACCTAGTGAAATAAAATTGGAAACCATAGCTGAACCGCCATGGCTGACAAAAGGCAGCGGAATCCCGGTGATAGGAAGCAGACCTACCGTCATACCCATATTCTCAATATAATGGAATGCCATAACTGAGATCAGCCCAATCATAATATAGCCCTGAGCCGGATCATCCCTTACTACCTCAAAAGAAACCAACAAGGTACGGGTAATGAAAATAGCAACCAAGACTACCAAGGCTACTACTCCAATCAAGCCCATATACTCGGCGACAGCAGAAAATATAAAGTCAGACTCTTTGACCGGTACATTAACCGGTTGACCGGCACTGCCGGTAATGCCACCTGAAGAGACAGCAGTTAGCGATTGTGAAATATGATAGCTTGCCCTTTTGTCATGACCGGGAAACAGAAAAGTCAAAATCCGGTTTTGTCCTACCCCGCTCAGGACATTATTCCAGATTAAAGGCAGTGCGATTACAAATGCCCCGGCTGTGATAAGGACATATCTCCAGCGGATACCCCAGACAAAAATCATCACTGCAACCATAAAAATTATCGTCATTGAAGTACCGAAATCCGGCTCAGTGATTATTAGCAAAAACGGAAAACCGGAGACCAGGGCAATCCTGATGCCACCGTCCAGATAGTTACGCTTGCCGGATTTCATCTCCGCCAAAATATTGCCTACAACCATAGCAATACCGGTTTTTGCCAGTTCCGACGGCTGGAGTGAACCAATTACAGGAAATTTGATCCAGCTGTCGGCGCCGGTAAAGGAGCGCAGGGAATAGCCGTCAATCTTAACATAAATCAGTAATAGTACAGCAACGATATAGACGATTGATCCGAATAATCTCAAGGTCGGCAACTCCATCAGGCAAATAATGATCGCCAGCGCTAAACCAAGCAATACGGCGCCCACCTGACGATAAAAACCGGAAGGATAACTGAGTGTAGTGCCTACACCATCTGCTGCTACCTTATTTAGCACATATAGTCCGATCAGAACCATAATCATTACCGGCACAAGAATCCAATAATCCATGGCAGAGAAGAAAATAGCGGCGCGGGATTGATCGCTGCCGGAACGTTTTAAAGCATATTTTTGATTCGGATTGGAGCTTCTGAGCATAGTTCTCCTATCAGTCTAAAGGCTTGTCATCATCAGTCTGATCATTCTCATCAGCCTTATCATCCTCAGCAGTCTGATCGCCCTCAGCAGTATCGGCTACTGCCGTCACAGCGGTCAAATCACTCTCTGAGTCTTCTTCTGCTGCTCCTCCTATATCTTCTGTCTCCTCAGCTTCCTCTAACTCGACTTCGGTTTCCTTTAACTCGACCTCAGCTTCCTCTAACTCGACCTCTGTCTCAGACGAAACAACCGCCTTATCAGTCTCATTTGCCCCTGCAACAGGTATAGCTACTGTCACTTCTCGCTCAGGATGCCGCTGCTTGATAAAGCTGGAAACCAACAGGAAAACCAGAGAACCGGCAATCATTACAGCCGATAGTACCTGTGACACACGGAAATCCGTACCGGCAATATAAAGCGGATCCGTGCGTAGTCCCTCGACCAGAAAACGCACCGAACCGTAGAGTAGAAAATAAGTCGCCATCGTTGTAAAAGGACGTTTCGCGCGCTTACGCACCTGCAGCAGGATAACAAAAATAAGCAGATTAGCGATGAATTCATAGAGAAAAGTCGGATGAACTGGTTGCGACGGATCCAGCGTTGGCAGCAGATTACGCTCTACACCACTGAGAGAACGGATATAGGCTTCAGTACCGTTGCTGTACATACCCCAAGGTAAATTCGTATTAATGCCAAAAGCCTCTTGATTAAAGAAATTGCCCCAGCGCCCGATCGCCTGACCCAGAGGCAGGTAGACTGCGAAAAAATCAAAGATTCTGCTCAGTTTGTGTCTCTTGATTTTAGCTATAATAATGATGGCCAGGATACCACCGATCACGCCGCCATAAAATGCCAGTCCGCCGCTTCTGGTATCAAATATATCTTTCAGACTGAGGCCAACGGTATCGCGCTGAAAAACGACATAATATAGCCTGGCGCCCAGCATTCCCAGAGGAATAATCAGTAAATAATAATCCGCAATTTGGTTACTAGTCATACCGAATTGTTTGGCCTGCCTCATACTAAGGAATATGCAAAGCAAAAAGGCCAGGGCAATGATCACACCATACCAGTAGATACTGATATGCCGACCAAAGAGCTCAAAAGATACCACTGTACGGTTGATAGGCAGATCAAAAATACCGAGTCCGGGAAAATCAACTAAATAATCAGCCATGTCTGTTTATCTCCTTATTAGAGAATAATTCTACCATAAAGCAAGTCACTTCCAGCCAGATACCATATCCGATATGACTGCAAAGTCCAACGCTATCAGAGCCACCAAAACACTAGACCTCACTTGGCGCTACTGCGAATCTGCAAAATTCAGATACAAAGCGGAATTCTCCGGCTGCACTCCCTGAGGAACCGACAGCTTCAGCCGTGGTCCGTCCCCAGTTACAGCCATTTCAAGTTCTGTCTGCCAGAGCAAAGGCAACTCAGCTCTCCGCTCAAAGCCGACCGAGTCCGGAAATACTTCCACCTGATATTTTCCGGGAGGAAGCACAACAATTCCCGCCGGATAGCGCAGTCCAATCTCCAACTGTCCCTTAGCATTTTCAACGCCTATCGGAGACTGTACTTCCGCCCTAAAACCAAAGCTGCGCCCCAACAGCTCAGCCGCTTGCCTCAGTCTCCCCTTCTGCAGCAGACTGCGAATACGCGTACTGGAAATCTTCTCCCCCTCAAAATACAGATCTTCGATAATGACGGTTTTCACTCCGTTCTCCCTGCCCCAGCCGCATAGGAACTCGGTATCTCCGCTGCGGCCGGAGCCGAATCTGGCATCCTCACCCACCACAATCATTCCGGCATTCAGACTGCTCTGCAGCAGATCCCGCAAAAACTCCGTCGCCGACAGGCGGTAAATTTGCGGCGCCAAAGGAAACAAAAATACCTCCGCCACCCCCAGCCCAGCCAGAATTTTCACTTTTTCTTCTATGGTCATAGTCAAGCCCGGGAATGTCTCCCGATCCCTAAAAACCAAGTCAGGATGATCGGAAAAAGTGAAAACTGACGGAACCCGTCCCGATTCCTCAGCATCTGCCAACAAGGCCCGAATCAAAGCCTGATGACCCAGATGAACACCATCAAAAGTCCCCAGCGCCACACTGCGCTCAAACTCGACCGGCCAGATATCATCCGCAAGATAGACTTTCATCAGCGACAATACCTCAATTCCTCTCAAATAATCTCAGCACGAGTCACAAAAACCGTCTCCGGCTTAATCAGTAAATTCCCCCCCTGCTCCACCGGAGAGCCTATAGCCAGCAGATCATCCTGCCAGAGCAAGCAAACAATATTATATCGAAGGCGCCCCCCTGTGGTACGCTGCACAGGACCAGCGACAGGTCGGCATTGCAGTTCGGCAGACGGAGTACGGCAACTAATCATCATGCCTGCAGCAATAGCCAGTGCCTCCTCACGATTGAGCCGGTAGGACGGATATTCACTCATAGCCTGAGCCATCGCCAGTATCTGCCCTCGCTGTGCCAGATGTGAACGCCAAGCAGCACTGTCCGCCTGATATATGTCAGAGAACAACTCTTCAGCCTGTGTCAGTTCCAGCGCCTCTGCAACCGTAAAGCTGCCAACTGCCAAGCGGCGCAAAGCCACGGCATAAGCTAAACTGCCCAGCATTTGTCCCAGCTCAGCCGCCAATACTCTGATATAGGTGCCCTTGCTGCAAAAAACCATCAAGTCCAGCAGCACTGTCTCACACTCAGGGCGTAAATATGATTTATCCTGTCTGACTCCTATCAAGTCGGCCTGATAGACTTCAACCTGACGTGTTGACCTCTTGACATCTTTTCCTTGACGAGCATATTTATATAAAGGTTTGCCATCAATTTTGACAGCGGAATACAGCGGTGGCAATTGCTCCCTGACGCCTTCCAGATCAGCAACTGCCTGCCTGATCAGTTTGCAATCATCCTGCAGCAAATGCTGCAAATGCTCCACTGTCAACTGTTTTTCGGCTACGACCCTTCCATCCCGATCCTGCGTATCTGTAGCAAGCCCCAGCTCCAGCGTAACCTGGTAGCGCTTGTCGTGTTCCATTAGATATTGTGAAAGGCGGGTTGCCTTGCCAAAGACCAGAGGCAGAATACCGGTGGCAAAAGGATCCAATGTGCCTAGATGGCCGACCCGGCGGGTCCCCAGCATTTTACGGCTACGTGCCACAACGTCGAATGAAGTAAGGCCAGCCGGTTTATCGAGCAGCAGAATACCGCTTTCCATCTGTTCCAACTTCACTTATCACCCGGTGCGGAGCAAACTTGAAGAATAGCGCTGGCTTCGCGCATGACCATAGCTTCAGCTTCGGCCAGACTGATGCCTTCCAGTGTCATGCCTGCGGCGCGGACATGCCCGCCGCCACCATATTGGATAGCAAAGGCGGCAGCATCGAAACAATCTTTAGACCTGATATTGACCTTGATTACATCCGGAACACCGACTTCACGCAAAAGAAATGCTACTTCAACCCCTTCAATGGTTCTCATCTCGGAGGGCAGCGCATCCAGATCATAATCCTCCGCACCTGTCTGCTCCAATAGAGCTCTGGAAATAGAGGAAGTAATCACTTTATGATCAGGACTGGTTTTGATTCGACTCAGGACTTCTCCCCGCAGCAGAATCTGCGGCAGCTTGACTCGTTCGTAAAGCTCGTAGTTGACGGCGGTCAGATCCGGCTGATAGGCCATCAAGCAGGCCATCTGCTCAAAACAACGCGCTGTGGTAGACGGGAAACTGAAGCGCCCGGTATCAGTTATTATTCCTGCCAGAATTAGAATCGCAATATCCCGGTTAAAGATCTTTTGCTCCGTCTCCTGCTCCAAGAGCTCAATCAGATCAAAAATCAGTTCGGCTGTGGAAGAGGCGGAAGTTTTGATCACGGCTAGTTCGCCATAATCATCTTCGTACACATGATGATCAATTATTGCCCGGAAAGAAATTGACTCGAATAACTCTTCGCGCCGACCCATCCGCTCCGCCTGATGACAATCAACCGCGATTGCAAATTTAATAGTTTGACGGTACTGTTCCAGCATATCAGGAGTATAAACAGTAACCTGATCCAGCCTGGGCAAAAATTTAAGCTGCTCTGTCGGCTCCTCATCCAACAATAAATCAGCACGAAGACCCAGGCTCCTCAAGGCCAGCATCAGGCTCAGACCGGAACCCAGAGCATCGCCGTCCGCTCCGAGATGGGGAAAAATACCGATCAGTTCTTCAGTATGACGCAGCGACAAAATTGCATCTACGATATTTTGCAAACGCGTTTTCATCTCCAATATCTTCCCCCCCTGACTAGTTTCTGAGCTGCCTCAGTTATCTGTGCTGTCAGCAGTCTCTTTCCCTGCTGTGCGGTTTTCCCGGCTAGCTCTGTTCTTCTCGTCAGTGGAAATAACCCGATCAATCAGAGCATCCATGGCGAAGCCATACTCAATCGTCTCATCCAGACGCAAACGTAACTCCGGCACTTTGCGCAGCCGCAGCCGCTTGCCCAGCTCCCGGCGTAGAAAACCGGCAGAGCCGTCCAGCACAATCTTGGCCTTGTCCTTATCTTCTGCACCGCCAAAAACACTATAGTAAACAGTAGCTACACTAAGGTCTTTTGTAACCTTAACTCCGGTGATTGACATCATTTGCGGTTTGCGCGGATCTTTGAGCTCCCTGATCAGATCGGACAGAATTCTCTGGACTTCGCCGGCTACTCTCACATTTCTTTCTGACATATATCTTCTCCCGGGCTCAGCCCTTAATCCGTACTGATAACACAGCCCCTATAGCAGAGGATACAGATTACCCCTCGGAGCCGCCTTCAGCAAAAACCCAAACGTCTAATCCTACCTAATCCCGTTTGATTTCCTGCATTTCAAAGCTTTCCAGCTGATCGCCTTCTTTGATATCGTTGAAGCGCGCAATACCGATTCCGCACTCATAACCGGCGGCTACCTCACGGACATCATCTTTGAAGCGGCGCAGAGAATCAATATTACCTTCGTGAATGACGATACCGTCACGCACTACGCGGATTTCACTATTTCTGACAATTTTGCCGTTCGTGACATAACAACCGGCAACACTGCCCACGCCTGATATACGGAAGACCTCCCGTACTGCGGCATTACCCAGTACAACTTCCTTGAACTCAGGTTCAAGCATGCCTTTCATCGCTTTCTCAATATCTTCCGTGGCATGGTAAATAACACGGTACAATCTTATATCCACACCGGTTGCTTCAGCCATTTCAGGCACATTGGGCGCCGGTCTGACACTGAAGCCGATGACGATAGCATTAGCGACCTCAGCCAGTCGGATATCACTCTCGGTAATCGCTCCTACTGCGCCGTGGATGACCCTAACCTGTACTTCCTCATTAGATAATTTTTCCAGCGAGGAGGTCAGTGCTTCGACTGAACCTTTAAGGTCTGCTTTGACAATAATATTGAGCTCCTTAACCTCACCACTCCCCAGACTGGCGAAGAGATTATCCAGAGACATGCGCGAAGAAGTACTCAGGGCGGATTCTCGCTCCTGTTCTTTGCGCTTTTCGACCAGTGCTCTGGCTGTGCGATCATCCTCTACCTCATAGAAAACCTCGCCGCCCTCAGGTACTTCTGACAGGCCCATGACCTCAACCGGGGTCGAGGGACCGGCTGCCTCAATCGTCTTGCCCTTGTCATTATGCATGGCGCGAACATGTCCAATCTGAGAACCAACCACAATCGTATCGCCGATATTGAGTGTTCCTCTCTGTACCAGCAGAGTGGCAACCACTCCCCGGGCACGATCCAGTTTAGCCTCGATAACCGTGCCCTTAGCCTGACGGTTGGGATTGGCCTTTAATTCCAGAACCTCGGCTGTCAGCAAGATCATCGACAGCAGTTCGTCCATATTCTCGCCGGTTTTGGCTGAGACCTTGACAATGGTTGTCGAGCCGCCCCATTCAGGTCCAATCAGATCATGCTGTGCCAGTTCGGTCAGAACCCTGTCTATATTGATATTGGCTTTGTCAATTTTATTGATAGCCACCAAAATTTCCGTATTCGCAGCGCGAGCATGGTTGATCGCCTCAATCGTCTGAGGCATCACGCCGTCATCAGCCGCTACCACCAGAACAGCCAGATCGGTGACCTGCGCTCCGCGGGCGCGCATAGTTGTAAAGGCTTCGTGGCCGGGAGTATCGATAAAGGTGATCTGCTGACCCTCAACGTCAACTGTATAGGCACCGATTTTCTGAGTAATCCCACCGGCCTCACCGCTGGCAACGGAAGCCTCACGAATATAATCCAGGATTGAAGTCTTGCCGTGGTCGACATGACCCATGACAACCACAACCGGCGGACGCGGCTGCAGATCAGCTTCATCATCCGGCGAATCATCAAACAGAATCTCTTCGGCTGTAACTTCAACCAACTTTTCCGCTTTAATATCAAATTCATTGGCGATTATCTCCGCCGTATCATAATCAATCTCCTGATTTAAGGTGGCCATAACACCGTAGCTCATCAGCTTCATGATAACTTCGGAGGTTGTCTTCTTCAGAGCCTCCGCCAGCTCTTTGACTGTCAGGCTGGCCGGCAGCTTCACTTTAGTCAGAATCTGCGCCTGCTTTTGCTGCTCAGTTGATGGCTGATTGCGTGGCGTACGGCGTCTCATGCGAGCCGCCAACATCTCCTCTTTCTCCCGCCTGGTCTGATCACGTCTGCTCTCCTGTCTGCGTCCATGCTGGCTTCTCTGCACATACTGACTGCGAGTAACAGCCTTGGCATCTTCCGGCTGACGCATCGGCTGTGACCGGGTCACTTGTTTGGGCGATCTGGTCCGACGCGGAGCCTCCTCCCTATCCTTATCGGCGAAGGCGACATCCTGCTGCCTGCGACCTCTGGTCTGCGGACGACTTGCGGCCGGCGATCTGCTGCCTGTCTGGCGTTCATCTCTTCGTCTGCGCTCATCGCGTGATGGCTGTGTCGTCCTGGACTGACGCTCGATCCTGTTGTCTCTTTTACTGACAGCCGGTGCATCGGCATCGCGTCCGACATAGCTGCCGCTTTGCGGGCGGATAGGCGCACCGCTCACACGAGTTGCCTCAATAGCCCCCGTATCCCTCAAAACACCATCGCCACTCACCTCCGGCTCTGCCACAGCTGCGGCAGGCTCAGGCTTTGTGGGCGCAATTTCTTCTTTTGCCGGTGGAGTACTTACTTTAGCCGCTTTAGTTGTCTTTGCAGCCGGAACAGCTTTCTCCTGTTTGACGTCCTTGCTTTCCTTGGCAGCCTTTGCGGCCGGTGCGGTTTTTGTTGCTGCAGTTTTTGTTTTAACTGTTTTGGCAGATTTCTTCTTAGCTGTAGCCGGCTTCACCGCTACAGCAGCCGCGGCATCTTTCTTAGCCGCCGGCTTGGACTCTTCTGCTGACATCGGTTGCGGCGTCTCAGAAATTTCAGGTTCAGTTGCTGCCTTATCCTCGGGTTTAGGTTCAGCTGCCGCCTTATCCTCGGGTTTAGACTCAACTTCCGGTTCTTTGCTTTCCGCCGGAGACTTTTTGACGATCTTGATTACCGAAGTAATACTCTTGCCCGAGATTCCCTTCATCTCAATTGTGGGTCCATCATCTTGAGGATCAATTCTTTTTTCAGGCACAGCAGGACTGACAGGCTCCGGCATTGATTCCTCTACCTGTTCAGTAGCCTGCGCTTCCTCTTTCAGTTTGCGCAAAGCTTCATCCTCAGAAATAAATCCTGCTCTGAGGCCTGAATCTGCTTCTTCTCGTTTAGACATAATTAGACTTAATCCTCCACTTGCTCTCTGTAACCGCTCTCAATTAAAGCTGCAAAACCGGCGTCCAGTACTCCTATAGAGCTGCTGCCGGGAATTCCGACCGCCTGGCCCAATTCTTCTCTACTGCTGCCCAGCGTCAAAATTCTAATTCCCGCCGTTTCTGCCTTGCCTGTGATCTGGCGTTTTGCCGCAGCACCGCAATCTCTACTTAAGACAACCAGTTTTGCCTTGCGATCCAGAATGCTTTTTATTGTCTTATCCTGGCCGAGGGCCAGCTTAGATGCTCTGCGGGCCAAACCCAGGATATTTAATATTCTCTCATTACTCATCCAAATTTTAGTCTGACTCCCCGGAGCCATCTTGTCTTTCCAAAAATGCCGTTAACTGCTCCTGCACTTCCCGTTTAAGCCTTACCGCGGACTTCCGGCTTTGTGCTATACCCTGCACACAGGCCAGATGTTTGCATAGATAGTAACCGCGCTTTTGTTCCTTGCCGGAGCGGTCCCAGATCAGGTTGCCGTCCTCTGATCTGACCAAGCGAAACAGTTTATCCTTGCTGCTTCGCCTGCGACAGTAAAGGCACATCCTGAGCGGTTGTCTGCCGGCAATCATCAAAGTTCTGCCGGTTCTGCGCTTGCCGGCTGTGCGGAGTCGGCATCATCCGTTAAGTCGGCCTCCTCGGTTTCAGTCATCTCAGTACTATCCCGGTCGGCGGCAACTTCTGCTTCGAGATCAAATTCCTCGTCTTCGACCCAGTCGTCGGCACCCACCATTTCGGAATCAAATTCTTCTTCTGCCCAGTTAGCCTCAGCCTCTTCCTCTGCCAGAGCCTGGTCAAAACGGCTGAAGAGCTCACTCTCTAACATTTCACGATATTGTGCTTCGTTCTTGATGTCAATTTTCCAGCCGGTCAGGCGGGCTGCCAACCTGGCATTTTGACCCTCACGCCCGATCGCCAATGATAATTGATGATCGGGTACGACAACGGTAGCACTCTGCTCTTCCTCGTTGATCTCAACGCGAATTACCTTGGCAGGGCTCAAAGCATGGCTGATATAGACTACAGGATCCGGATCCCATTCGATAATATCAATTTTCTCGCCGTTCAGCTCATCAATGATACTCTGAACACGAAGACCGCGCTGACCGACACAGGCCCCCACGGAGTCCACATTGGGGTCTGAACTCGCCACGGCCATTTTGGTACGGGAGCCGGCTTCACGGGCAATATTGATAATCTCTACTACCCCTGAAGAAATTTCCGGCACTTCCTGCTCGAACAGTCGCCTGACCAAATTGGGATGGCTGCGCGATACAATGATGACCGGTCTATTGCGGCGTTCATCGACCTTCATAATATAGAATTTCATGCGCTGATTGAAAGTATAGCCATCCAGCCTGGACTGTTCATTATTAGGCAGGACCGCTTCCGCTCTACCAATATCTACAGTAACCTCACGGCGGTCTTTCCTCTGAACAACACCGGCAGATAGTTCGCCGACTCGACCCGAAAATTCATTATGGATCCGCTCTTTTTCGGCCTGAGCCAGGCGCTGATTAATCACACTCTTCGCTGTCTGTGCCGCCAGGCGACCGAAATCTGCCGGGTCAACCTCACGGACCAGTTGATCTCCCAGATCCAGCTCATCAGACAGGGCCTTGGCATCAGCCAGAGAAAGCTGACTGTGCGGATCGGTAACCTCTGCGACAATTGTCATGGTCTGATAGACACGCATCTCGCCTGTCTCACGATCAACCGCAGCCGAAATATCGTCCGCCTCTACTTCTTCACCGCTGTCACGACGGTCAGTCTTGATATCAAATTCTCTTTTATAAGCGGAAACCAATGCTTCCTCGATGGATTGGAATAGGATTTCCAAATCCAGTCCACGCTCTTTTTCAAGTAATTTCAAAGCCTCAATCAATTCCGGGTTCATGATTTCTCCTTTGACCACTGGCGGTCGTCTCTTCCTTTTTAAAAAACAACTTCTCTCTTGATAACTGCTATCCCATTCCTAGGGAATGACTTTTCCTCAGATTCTATATTTAAAACAATTTCCTGCTCATCGCCGGAAACCAGCAGTCCCTGCCAGTTTTTCTTGCCTTCCAAGGAGCCATAGAGCTTAAGGCTGACAACTTCACCGGCATAGCGGACAAAATCTGCTACTTCGGTCAGGGGGCGATCCAGTCCCGGAGAAGACACCTCAAAATAATCATGGCGCTTCAGATCCAGTTCTTCATCAATGATCGGATCAGACAGCTCACTCATTCTGCCGCATTCATCGATAGTCACACCGCCGCGGCGGTCCACAAATACTGTCAGAAACAGCTTGCCGCCCTCACGTCTATATTTGACTTCAATCAATTCCAGACCTAATGACTCCGCTACCCTGATCAGACGGTCAAAAATTCGCTGTTCCTCGGCAGTTCTCCTGGCCATAAAGCCTCCCTACATAAATTGAGAGCGGATGCCCGCTCTCAACTGCAAAAATACAGCATGGTTATTGTAACAAAAAAAGCTTAAGCTATCAAGACATAAGCATGTTTGGGGATAATTTTCAAACTAAAACTGCCCTGCTGAATACATTTCGGCATAATATCCGTTTTTCTCAAGTAATTCCCGGTGTGTTCCGACTTCGACAATAGTGCCGCTGTCCATAACAATAATCCTGTCGGCATCTTGGATAGTGGAAAGTCTGTGGGCAATGATAAAGCTGGTGGAATTATCTGCCAGCTCTCTCATCCCATGCTGAATTAATACCTCAGTACGAGTATCGACCGAAGATGTGGCCTCGTCCAAAATAATGATCGGAGCCTTTTTTATCATGGCTCTGGCTATGGTCAACAACTGGACTTCTCCTTGACTGATATTAGAAGCTCCTTCCGTTAGAACGGTATCGTATCCTTCAGCTAAACGCTCGATAAAAGTATCCGCCCTGGCCAGTTCGGCTGCCTCTTTAATCTTTATAAAATCCACATCGCACAAATCTTCTCCGCTTGAAATATCAGCACCATAAGCGATATTGTCCCTAATGCTGCCCGAAAAGAGCCAGGTGTCCTGCAAAACCATGGAGTATGCTTTTCTTAGCTCCTCGGTCCGATAGCTCTTGGCGTCTTTACCATCGATAGAGATTGTTCCGCCTTCGATTTCATAAAAACGCATCAGCAAATTGACCAAAGTCGTTTTTCCGGCTCCGGACCTGCCGACAATGGCAACCTGCTCGCCAGGCCTTACTTTCAGGTCCACCCCCTCGAATAGCAGATTATCCGTATAGCCAAAATCAACTTGGTCAAATTCAATCTCTCCCCGAACCGCGGCAGCATCCAAGCTGTCGTCGCCCAATTCGATAATTTCCTCGGCATCTAAAAATTCGAAAACTCTCTCCGCCGAAGCTAAGGCGGACATGATGGTGTTAAAAATACCCAGCACTTGGTTGAACGGACCTCTAAGCATTTGAGTATATTGCAGGAAGGCTTGAAAACCCCCTAAGGACAGGACGCCATTGATAACATATCTGCCGCCCCAAATTGCCAATAAGACATAATTTGAATTCAAAATTAAATCCCCGGCGGGTCTGGTCACGAAAGAAACCAAGGACGATTTCCACTCACTGTCATACAGCTCTTCATTGAGAGCAGCCAGCTCTTCTTTTAATTCTTCGCCGATATTGTAGTGTTTGACAATATCTTCTCCCCTATAAGCCTCTTCTATTCTCCCGTTGAAAACTCCCGTCAAGTTCGCATTTTTCTGAAAGAGAGGTTTTGCTTTTTTTACTAGGAACTTAACCATGAGATAAGAAACAGGTATGACTACCATGGACAGAAAGGCAAGTATAGGATTGATACTTATCATCATTACAACTACACCGGCCAGCAGCACCAGTGCCGAGAGCGAGCTGGTTAAACCGCTTTGCAAGGTATTAGCTACATTGTCTAAATCATTACTCAGCAATGAGACCATGTCCCCCGCTGATGAGCGATCAAAGTAGTTTAAAGTGAGGCGGTTTAATTTGACCTGCATCTGATTTCTTAAAGATCTGATTACCTTCTGAGTCACCCTCACCATTAAAATATTGGCAAGATAATTGGCGAAGAAATTCAGAATATATAAGACCAAAAGAACGAGGCCTATTCCCCCTAGAATCGTCCAATCAAGAGCAAAGTCTTTAGTTAAAAGATCGGTAAAGATATTGATAATCCGGCCAATATTTCTCGGAATCAATATTTGAGCCAGGGAAGCGACTAATGTTAGTAAAATCGCCGCCAAAAATATCCACTTGAATGAGGCCAAATTTTTGAACAGCCTAAACAAGGTTCCCTTGGCATCTTTGGCACTGCCTGATGTCAGGAGACCCGAAACACGTCCTGCCCCGCCGACTCCTCTGGAGACCCCCGGCAGCCCTTCTTCTTCTTTGTTTTCGCTATGCCTAGGCTCTGTACTCATCTAATTTCTCCCTCTTGGGATTTCAATTGCGATGTGAGAATTTCTTTATAGACCTCCGAGCTTTCCGCCAGCTCTTCATGACTACCCCTATCCACAATCTTTCCTTTTTCGAGGACTAAGATTTCAGCCGCATGTCTAACCGTTGCCACGCGTTGAGCGACCACCAAAACACCTCGGTCGGCCAATTTCTCTTGGATAGCTGCGCGGATTTTCTTCTCAGTCACATAATCCAAGGCAGAAAAACAGTCATCGAAAATATAGAAGTCAGATTCTCGAATCAGACCACGGGCAATTGATATCCTCTGCTTTTGCCCGCCCGAAAAATTTACTGCGTTTTGGGCGATATAGGTATCCAGTCCTGCCGGAGACGACCGGAAAAAATCCCCCATCTGAGCCATATCTAATACTTCCCAAATCTCATCGTCCGTGGCATCATTTTTCCCGGTTTGAATATTTTCCCGAATAGTACCGGAAAATAGAAAACTGACTTGTGGAACAAATGTCACAAATCGACTGATTTCCTCCCTCGAAAGACTTTGAATATCATTGCCATTGAGGCAAATTTGTCCCCGATAGGCATCGTAGTCTCGCAATAATAATTTTAAGATGGTCGATTTCCCGCTACCCGTCGAACCGATAATCGCCTTTGTCTCCCCTTTCCTTAGACAAAAATTGATATTATCCAAGGCAGCCATACGGGAATCAGGATAGTAAAAATCTATATCCTCAAAACTGATCCCTCTTTCACCTAATTTCAAAGTATCCTTTTTTACCTTGAGAAGTTCTTCCTTCGACAGAACTTCCGCGATTCTGTCGATAGAAACTTTAGACCTGGGAACAATAGTTATAATCGATGCGAACTGCTGAATATTATTTAAACTGATCGTGGCATATTCGATGAGACCGATAAGAACTCCAAGTTTGATTGTTCCTATCTGAGCCCTTCCGCCGCCCAAAAACAAAATAATCAAAATTAGAATATTGGTAAACAGCAAAATGAGAGGGCTCAAGAGCATCATCGTCGATTCCGACTGAACGCTGGCCTCACAAGCATCTTTTGTCGCCTTTTCAAACTCCTTTATCTCATAATCGGATTTGTTGAAGGCTCTTATAACCCGGATTCCTCTTATATTCTCGCGGAAAAGTTGATTGATCCGATCGATAGCATGACGTATGCGGGCATATTGAGGCAGAGCCCTCGTCGTCAGGAATAAGCCCAAAACCAAGATTGCCGGTATGATAATCAATATGATGGAAGCTAATTTGGCATCCAGCGCAAATGACACAACCAGTGCTCCGATAATGGTAATGGTGAGGGTAAAAATCTTCCTTAAAGACAGATCTATGAAATTTGCAACTTGTTTCACATCGTTGACTGTCCTTGTAATTAAAGTAGAATTGGAAAAACCCGTCCTTGTTTCTTTAGACCAGTC
>JAAYQX010000045.1 GCA_012519085.1 Clostridiaceae bacterium
ACGATAAGTTCGTCCTCTGCGATAAAGATAGTCTTTTCCTGACATTGTTTGCGGAAAGCATAAGCTTTCTTCAGGATCAGCGGCATATTGGCGTATTCGATAAAGCCCTCTGTCAGGATCTTTGCGTTCTCCAGATCCATCTCCGGCTTTATTGTCAATAGACGTTCTTTCAGTCTGGCAATACGCTTCAGATAATCAGCCATGGTCTTTCCTCCTGTATCTCAATAGCTGTTTAGCAAGTTTCATTTTTAAGACACCACTATTGTGTTGTCGATCAGTAGTTTACTTCGTAATTTTGCCTTGTATAAGCTCCGGCCGGGTTTATCTGTTCATTATTAATGGCAATCAGTTCTTATATCAATTTGTATCTGTCGCAAATTGTTTCAGTGCCAATTTCAAGGCACCGCTCAAATGATCGCGGTCAAAGATTCGGAGAGCATCTTCTCGCCGCTGTTCCCTAATAGCTAGGATCAGGTCTTCCCAACCCTCAATGATCTGAGCAATATATTGTCTGTCGCGCTCTTCGCTGCGGACAAAGCTCAGGCCGATCCGAATCAGTTCATCCTGAACATTGCGGTAAATCCGATCTATTCTTCGATTCTCCAGCACATTGACAATGGCCATATGTAAGTCAGTTTCGGCCCGTTCACGCTCGTAGAGATCGTGGACATTGGCCTTGATCCGCAACAGTCCCTCTTCAATCATGAAAGAGAACTTCCAGGTTTTTTGTTCAGTGAAGATTCTCTCTATCGCCGGTAACTCCAATAAACTGCGCATCTGATAGATATCAATCACATCTTGACATAGAATCGGCTTAACCCTGGTTTTTTTGCGAAAATCGGCAATCACCCAGTCCTCCAGCTCCAGGCGGTGCAAAGCGGCCCTGACCGGCATCCTGCTCATGGACAGTTCATCTGCCAGGAAAGCCTCCGTCAAATCGGACCCCGGCTCATATGTCAAATCTATAATTCTGCGTTTAATCGTTCTATAGGCCTGTTCAGACAATGATTCGTCTTGCTGTGGTCGGATTGCGCGTAATGCCATTATGCTATTACCTTTCTGTCCTTGTTCGTTGCCGTCAAGCTCTGCTCCGATCGCATCTCAACTGTTAATAAAAGATGCCGAATCTACTTTGATAGCGTCTTCGTATTTGTACTTTAATGATCCAATGCAAATTGAGTAAATAAAATTAGCAATAGTTGTTAATTTTCAGTATTCAATCCTAATTCTTGGATCCCAAATTAAATATAGCATCCTGGATCCTGCAAGTCAATATAACAACATAAAATGGAAAATCCCCGGGATCTGCATAACCGGGGATCTGTAATCTGGAAAATCAATGCTAGCAGCACCGGATTAGATCACAATAATCTTTATCCGTAAGAACAGTTTCTATTCTGTTTTATCGCCATAGTAATCAGCATGAGGGTAACTGTTAATAGCCAATACCACTACCAGACGATCCGTATAGTTTAGCCATTCGTGCGGGATGGAAGAATTATAATGTGTGCTGTCTCCCTCTGACAGCGAATAACTTTGTTTGTCCAAAATCAAAGTGAGAGTCCCCTCTAGAACATAGATAAATTCCTCGCCACCATGCTTGTAAGGAACAGTAGGTATAATGCTGTGGCTCGGCAAAATTGTAACTTTAATCGGATTGAACTTACGAGGAGTGTACTTATCATCAACTAGGTAATTGTAAATTAAGGTTGATCCTTCTAGCTTAATAGAGGGACGCTGGTAGCTCCGGACCAGACCATTTTCCGGATCTGGTGCCGGAATCGTTAGTTCAGACTTATTAACATCCAAAGCCTCGGCAATATTTTGTAAGGTAGCTAAAGATAGGGAGCAAAGACCTCTCTCCAGCATGGAAAGATAACTGATTGACAGTTCAGCTTTTTCTCCCAGCTCCTTGAGTGTCATACCTTTTTCTAGACGAATCTTTCTGATATTGCTACCAATCTTATCTTCTGTCATTAGTCCTTCTCCAATACACTCGAGGCAAATGTCGCATAGATAAGGACAATTATCCCATCACTGCGGTTAAAAAATTTGTATTCCACACTACCATCAAAGAACAAGCTATCACCGTGAAACATAAGCTCCGTCTTATGGTTTATTTCAATGGTCAGTACACCTCTCAGCATATATAGAAATCCTTCTTTATCTTCAATGGGCAAGGAATAATCTTTGCTACCTGGTAAAAAGGTTATTTGATAAATTCTTAGTTTCTTCTCGCCCACATCATTGGATAAAATCTTAAAATAATAAGGTTTGCCCGAAGGACAAACGAATCGAGACGTAACATTACCTGGGGTATTGATATAGTCACCAGCATCGTAGAGTAGATACTCAACACTTACACCCAAACTTCTAGCAATTTGTACTAATGTAGTTAAAGAAACTGAACTTTGACCACGCTCAATCTGTGATACATAACTTGCAGAGATTCCTGCAGCCACACCAAGTTCCAGCAAGGTCATTTTTTGTGCAATTCTCAAAAACCTGATCTTTTTACCATAATTACCAATCACAAGTCCCTCCTTCCCATGCGTGAAACTATCTTCTTAGGAAGCTGTTATCTCAAGTTAAGTACGTGGATCGTGCATATGACAACTAACATAGTGATCAGGAAACACCTTGACCATTTGTGGCTCATCAACCAAACAGCTTTCAAATTTTTCTGGGCAACGAGTATTAAACCTACAACCCGGAGGTACATTAACCGGGCTCGGAATCTCTCCCTGGGATTCTACTTGAACCGGTTTCAGATCCTCTTCTTCTTGTAGCACAACAGGAATCGAAGATACCAGCATTTTAGTATAAGGATGTTGTGGTTTTTCAAAAAAGTCTGCAGTAGGAGCCATCTCCATTATGCGTCCAAGATACATAATAGCAATTCTATCTGCAATATTACGCATTAAGCTCATATCATGCGTTATAAATAGATAGGACATATCAAACTGCTCTCGAAGCTCCATCAGAGTTGTGATAATCTTAGCCTGAATTGAAACGTCCAATGCCGATGTCGGTTCGTCCAGAATCATCAAGGAAGGATTCGTAGTTAGGGCACGCGCAATTGCTACCAGCTGTTTTTCTCCACCACCCAGTGAACGGGGGGATTTATAGTAACAATCTTGAGGTAAACCAACCAAATCCAACAATTCACGTGCACGCTTTTCTGTCTGTGACCGTGGCACAATATTATGGACTCTCAAGGGCATAGAAATAATCTCACCAATTTTGCGCTGAGGATTTAGTGATGTTCCTGGATCTTGAAAAACAATCTGAATTTCCCTTTTTAATGATTTAGGGCGTTTAATAGCTAACATGGAAATATCCTGCCCTTTGAAGATTACCTCACCACTAGTGATACTGTGCATGCCCATAATTGAATATGCAGTAGTACTCTTGCCCGAACCACTTTCTCCAACTAAACCTACTACTTCATTACGCCGGACAGTAAAACTAATATCATCAATCGCCTTGACAAAGCAATCTTTATCTTTAGTTGAGAAGTATTTCTTCATATTATTTACCACTAGAACATTATCGCCTGTGGCTTGACTATTGATTGAGGTAACAGAATTCGCCATTTCATTCATTGCTAACAGCCTCCTCTTTAATGGATTGAGGTACGCTCTTATCATGTAGATAACAAGCTACCTGATGCCCGTTGCCAATATCATAAAATGGCGGTTTTTTGACAAAACAACTATCAAATGCATGAGGACAACGGGTGGAAAATCTGCAGCCCGGCGGGGGTGTAAGATAACTTGGCAAGCGACCGGGAATTCCTGACAGAATACTATCCCCAGTCAACTTGGGAATTGAATTCATTAACCCTACCGTATAGGGATGCTGGGGTTTCTCCAGCAACTCTTCTGTCTTGGCATTTTCCACAATGTTACCAGCATACATCACACAGATACGGTCAGCCATCATTCTAGCTACACCCATAGAATGGGTTATCAAAATCAGAGACATATCTTTTTCATCAGTAAGATTCCTGATCAATTTCAAAACTTGATCTTGAATTGTGACATCCAAATTAGTTGTCGGTTCATCTGCAATCATAAATTTACTGGCAGTTGCAAGTGCCATCGCAATACATACACGCTGTCGCATACCACCAGATAGCTGGAATGGATAATTTCCCATGATACGCTCGGGATCAGGCATGGAACAATCGTTTAAAGCTTGGATCGCTCTTTCTTTAATTGCTTTCTTGTCTTTCCTGTCAGCCAGTCCAGAATATTTAATAGAATCTGAGATCTGTTTACCAATCGTAAAGACAGGATTTAGTGAGGCGGTCGGATCCTGAAAGATCATAGACATTTTGCGTCTGCGCACTTCATTTAGTTCATTAGGCTTGATGTTTAACACATCATGTCCATCAAAGACGATACTACCACCGGCAATTTTTGCTTGTTTAGGCAAAACACGCAAAATAGACTTGACAGTTGTGGTCTTGCCACAACCACTTTCGCCTACTAAGGCAATTTTTTCCCCTGGGAAAACATTCAAATTCAAGCCGTCAATGACATAGGAATAGCCACCATATACTTTATAATTAATATAGAGGTCTTCAATTCTTAATATTGGCTGCTTTTGCTCTACCATTGTTAGACCTCCTTTGCATTAAGCATATCTGCGATACCATCACCCAGCAAATTGAAAGAAAGAACAATTAACATGATTGCGGCCGCCGGAAAGATAGTTAACCACCAAGCATCTGGCAATAGTTTATAGCCGTCGGATATCATGGTGCCTAGATCAGGTTTTGGTGGCTGTGCGCCTAGTCCGACAAAGCTAAGTGAAGCACCCATTAGTATAACGATACCCATATCCAAGGTCATCTTAGTAAGAATGGTAAACCAGCAGTTAGGTAAAATTTCTCGAAAGATGATATGTTTTCTGCTGGCTCCGATCAGCTCTGCTGATTGAATATAGTATTCATTGCGAATTGATGAAGCAGCTCCATAGACCAACCTGGCATACCAGGCCCACCAGGATACTGTAATTGCCATCATGGAATGGAACAATGTCGGAGTAAAAATCGCAGAGATCGCTAGAGCTAGCACTAGGGAAGGCAAGGATAGGAAGATGTCTACTACGCGCATAATAATAGTTGATACTATACGACCTTTGTAATAACCAGCAAGTAGTCCCATAATCACACCTACCGGTGCAGCGACCATAATAACACCAACGCCCATAATCAAAGCTCCCCGAAAAGAGAAAATAATCCTGCTCAAGACGTCTCGTCCGCTGGCATCTGTTCCCAACCAATATTGACTGTTAGGAGATAGCTTAGCAGCACTGAAATTGGTGTATGCTGATGAATGTTCAGGGTAAGGTGCAATATATTGCTGAAAAATTGCCACTAGGATAATCAGTATAACTGCAACAAAACCAACTACTGAGATTTTGTTACGAGAAAACATATACCAGTTGCGCTTAATATTATCCCAACGTACAGCAGAGCGACTTGCAACCGAAGTATTTGCTGTTTTTTCATTTTTCTTGCTCATTATATAGTCCCTCCTTGCAATCTAATTCGTGGATCAAGGAAAGCGGAAATTATATCAACCATAATATTGACCAAGAGAAAACTCACACCTATTACCAGCACTACCCCTACTACAGCGTTGAGATCCTTATTGAGAATGGCATTCAGACAATATTTGGAAACACCAGGATAGCTGAAGACCTGTTCAACCATAAAGGCATTCCCCAGCATAGCGGCAATATCAAGAGCTATCATTGAAACTGCTGGAATTGCCGAAGGCCTCAAGACATAGACCCACATTACACGGCGCATCGGAATACCAGCTGCAATTTCCGCAGACACATAATCTTTATCCATATTATCCAACATACTGGCCCGTGTCATTCTGGCGGACTGGGCTATACCGGTCAAAGCTAGTGCGGTACCAGGCATAATGATGTGCTTAAACGCATCCCAGGCAGCAGCAGTGTTCCCTGTCAGTATTCCATCAATGACATATAAGCCAGTAATATTCTTAGGGGGCACAATATTGCTAGACAAGCGCCCAATTGTGGGCAGCAAGTGCGTCCAGTGACAGAATATCAGCATAAACAAAATACCCCAGACAAAAGACGGTGTAGCTATACCTAGGTATGAAGTAACTCTAACAGAATTATCCAGCAAACCGCCCGGTTTACGAGCAGTCAACACACCTAAACCTATACCACCTATGATTTCTAAAATGGCTGCAAAGGCAATAAGTTCCAAAGTTGCAGGTAAAAACTCTTTAATGTCCGTAGCAACTGGTCTTTTTGTTTGAGTCGAATTACCGAAATTACCTCTGACCGCATCGCCTATCCAATAAAAATATTGTACCGGTAGAGGCTCATTTAAATGGTTTTGTTCGCGATATAGTTCTTTTGCGTGCTCGCTTGCGGTACTACCCAAAGCCATAGTTGCTGTATCGCCTGGAATAACTCTGGCAATACAGAAAATAAGTATTGATAGTCCGAACAAAACAAAAATAGACCATGCCATACGTTTCAAAATGTACTTGAATCCGGCCATGATTGTCTGAACACTCCTTTCAAATACGCAATAGGCTAGCTTTAATATATTTTAATAGACTGCGAGAGGGGTTATGTGCCCCTCTCACGGGAAATTGCAGTCTTTAAGGGTATTCTTATAACTGACTATTTAAACTTGATTGTGCGGAAGTAAAGACAACGTCCCATAATAGGTGCGTTTTTCTCAGCCTCTGCCTCAGGCCAAGTGAACAAGTCAGCACGGTATGCTCTTTGTTCCGGCCATTCCAGAACCCAGATTGAAGGACAAGCCTCAACTAGGTTAGACTGAATATCTTTATACATACTTAACCGTTTATCCTTATCCTGCTCACCCAGCGCAGCTTCAATCTCAGTATCAATTGCTTCATCTTGAAGCCACTCAAACTGAAGCGCAGAACCAGTAGTAGCGGAGTGATAGCGCAAGTTCAGGACTGATCCTGCTTCGGAATAGCTGTCACTTGGATACATGACGGAAATACTGGGTGTGCTTTCGATAGTAGCAGCATTGGCAATCATAGTCGACCAAGGCGTCGCCGTAATTGTCACATTGATGCCCAGCTCAGCAGCAGCTTCCTGTAACAGAAGGGCTAGTTTTTCTTCATCCGGCACGTCTGCAGAATAGTGGATTTCTACGGTGTGCTCACCAGGATTATCGGCATATTTCGATTGCTCGAGCTCTTCCTTGGCCTTAGCTTTATCAAAAGGATAGAGGAAAACATCCGGATCGGAGCCCTCATAAGAAGCTGAGATCGGGCCTGTACGTTTGGTACCCGGGTAAACATAGTTAATAGCAGTATCGTAATCAAATAGATAGGCAAGACACTTACGGAAATGAATACAATCGGTCGGGGCCTTTTTGGTATTCATTTCAAATGTTGCTACTGCACCGGAATAAATATTCGTTACTTCTACACCATCAATTTCAGCCATGGCATTCAGGCTATCCTGGGTTTGCCACTCATCTGTAATAGACAATTCCTTGTTGCCTAACATGGTGCGAACTGTCGCAGTCTCATTAACTGCTTGAAAGGTAAATCCATCCGGAGCATTTTCATCCCACTCCATCCAGTAATCGTCAAATTTAGAACAGGTAACATTCTCAGCGATATTGATAGATTCAGTTTTATAAGGTCCAGAGCCTGCATCATTGGTACTAAGCCAGTTCATACCGTAATCACCGAATTCACCATATGGCCCATCCACTTTATTAGCCATAACCAATTCTTCATTTAGAATGCTCAGACGAGTTAGAGTGGATACAAAAACACCGTATGTCTTGTTCAGATAAAAGACGACTGTCGTAGGGTCTGTTGCTTCAGCCCGATCAACATAATTAACCCATAGATAGGAAAAACCCTGGCCAATCTCCAGTGCACGATTCATTGAAAAGGCAACATCATATGCATCCAAGGGATCTCCGTTATGAAATTTGATATCATCACGGATTTTAAAAGTGTAGCTGAGACCATCCTCCGATTCAGTCCATTCAGTAGCGACATGAGGGATGACCGTACCGTCAATTTCCGTAAACACCAGATTGTCATAGACATTAATCATGATTGAAGAGTCCACGGAGGAAGCCCCTACAGCCGGATCATAGTTAAGTGGCAGACTAGCATTAAGATAGAGCCATTTTTCTTTGCTTGTTTCCGGAGTAGCATCGGCATCAACAGTTGTGTCAGTGACGGGTTCTTTCTCAGTTTCTTCTGATTTTCCACAGGAACCCAACACCATTAGAAGTGACAACAAAATGCACATTAATGACATTAGTATGCGCTTTTTCATAGCTTAATCTCTCCTTTGTGTGTAATTTAATTTTTAATAAAATTCCTGACCTAGGGAAGCCTGTAAAAAACAAAATATTGTAAGGGCTTCCACACCAATGGTGAAGGGTAGATGTAACGGTTCTTGTCACATCTGTCCTTCCATATTACTTATGTATTTAGCTCAAGGCGCATCTTAGCACGTAGAGCTTCTGTGGCCTCCTGATCTGCCTTACCGTCATTGTCTATAACTACACCATAGGCAGATGCAGCCTTTTCTTTGCTGACAAAGCGGTTTAACACATCATATTCAACTCTGCTAATATCGCGATCTAGGGGATTACCATAACCGCCGCCACCGCCAGTTTGCATTTCGATGACCCAATTTTTGCCTAAACGCCAGTTGTTTAACTTCAATGCCTCTGACACAATTCTCCCATTTTCATCATAGATAGTGATTTGAGGACCCTTGGCACTATCACCGCCCAGCACACCCCAGGCAGGCATCTTGGAGCGCTCAAACCATAGATAAACATTGACCCCTTCTTCTAAAGTACGGTAAGTACGGGTAACTCCATTGCCACCACGGAATTTGCCAGCGCCACCACTATCTTGGCGAATGGAATATGATTCCATCAAACATGGAAGAATATGTTCACAAATCTCCGCTGGGAAATTTTTAAAATCTCCATTCTGGACATTAATCAATGCGTCCTGTCCATCGCCTTTAGAATTACCACCCCAACCACCAACTGTTGGTTCATCATGGGCATAGAGTTCACCTGTTTCGGGATCCAAACCAGTCAGATATACAACCATCGAGTCTCCGTAATGAGCGCCGGCTGTCATTTCTGGTTTGGCTTTCTCGAAGGCCTTGATCATAAGGTCAATTAGCAAACCCAGATGTGAAAAATACCAGGAAAAAGCGGCTGGTTCTTCAGCAGTAAAGATTGTTTTCGGAGGAACTGTTACTGTCAACCCGCGGAAAGAGCCTCCAGTCACGGGTATTTCTGGTAGTACCAGTGCTTTATATGCTACACGTACTGCAGAAATTGTCTGCGCCATGGCAGTATTAGTACTGCCAGCAGCCTGTGGACTGGATCCAGTCAGATCCACATTGATATTGCGGTCTTCATCAATTGTTAGCTTCACTTTAACAGTCAGCGGATCATCACTAACACCATCGTTATCAAGAATACCTTCTGCACAATATACTCCGGGAGGAACATCCATCAGGAATTCTTTTTCTAGTTTAGCGGTTTGTTCGAAGATCTCAGATGTAGCTTGACGGATAGTATCCATTCCAAAGCGATCAATCAAGACACGCAATCGCTTTTCACCTGTACGACAGCCGGCGATCATACCATTTAAGTCACCATGAGCATTGCGGGTAAAGCGGGAATTCATACAAATCGTGTCTATGACATCCTGTCTGGGGACACCGCGATCATAGATCTTTAGGGGACCAAGCCTGATACCCTCTTGGAAGATGCTTGTCGAGTCCATCGGTGCCAGAGGTTCTTTGGATCCCACATCAAGCCAATGGGCCCGATTGGCGGAATATCCAACTAAATCTCCATGATAAAAGATCGGAGCAAAAACCGTCATATCGTTAAGGTGGGTTCCGGAAATGTAGCTATCATTAAGAATAAAAACATCACCATCATTAAAATGCTCGCTACCACCGTAATATTCAATGGCATATCGGACTGTCTCATCTAGATTACCTAAAAACAAAGGCACACCTGAACTCTGGCCAAGGACATTAAGGTTCTCATCATATAAAGCTACTGCACAGTCTTTCATCTCATAGATAATCGGTGAATATGAGCTGCGGAAAAGGCTTACTACCATCTCTTCTGCAGCTGAGAGGAAAGCGTTTCTGATAATCTCTGTAGTAATAGGATTTAATTTCTGTTCCAAGCTCATTATCTTAACTCCTTTCATTTACCGTTTTTGGTGATCATCAAGTTGTTGTAGCTATCAACTGATACCTGCCAATACGGCGGAACAACCGTTGTTGCTGTAAGCTCCTCAATAATAGCTGGCCCCATTAGGATCTGACCAGGCAAGAGATCTTCTCTTTGATAGATACCCGTATCATATTTTTTACCGTCGAAGATAGAGATTTGATACTTACGAGGTTTGGGCACATCATTACTCATAATTTCCGAAGGCTCTTTATCTTTTTTGTCCAGAACGCCCAGTCCTACCAGGCGGAGATTAACTGATTCGACCTCGCCGTTGGGATTATTAAAACCATAAATCAGATTATGCTGTTCATGAAAAGAGGCAATCGTGTCTTCCAAAGCCTGTTGATCAATCTTACCGTCTGCGAAATTAACCCTGACTGTGTATTCCTGTCCAACATAGCGGATATCGGCACTGCGAACAAACTGAGCCTGATCTTCCGTAATATCCTGGCGAATCAGCAAGTCCATAGCCTCAGCAGTCATCTCATCAAATTTATCTGAGATATCCCCAACATCAGCCCGACTCAGATTAAACTGGTATGTACGTGAAAGATCTTGGCGGATATCAGATTGCAACATCCCCCAAGCAGAGAAAGTTCCCGGCATTTCTGGAATCAATACACGAGTAATCTCTAGCTCTTCAGCGGTTGAACATGCATGCATGGGGCCTGCCCCGCCAAAAGCAACCAGAACAAACTCTCGGGGATCAATACCTTTGCGTACTGTCAACTGTCTGATTGCATCAGCCATCTTGGCATCAGCAATATCACAGATACCCTGAGCCAGTTCTTCCATGCCCATATTGAGCGGCTCAGCCACAGACATCATAGCAGCCTTGGCAGCTTCGAGATCTAAGGTCATTTTGCCACCTAGTAAGCCATCAAGATCAATATGCCCCAAAATCACATTGGCATCAGTGATGGTTGGGTTCGTACCGCCCTGTCCATAACAGGCCGGACCGGGATCTGCTCCGGCACTTTTGGGGCCAACTCTTAAGCCACCAGCCTCAATCCACGCGATCGAACCACCACCTGCACCAATTGTATGGATATTAACCATTGGTACCAAGATTGGGAATCCTTCCAAATAGACTTCGTTGGAAATATCAGGGCGACTGTCAACAATCAGACTGACATCATAGCTAGTGCCACCCATATCTACGCCAATCAGATTAGGATAGTCAAGCATTTGTGATAAAGAATTAAGACCTACCGCACTGCCTACAGGACCTGACATCAGTGTCTGAATTGGCGTACGTTTGGCCATTTCAGCAGTAATAACACCTCCACCACTTTGCATAATATGAACATTTTTAGTAAAACTACCAGCGCGCATTCTCTGTTCCAGAAATTCCAGATAGTTTTGCACAATCGGAGCGATGTAGGCATTAACAACTGTACTGCTGGTTCTTTCATATTCACGCCATTCGTGAGATACGCGATGAGAAAGTGAAACGGGAACCCCCGGAAGATATTTATGTAATAATCTTTCAACTTCCAACTCATGAGCCTCGTTTTCATAAGCATTGATGAGGCAAACTGCAACTGAGGTATAATTGCCTTTCTTAATCTCAGCAGCGGCAGCTGCAACAGATTCTTCATTCACAGGCTTGTAAACATCACCATTAGTTAATAGACGTTCTTCTACTTCATATGAATCACAAGGATCCAGTAGGGGACTTGGTTTGCGATAACGGATATCGTACATGGCAGGGCGGTTGCCACGGGCAATTTCATAAATGTCGCGGAAACCTTTTGTCACAACTAAAGCTACACGAGCCCCTTTTCTCTCAAGAAAAGCATTGAGACCAGCTGTTGTGCCATGTACGAAGAAATCAATGTCGCTGAGATCCTCTATCTCAACACTGATACCATTGATGACTGCATCAGATAAATTTTTCGGGGTGGTAAGAGTTTTTCCTGATCTATATTTACCTGATTCCATATCATAGAACACAAGATCAGTAAAAGTACCACCAATATCAGCGGAAACACGGTAATACTTATCAGACATACTTTTTCCTCCTAGATTAGTTTTTATAATCTGCCAAACCGTCGTAACGATTGGAAAACCAAATCTATTCGAGTCATCAATGCTTTACTACTAACAATAGTAATTATCGTACAGCATTCGTTGATGACAAATCATCTTATGTATAACCAGCCCAGACTGTTTTTCAATATTTTACAGTAATTGTAAAACCAGGATATTATTAATTATTGTCATTATCCCTAAACCTAGCAATCTGATTTAGCTTTTCTGAGGTCGTGGAATAAAATATATCTGTCGATAGAATTTTACTAAATATTTACCTATTTTGTCAACTATTTTGAAATAATATTGGTAATAAACGAGACGTTCTTAACAATAAATATAAAATAATAATTAATATATTGCTAAATTAAATAGCATATAGGAATATAAATGAGTTATAATTGAATTTACAATTAGAAAAAAGCTTAAATTCATCGTTTCCATAAATATTGAAATCATTCAATGAATTTTACTTTCAAACTAAAATTTATTGAAATTTTATCTGTTATTCTAAGCATTCTATTCTTTTCTCATTTTATTGCCACCGTCCTCCTCATTTTTGAGAGAACTATAGACTTCAAACGCTTTTAAAAATACTGTAAATTTCATTTGCTGTTTTAGAGAAATATAAGCACTTAACACAAAGTTTTGTCGTATAAGGTATAGCGATTAATATTATTAACAGATGACAGTCGGAAATTTATTCGGCGCGATAGTTAAGCTGAATTCGTGGTGAAATTTCGTTTTAAGTGCTCTGGCGCGGGACTGAAGAAACGGGGGTAATATGGGATTCAGATTGTTGCTGTTGTTGATTATGCTGGTTCCCATTGCTGTAGTGGATTTGCAACAGAGAATTATTCCGAATTACTTGTTGTCAATAGCTGCCGGTGTCAGGCTGCTTTGCTATGTGCCGGAAATACTGAGTTCCGGAATCTGCACAGATGGCAAAGACACCTCTGTGGACTGTGTGAGAGCGGGGCTGACTTGGCTGGGTTCCGATCTGTTGGCGGGATTGGGACTGGGAGGTCTGTTTTTCTTGGTGGCGGTGGGCAGCCGTTATCGGCTGGGTCTGGGTGATGTCAAACTGTTTGCTCTGCTTGGCTTTTTCCTGGGCTGGCGGGAAGCCAGTACCGCTCTGCTCTATTCTTTTGCGGTTTCCTTTGTCCTGGCACTGATATTTTTGATTAGTGGCAAGAAGAACCGTCAAGACAGCATCGCTTTTGCTCCCTGTGTCCTGGCGGGAGTAGCCATACTCGCAATTTCCCGGCTCTTTTAAAAGAATGAAATCACGGAGTAAGCACAGCATATAGAGCCGACTCCAGCCCGGGCAACTCTTGTACCGGGCGATACCTATATGCTTTGCTGCGAACAATCCGGTGGCGCCTTCGTTAGAAAATATAACAGGTCGGAGTTGACGGAAATCGGATCGGGTGGTTGGTTCAATTGTACAGGCTCGACAAATTGGTATTTAGTTAGACCAGTAGTTCATTTTCCTCGGCTTTGTCCAGGAATTGGAGATTGTACAGGTACGAATAGAGGCCATCCTGGGCCAACAGGTCTTCGTGATTGCCCTGCTCGGCGATGCCGTCCTCGGTCAGAACCAGGATATGGTCGGCGTTCTTGATCGTGGAGAGGCGGTGGGCTATGACCAGGGTCGTGCGGTTGCGGGACAGCTCGTCCAGCGAGGATTGGATGAAGAGCTCGCTCTCGTTGTCGAGCGAGGAGGTGGCTTCGTCCAGAATCAGGATAGCCGGGTTCTTCAGGAAGACGCGGGCGATTGAGATCCGCTGCTTCTGGCCGCCGGAGAATCTGATGCCGCGCTCACCCAGGACGGTGTCGTAACCTTGCGGCAAGGTCATGATAAAGTCGTGGATATTGGCTTTCTCGGCAGCGGCGATGATTTCCTCGTCGCTGGCGCCGGGGCGACCGTAGGCGATATTGTCGCGCACACTGCAGTTGAAAATATAGACATCCTGCTGAACTACGCCGATATTGGCACGCAGGGATTTCAGAGTCATGTCGCGCACATCAATGTCGTCGATCTTCACTGAGCCGGAGACCACATCGTAGAAGCGGGGAATCAGGGAGACAAATGTTGATTTGCCGGCGCCGGACGGTCCGACCAGCGCTACTGTGGAGCCGCTGTAGATTGAGGCATTGATATTCTGCAGTACCGGTTCAGCTTCTTCGTAATGGAAATACACATTTTTGAAATCAATCCGCCCGGACAGTGTCCCCACTTCGATTGCACCGGGACGGTCTTTGACCTCCGGCTCGGTATCAAGGATTTCCAGCATCCTGGTAAATCCGGTCATGCCTTTCTGAAATTGCTCGGTGAAATTAATCAGCATCTTGATCGGATCCAGGAACATGCTGATATACAGGACATAGAGAACGACATCTACTGCCAGAATATCCCCTGTGGTAACGAAATAACCGCCGGTCAGGATCACAGACAGATACATCATGCCCTGCATGAAACCATTGATAGACATATACTGTCCCATAACCAGATAATTATCGATCTTGGAATCGAGAAAGCGTTGATTGCCCTCGCCGAATTTTTCGGCCTCAATATCCTCATTGGAGAAAGACTGGACTGTCCTGATGCCGGCCAGACTGTCCTGAACTATGGCATTGACATCAGCGATCCGACGCCGATTCTCCATAAAAGTACGTGCCATCCGGCGCCTTTGGATCATGGTGAAAACGAACATCGCGATCGTCACCACCAGCAAGACCAGGGTGGTCGGTATATGAATAAAGAACAGAACCAGGAAAGCCCCGACTATTTTGACCGTGGCAATGAAAATATTCTCCGGACCGTGATGGGCCAGTTCGGTCACATCCGCTAAATCCGAGATAACTCGCGACATCATCTGGCCGGTGTTCGTACGATCAAAGAAGGAGAAAGAGAGTTTCTCCAGATGTGTGAACAGATCGTCGCGCATATCCGTCTCCATCCTCGCCCCCATGATATGACCATAAGTTGCCATATAGTACTGGGCGATAGACTGGACAATGTAGAGAACCAAGAGCGCCCCGCAGTAATACCAAAGCTGACGCATCATCTCTGCAGTGTCAGGCAAGAGAAAAACATAGCCGGTCAGATGGCGCAGAATGAAAGGAAATATTACTCCGGCCAGACCGATAACGGCTGCACTGAGCAGATCCAGGAACAACGTTAATTTATATGGTCGGTAATAGTGGATAAAGCGGCCTAAAGTACTATTCTTCATTAACCGATAATTACTCCTTTTCGCTCGAATATAGAACGCCGCGGTCAACTCCGTAACAAATCCTGACCGGTATCCAATTAGATTCGGGCCACACCTGATGCTCTAGCCGCCTCGGCTACCGCGCTGCCCACGGCATCACGCACGCGTGGATCGAAAGCCTGGGGCAAAATATTCTCCACAGTCAGCTCATCCTCCGAAACCAGATCCGCCAGCGCATGAGCTGCCGCAATATTCATCGCATCATTGATATCGCTGGCGCGCACATCAAAAGCACCGCGGAATACGCCCGGGAAAGCCAGAACATTATTAATCTGATTGGGATAATCCGAGCGACCCGTAGCTACTACTTCCGCACCTCCGGCCAAAGCCTCCTCCGGATAGATTTCCGGCACCGGATTGGCACAGGCAAAGACAATGGCCCTCTCCGCCATTGAGGCGACCATCTCACGGCTGACAGCGCCCGGCCCGGACAGCCCGATAAAGACATCGGCGCCAACCAGCATTTCCGCCAAGGAACCAACTCTCCGCTCCAGATTGGTAACCGCGGCAATTGCCTCTTTGTCCGGGTTCATATCCTCCCGGCGCCCCGGATAAACGGATCCGTAAAGGTCACAGATCGTAATATGCTCGGCACCGGCCGAAAGCAGCAGACGCGCCACGGCTGTCGCGGCAGCACCGGCGCCATTGAAGACAATCTTAACCTCAGAAAGCTTTTTATCCACCAGCCGCAAAGCATTGATCAAGCCGGCAAAAGTCACAATCGCCGTCCCGTGCTGATCATCATGAAAGATCGGAATATCGCAGCGCTCCTTCAGCCTGCGCTCAATCTCAAAACAGCGTGGCGCTGCAATATCCTCGAGATTAATCCCGCCGAAACTGCCGGAAATATTGTAGATCGTATCGACGATCTGATCGACATCCTGTGTTTTAATACAAAGCGGAAAGGCATCGACGCCACCAAAAGCCTTGAACAGAGCGCATTTGCCTTCCATTACCGGCATGCCCGCCTCCGGTCCGATATCGCCCAGGCCGAGCACCGCACTGCCATCCGTCACTACCAGACACAGATTCCAGCGCCTGGTCAGATCATAGCTGCGGTCAACATCACGCTGAATCTCCAGGCAAGGCTCGGCCACCCCCGGCGTATAGGCGATCGCCAGATCCTCTTTATTATCCACAGGCACCCGCGTCTTGATTTCAAACTTGCCTCGCCATTCTTCATGCTTTTCCAACGCTATCTTGCCATAATCCGGTTTCATCTCAATCCTGCCTCCAGCTCAAAATACATTCAACTACCAACTAAAGATTATACCCTATAAACAGTTGCGATTTGAGCAGGCAAGTCAGGCAGCAAGGTGTTAGCTGACCGCCAAAAGTATCTATCATATCCAAGAGGAACGAGTTCATTATTAGTGTTCCTATGGTTTTTGCAATTATTTCAGGATTATTACCGGCCGATCAGTTCCATTCCTCCATTAGAAGGAAATCTCGGATATTGCGGTGCTTAATACCGGCACGGCTCATGTCAAACTCATCCAGCGAGGCCACATACTTCGGGAAGTTGTCACGAATGTTATCATACGCTCCAAACTCACGAGCAATGGTTTCCTTCGCTGCCAGCAGATAGACAACCTGAACATAAAGTTTCTCTCCACTCTTGTTGCATACAAAGTCAATCTCCTTGTCCCCGCTTCTGCCAACAGTTACCTCATAGCCCCTGCGCAACAGTTCAAGGTATACGATGTTCTCAAGGATGAGATTGATATCCCTTGTATTGCCGCCAAAGATAGCCTCACGGATGCCGTGGTCCGCAATATAGTATTTCTCATTGGAAGCGAGAATCTGTTTGCCCTGCAAATCCTCACGCTTAACCTGATAGAACAGATAAGCATCACAGCAATATTTGATGTAGTTCAGGATCGTTTCCGGTGCTACGGTACGCTTCTCGTTCTTGAGAAATTTCGCCAGAGAGTTGGCGGAAAAGGTAGTTCCCACATTGGCCATAACATAGGCGATGATGCGCTCCAGCAAATCCACATCACGAATTCTATTTCGCTTCACGATATCCTTCAGCTGAACAGAATTAAATAGATCATGAAGATATTGCTTAGAAGGCTCAGCCGCATAGCGGATATTAGCAAGATATGGCATACCGCCGGACAGAAGGTATTTCTGAAAACAGTCTTGAATAGACTCCTCCGGCGCTATAGGACGGTACAGCTCGATAAACTCAGCAAAAGAGAACGGGTAGATAACAAACTCCACATAACGCCCACCTAGATAGGTCGCCAGCTCACCGGACAGCAGTTTGGCATTAGAACCAGTGATATAGATATCGCAATCCAGAGTGACGCGTAAAGAATTGATGCACTTCTCCCAATCCTGCACTTCCTGAATCTCATCGAAGAACAGATAGACCTTGCCGTTGATCTCAGCAGTTCTCCTGATAATCTCATCATGCAGAGCCTTCGCGTTTTGCAGATGGGCATATGCCATATTTTCAAAGTTAATCGAGATGAACTGAGACGGACTAATGCCGGACTCCGTAAGCTCTTGTTTAATCAATTCCAACATGACCGATTTTCCGCAACGTCGAATGCCGGTCAGGACTTTAATCAGCTCCGATCCGATGAACGGACGAATGCGGCTCATATACATATCACGTTTAATCATGAATCGCATAGCCCCCTTTCTTGTGGCTAACCACAGCATATCACAGTTACGATTGAAAAACGAGGTTAAAACTCCGAATTCATCAAATATAACTGATGAAAACTAAACAAAAATGGGGTTTATCAGTTACATCATAGAATATGTGTGTAATGGTACGAGGTGTTAACGGAGATACTATTATTGATTTTAGCCTCAGCATACCGACATTGCTCAATAAAACCGCCATCACCGCAGATTTTTAGACGAAGGCGCTCCAGGGTCGCCCCGCCAGCCTCAGATCAGCCCGGTGCTGTTATAAGTGCCGACAGAAACGCGAACTCAGGAATCCTACTCACGGCAAAGCCAGCCGGTGCTGATCAGCTCGGAGCGGAGCTTCTCTCTGGTACGGTGGAGCAGGCTGTTGATACCGCCTTCGCTGCGACCCAGTAGGCGGGAAATTTCGGAGACTTTCAGGCAGTAGAAATAGCGAAACAGAAACGCTTGCCTTGCGACCGGTCGCTGTCTGATCAGGAAGTCAGAGATCAATTCGTGCAAAGCCTGTCCTGTAACCGCATCATCGGGGCGCTCAAGCCCGGCCACTACTTCGCCCAGCTCATCCAGCGAGAGTGCGCATTGATCGCCGCCCCTTTTGTCAGCCCTGCGCTGACGCCATTTGTCGATAGCATGCTCGCGGGTAA
>JAAYQX010000002.1 GCA_012519085.1 Clostridiaceae bacterium
ACCGGAGTCCTAATGGAGCCTTTTATCGGAATCGAACCGATGACCTCATCCTTACCATGGATGCGCTCTACCTACTGAGCTAAAAAGGCATCTGGAGCGGGTGAAGGGAATCGAACCCTCGTATTCAGCTTGGGAAGCTGATGTTCTGCCATTGAACTACACCCGCGTATCTCTTGATAATTTTACCAGAATACGGGTACAGCTAACAACTGAGGGACTTAGCCTTTCCGCAATGCATGTCGATTATACGAAAGGTATTCGGTGATGTCAAATCAATATCTTGTCTTATATTTGATAGATTGTGCTACAATTATATCATGGTAGTTATATTTTTTAAGTATTACACAGTGCAACAATTTGTAAGCTCTGTTGCATTAAAGTGTTCTGCCAAAAAGGAGATGTTTAAATGAAAAATTGTATTAATTGTAATGCTGAAATTGCGGACAATGCAGTATTTTGTCCCAAATGCGGTCATGATCAGCGTCTGGCGCCTGAAGTAGCCGGACAGGAAGTCGGTGGGTATGCACAGAATCAACAACAGCCATATCAAGCATATCAGGCACCGGCCCCTCAACAACAAGCAGCTCCCTACCAGTCACAACCGGGAACATATCCGCCGCAAGGTGCTTACCCCCCTCCATATCAGCAGGGTCCGCCTTCACAATTAGCAATTTATGGCAAGCGCTATTTTGGCTGGCTGCTGTCAGGTATTCTGGGAACCAAAGAGCCAATGCATTTGCTATTTGCAGCAATCGTACCGTTTTTAACCACTCTGATCTATACCCTGAGCAATGCTCCTTTCTATGCCTGGCATGCCGGCGGGTTCTTCCTCGTCTGGTTTTTCGCTATTGTTTTTGTGGCAGCTATTCCTGTATTAGCCTGGGCACTCAAGACATTTTTGTTGAAAGAAAGTGTAAAGATAACGAATGTAATCTCTGAGTATTGCTCTTATTTCAACATTATTCTCCCGTTTTCCTTGTTTGCCATGATCTTTGCACTTGCAATCAGGGGAATTAGCCCCGCTAATTTCTTCTATGCCCTGTATCAAGGCACACTGCTGTTTTCATTGCTGGCAGGCGTTGCTACAATATTCAGCAAGCCGGGCAAGGAAAAGAACAACTGGTTATCTTTGTTAGCTATGGGATTCCTCTTTATCCTATTTACTTTCATTCTGAACACAATTGGCTATGCAGCTTTGAGATGGGCTCTCGGCTGGTAAGACCGTTTATTAAAGTAGTTGTCACTATTGTTTGTGATTAAAAGCTCCCTTTCGTCCGAATTCGAAAGGGAGCTTTTTTAATATAAAAGTTTCTCCGTTTATTTGTTCAACATTATATTGAGTAGTAATTTATCCATTTCCGCCATACCCTCTTTGGATATACGCTCCATATTGCGGATTGTAGCTTCAACATCACCTTCTATTACGCCATCTGTCGGCTGTATAGACCGACCCGCCATAGCTACTTTGGCCGCCTGAACCGCGGCAAATACGCAGATAGATACTTTAAGCGCGCAACCTGCTTTGGCACCATCACATATCATGCCGGTGATAGCACCGAAGACATTTTGTACTGCCGCTATACACTCAGGTAGCCCGCCGCCCAGCAGATATACTATGCCACAGCTGGCACCTACTCCGGCAGCGACAGCGCCGCACAGGGGTGACAATCTACCGAAGCTGCTTTTAACATGGATCGCAATTAGGTGGGCAAGTGTCTGAGCGCGTAAATGCGCTTCTTCTTCTGAGTCTAGCCATTCTGCTGTAGCAAGTACCGGAATTGTCACCGTCAATCCCTGATTGCCACTACCGGAATTGCTCATCACCGGCAGTGGAGCACCGGCCATACGCGCATCAGTGGCTGCAGCTGTTTTAACAGCTGCATAGACTTCCAATCCTAAATCTTTCGGATCCTTGACTCCCTTAAGTGCCAGGCCGACAGACAAACCATACTCATGCCTAAGGCCATCGTCTACAACTTTACTATTTAGTTCAATGGCTCCTCTGATTTTATCCAGCTTGGCAGTATCTACCGTGGTGGCAAATTGGAAAATGGAAGCAATGTCGTCAGCAGAAATGCTATCTTTGAGATCTGTGGAAAGTGCATTGTCATTCTTAAAAACTGTAACACCATCTTTTTCTAGGAGCATGATCAGATCGTGTTTATGCTCAATAACTGCACGTCCGGTGTGTTCTGCAGTACTAAGGGTCACATCAATGTACAAATCCTGTTCGCCTTCGTAGGTACTTAGGCTGACCCGGCCATCTTCGCAGAGGGCTTTGGCTGCTGCGATCTGCTCCGATGAAACTTGGCTGAGAACTTCCAGTCCCTGTTCGGCATCACCTGCGATCGCACCCAGTGCGGCAGCCATTGCTACACCCATTTCCTGCGTTCCGGGAATATTGACGCCCATGGCATTTTTGTAGATATTGATGCAAGCAATTACTTTCAGCGATTCGATATCACCTGGTCCTGTTTGTTGTCGCGCCAGTGCAGCAGCATATGCTACTGCCACCGGCTCTGTACAGCCAATAGCTACCACCAGCTCCTGATCGAGCTGTTCCAGATAGTCGATATTTTTCATAATCTCCGTTAACAAGGCAATTCTATTGCTTATTGCCGTCTCCCCTCTTAGAAAATTATAAATTAGCTATATGTTATTAATAAATGGTTAAGTAAATAGTTAAAGTCTTTGCCGTCGGCTATTCAGCCATCAATCACAACCGGAGTCTTCATCATCACCACAAGGGGTGAATTTACTGTCATCAATGATCTTTTGTATCGGCTCGATAATATCCTTATCAACATCCTCAGATTCTCCCATCAAAGCTTGATTGCCATCAACAAAGATAAAGGGAACAAACATCCTCTCCAGTGGCGATATTTCGATCAGGCTCTTGTTTTGGCGAATTCCAACCGAGGCTTTGTTAACAATAGCTTCCAGTACGAACCAGTTGTTTTCAACCTCTGCGATGGCAGTGTCCGACACTCCGGCTTGCCGAGCCATGTCGACCAGATAGGCATCATTTCTGTCTTCCAAGGGAGTATCATTGTCTTCGCGGTAGAGCAGTGTCATAAAGGGTTGGATCTGCTCAGGAGCATATTCGGCAACTCCCAGTGTCCAGACAGCTGTCCTAAGAGGATAGTCCTCAGGTGAATATTGGGGCAGGAAGTTGAGAGGATGGTATTTTACTTCCATGCTGCCATTGTTGATCTTCTCATAAATAAAATCTTCGGCTCTGCTGTGAGCTCTGGTACAATCCGGACACAAACCATCTGTATACCACTCCAGCTTGATATTCCTTTGACCGCTGAAATCTCGTGCAACACCGTCCTTATATACCACAAAATACCCATTCTCTGAGATATGCTTGAATTCCGGCGGACTTTCAGCATCAGCCACAGCCTCTTTCAGATTGTGATTTTGTAGGATCAGATAACCAAGCACAAAGATTTGTAAAGCAACTACCACAGCCAGAACAATGACTGCTGTTTTATATTTTGACATGACAGGCGCTCCTTTGCGTTGCTAACTAGTACCAAAAGTATATAATACGGGCATTTTGACGTCAAAAAGCGGAGCTAACAGTACAAACTTTAATCCTTTGGTTATGGTATCAGTATGCCCTGTTTAGCCAGGATAAAAACAGGCAGGAATTCACCGATAATGCCAAGGGTGCTGAAAGCGGCACCCGCCAATAAATAGAGAGAATAAAAGAGGCGCGAACCCTTGGAAGTTGCGCCTCCGCGTTCCAGCAAGTCAAAGAAGAACTTGAAAACAGTCAGTATCAGCAGGACAGCAGCCGGAATAAGAAAAATTTCAAAGCGGCTGCCGTAGCGGGTTATCTGCCAAGAAGAATCAGCATGAACCGGGATTGTTTCCGGCAATAGCCAGACCAGAACCAGAGCTACAAGCAGCGGCATTAAAGCTAAAGTCCAGTAGATAGTTTTGACAATCTTTTTTGACGTCATTGCTTTGGCCTAATTACTGCAAATAGTCCGGAATGCCGTCTCCATCCAGGTCTGCCGTATAGTCTATCTCTTCTCCGAAACCGGAAGCAAACATCTCGCGAGCGGTAATGCGTTTTCTTTCACGTTCCGCTTCAACAATCTTACCCAGAAGCTGTCTCACTTTCTCGGCTCCTTTGATATTCTTGAATTCCGCTACGCGCGCAGTCTGATCCATCGTGTGGATCACGATGGTGCCGACTCCGAATATTTTTTGCCCTAAGGTACGACGAGTTTGCAAATCGAGGACTCGAAATAGCAGTATTTCTTCCGTATGGGTCGTGAAGAAGCCGGTCCTGATCGTAATGCGAGTAGGCGTGACTTCATAACGGGTAAAGGACAGAGGCAAGCCCAGATAGCGTTTCCTATCTCTCCAGAGAACTGTCTCCTGTTCGATCTCAATCCGATATTTTCTACGAGGCATATTAGATCTAGGTCTACCAAGAGCTGCGGCTGCATCAGATTGCATGATTCAGTCGGCTCGGCGGCCTTCCTCCTTGTTTTTTTCTATTCTACCTGATTTTGGTGCTACTTGCAGCTAAAGATTTTTCAGAGCCACTTCTTTGTTCTCATATCCGGAAGATTATTGCATCTAGTCAGATAGAACAACTCGTGTTCTTTCTAACGGCAACTAGTGTTGACTTCGTAGATTCTGAGTGCTAGATTGTCAATGTAACTTGTCAAAAGTACAAACTCAAGACCCGTTTTAAGTCGCGTTTTGTCAACTTATTTTAGGCTTGAGAGCCTTTGTACAGGTGCAAATTTTGTAGGAGGTACCACAGGTGAAAAACGGTACAGTCAAATGGTTCAACGCAGAAAAAGGTTATGGTTTCATCTCTGATGATGAGGGCGGTGAGGATGTATTTGTGCATTTCTCCGCTATCCAGACCGAAGGTTTTAAGACACTATCCGAAGGACAGCGTGTTACTTATGACACCGAGCCGGATCCCCGGAACAGTGCCAAGACGAGAGCTGTAAACGTAACTCCGCTGTAAATTCGGTACGGGTTTAAAGCCCCTGTTTTTACATACAGGAAGTTGTCGTTAGAACCGTCCTCCGGGACGGTTCTTTAATTTTCAGCTTAGAGAGAACTAATGACGAGTTTCAATCTTGCCATTGGCTCAGCAGAGAGCACATCCAGTCATTGACATCCATGGCATAGACGGTGTGAAGATTCTCCCTGGTCAGAACCTTCTCTATCTCGCCAGCGGCTACCTGTCTACCCTTATTAATGAGCAGAGCGTCCGTGCCATATATCTTAGCAAGAGAGAGATCGTGGACTACGGATATTACGGATCGACCCGTGGTACGGATCCAGTCTTGAATCAAACTCAGCACCTGCTTTTGATACAACAAATCCAAATGATTGGTGGGTTCATCCAAGAGCAACAGCAAGGGATCTTGGGCAAATATCTGTGCTAGGAAAGTTCGCTGCAGCTCACCGCCCGATAGAGTTAGTACTGACTGGTTGCGCAGCTCTATTAGGCCCGTTTTTTCCAGAGCATCTTCCACCCGCTCTACGTCTTGATCATCTTTCGGGGAGAAAATGCTGGGGGCATAGGAATAGCGACCCAGGCGCACCACTTCTTCTACGGTAAAAGAGTATCCCATCAGATGGCTCTGGGTCAGAACACCGATCCGTTTGGCGATCTCGGTTGGTTTCATCTGTTTGATATCCATGCCCTCCCACAGTACCTGACCCGTATAATTGACACCCTGGGTAATCGCTTTGGCAATGGTTGATTTGCCTGCTCCGTTGGGACCTATGATCATAAGCCAGCTTCCTTGCTCCAAGGAAAAACTGATATTGTCCACAACAGTCAGATTGCCATAACGCACAGTCAGATTTTTCACTTCCAGTATGGGCATATTTACTGCACCTGCCTTGAGCGGTAAAAAATAATCACGAAGACGAAAGAACCAATGAAAGAAGTGACAACTCCGATCGGCAGCTCCAGCGGATTAAACAGAATTCTTGCCAACAAATCTGCCAGCATCAGAAATATTGCGCCGGCAAAGATGGAAGCGGGTAGGAGTCGCCTATGATTTGGACCTACAATCATACGCACCATATGTGGAGTAACTAAGCCCACAAACGCGATAGTTCCGCCAATAGAAACGCAGACTCCGATCAATGCGGAGACGGTAATGAGAATTGTCAGCTTGACGCCCTTGACATTTACTCCGATATGTCTGGCATTATCCTCGCCGATAGCAAAGGCATTCAGCTCCCGCGCTCGACTTAAAATCACCCCGCCAAATAGAATCAGCGCACCCAATAAAACCAGGGCATTTTCATAGCTGGAGCCCTGCAGACTGCCCATAGTCCAAAAAGTGATGTGCTTCAATTTGTCTTGGGCAAAGGTGATAACAAGACTCATGGTTGCTGATACAAACATAGAATAAATAACACCGATGAGAATGATCGTATTGGTAGAAAGCGAATAATCCAGTCTATACGCCAGGCTAAGAATTAGCATCAGCGATATAAAAGCAAATAGAATTGCCATCACCATCGTGCCGGCAAAAGGAAGTGAGGGGATGGTAATATTAAAGGCAATGGCGATTACCGCACCCAAAGAAGCCCCGGATGAAACACCGAGAGTTGAGCCGTCTGCCAGAGGATTCTTCAGCAGTCCTTGCATAGCGCCGCCGCATATAGATAAAGATGCGCCCACCAGCGCCACACAAATAACTCTGGGCAGCCTGACTGACAAGATGATAGAATTAGATATTCCCTCCGGTACAGGCAAGCCCCAGATGCTGTTCCAAATTAATCGGGCCGTATCTTTTAGAGGGATGCTGACACTGCCGACGCAGACACACAACGCGAAGACAGCCACAGTAGTCATGCCGAAAAGCAAAAAATCCCGCGGCCGAAAAGATTCCTGCGAACGAGTCAAGCCTGTATCCTCCAACAAACAGTCCAGAGGGAGGAAACAAGAGGCTTCCTCCCTCTGTTATGTATTAGGCGGCCTTTTTTTGCGCCATTGTCACATAGACAAATTCATACAGCAATTTCGCACCCTCTGCCAGGCGGGGACCCGGACGAGAAAGTTCATCATTCTGCAGATTTAAAATAGCTTCGTTCTTGACTGCGGTCACATCTCCCCAGCCCTTGCGACTGAGGATTTCCTCCACAGGGGTCGGACCCTCGCCAAAATACATGCTGATCGTCACAATATAATCAGGATTACGCTCCAGAACCTGTTCTTCAGAGATTTCCCCCCAGCCTTCAACATCTTCAAAACAATTCTTCAGCCCTATCAGATTGGCAATCTCGTTCATGAAAGTGCCATTGCCCGCAGTCCACAAACCAAACTCCAAGGGGGATACTTCGAAATACACAGTCTCGGTACCATCACCGGTGGCAAGTTCCGCCACTTCTGCAAAATCGGCTTTCATTCCTTCAATCACGGCCTTTGCCTCATCATTCTTGTTCATTACTGAACCAATTAAAGCGATGGAAGTGTATACCTCTTCAATATTTGCCGCATCACAGATAACGACCTTGACACCAGCCTCCTCCAGTTGATTAACTTTTTCCTCGGATTGAGCCATTTTATTCATAAATATAATCTGGGGTTCCAGGGCGATAATTTGCTCTATATTGGTTTCTGCTCCGGATTCAACGCTGGGAATCTCCAGAACTTCAGCCGGATAGTTACAGTACTCACCGCGTCCGACTAATGTATCCCCTGCTCCGAGAGCACAGATAATTTCACAATCGGAGGCCGACAATGCTACAACGCGTGTAGCCGGTTCCGCCAGAGTAACCTCCCGACCGACCATGTCTGTTACGGTAATAGCGCCCTCTGCAGCATCAGCAGTCTCTGTCTCCTCAGCCGGCTCAGTTGCAGCCTCCGCTGTAGTTTCCTCCGCGACCTCAGCAGTCGTTTCGGGAATATCCGCCGTAGTCTCAGCGGGGGCATCCTCGGTACCTGGCGCAGCGGTTGTTTCCGGCGTGGACTTCTTCCCGCAAGCTGCCAGGCAGGTCAGTAGCAAAGCAATCACACATGCTGTTGCCAAAAGTCTGATGAATTTCATTTTAGATCTCCCTTCTCTGTTTATTGAATAGAGAAAGAGCAAACAAAAAAGTTGCTCCTCCAGATTGAGAAGCAACTTAGATTTACGCAATAAGGCTGCGCTGTTCACTCAATCCCAGAAGCTGATGAGTAAACAGGTCTCCCGGCTTAGCTTCTTTCTACTCGGACGCCTTCCCGCCTAATTTGGTAGTGGCAAATTGTCCTTTCGTCAGCTTCACGGTTACTGGGATAGCTCGGAACTCTCATCCGATTCCCTCGGTTTTCACACCGTTAATTCACTCATTAATTGCGCTCTATTCAATTACGGTAAATTATGTCACTGAGAGCACAAGCTGTCAAACCGTAACACTTTTTCTCTATAGCAAAAGAAACTGCTTTATAGTAGAAAGAAAGTAATTAGAGCGAATAATTTTTAAAAAAGCAGACTTACATTGTCAGGGAAAGCGTTTCACTTAATGTTGCAATCTGTATTCCGTGCTAAATTAGTGTGTTTATCCTGAGCTCTTGAGCTGTCGATTTCACTGTGCTATTCTTATGAATGGCTTAAAATAAATGTTTTGAAGGGGGAGAGTTCGGATGGATGTTCACTTATGCAGCAAAACTGAGTCAGATGAGTATCGATCGTGGCGCAATTGTCACCTAGATGGGCTCTTGCCCGGAGAAGTATTTTGAATTTAATGATACTGCCTGCGTAATTTGCCGTATTATCTGCCTCAAAGATCTTCTCTCTGACGCATTAGAGATTTCCGCATAATTGAAAATGATCATCCTGCTTCTCTCTACTATCGGGGGTAGAGCATGATAGAAGAGGCAATATTTGAAGAGTTGCTGGAATTACTTGAACGGCGCGATTTTCGCACGCTCAAGCAGAAGTTATCTGAGCTGCACGAAGCAGATGTGGCTGAATTTATCGAGGAACATAGCCCGGATAAGGCTGCAATCATTTTCCGCTTACTGCCTAAGCCGCAAGCTGCTGAGGTCTTCAGTATGATGGATAGCGATCAGCGCCGTATTTTGGTTACTGCCTTTACTGACCAGGAAGTCTCCGACATTATTGAAGAGCTCTACACCGATGATGCCGTAGATTTTTTGGAAGAACTGCCTGCCAATGCTGTCAATAGAGTTTTAAGCCTGGCCACACCTGATACCAGAAAGCTGCTCAATCATTATATGAAGTTCGAAGAAGACACTGCCGGTAGTATCATGACCTCGGAATATGTCATGCTTCACCCTTCTTACACGGTAGCTGAAGCGATCAGGTATATCCGAACTCACGGTGCCGACCGGGAAACAATCTATACCTGCTATATTTCTGATCCGACTAGGCGATTGATCGGTGTTGTCTCAGTGCGTCAGCTTTTATTAGCTGATGATGAACAGATGATCAGTGAGGTGATGGAAGAGAATGTGATCTCAGTTGAAGTTGATACAGACCAGGAAGAGGTAACTAATATCTTTACTGATTATGATCTGATCGCTTTGCCGGTAGTGGACAAGGAGAACCGCTTGGTAGGCATTGTCACCATCGACGACATTTTGGACGTTGTGCGCCAAGAGGCCACAGAAGATATGGCAAAAATGGCCGGTTTGCGCCCATCGGAAAAACCTTATCTAAAGACATCAGTCTGGTCACTTGCCAGCCACCGCATGGTCTGGTTGCTGGTCCTAATGGTTTCGGGCATGATCAACGGTATAATTCTCGAGCATTATGAACATGTCTTTATCGCTCTACCGGTCCTGGTATCTTTTGTTCCCATGCTGACAGGCACCGGAGGCAATTCCGGCGCCCAGAGCAGCGTGATTGTGATTCGAAGTATGGTGCTGGGTGAGATACAATTCCGCGACCTAGGCAAAGTAATCTGGAAAGAATTCAGGATTGGTATTATTGCAGGTTTGGCTTTGTCGGCTGTCAATTTCCTGCGCATTTATATATCTTACGGTCATAATTTTGCTCTGGCCCTGACGGTTTCCTTAGCCTTGGTCATGATTGTAATTTTTGCCAAGATTTGTGGTGCTATCATGCCAATTCTAGCCAAAAAGGTGGGACTGGACCCGGCAACCATGGCCTCGCCAATGATCACCACTATTGTCGATGTGTTGGGTCTAATTATCTACTTCAACATTGCTATGGCAGTATTGAATATTTAAGAATTTATCCTGAGAGATTGAATAGGATCGCTCTATCCTTTCCTGCGTCCGGATAGTTGCTATTTCAATACGGTTAAGTGCTTAAATGCCGATTCTGAGAAAGACACGGAAGGTACTGCCTTCGCCTAAGGTGCTTTCGACTGTGGCATAGCCCTGATAGAGGCGGGCAATATGCTTGACAATGGATAGTCCTAATCCGGTACCTCCCAATTCGCGTGAACGACTGCGCTCGACGCGGTAAAAGCGCTCGAAGAGGCGCTCCAGCTGGTCGGCAGGAATACCCAGTCCGGTATCGCGTACCGTCAGAACGATCATGCGCAGGCGAGGGATCGCACATCTGTCAGCATCAGAATAGCTAATCTCCGCTTCATCGGCCTCTGCGGCATATTGCTCGCTTTCCGTAGCATCGCGCACTGTAATCCAGACTTTACCGCCTTCTTCATTATACTTGATGGCATTATCGATCAAATTGATCAGTATCTGCTTGATCCGGTCTCTATCCGCCCGGACATTAAGGACAGAATCATCTAGCTCCGGCAGCAGGTAAACCTTATTATCGTGGGCATAATCATCGAACAAAACCACTACTTCGTCAATTAACTCGCTGAGATCGAAATCGGTAATATGGCGATCTGTAGCATCATTTTCAATGGCGGAGAGAAAGAGAATGTCATTAATTAGATATTCCAGTCTTTCAGCCTCTACATCAATAATATTGATAAAATGCTGCACCGTTTCGAGCTCGAGATCCTGCTTGCTGCGCAAGGTCTCTATGAAGCCGCGAATTGAGGTCAGCGGAGAGCGCAATTCATGGGTGACATTGGCGACAAATTCAGAGCGCATCTCTTCTGCCTGATAGGAGTCCGTAATATCGGTAAAGCTCAGCACAATGATGCCACGAGCGGGATCGGTCTGAACCGGAGAGGCTACCAGCCGGAACCTGCGCGAACCATAGGGCATGCGGAGAGTCATCTGTGTTTTGATGCTCTTGCCCTCAAGCCTGGCTCGGGCAGCCAAATCTTCAACTCTGGTATCCTGAGTCAGTAAGATCAGTGGGCAGGAAGATTCCGAAGGCTGAAGCGAACGGCCAAAGGCGGTCAGTGCCCTCTGATTGAGAGACAGCACCCAATCATATTCATCGACCACTATAATCAGATCCTGGATGCTATTAAGGATTGCACTCAGATGAGCTGCATTTTCTTCCTGTTTGCGGTGGCTGTCTTGCCAGGCATAGGCCATTTCATTAAAAGCCAACGACAGTTCCCGCAGATCGCTGGTATCAAGATGAACATCCGGTATTCTGGTGGAATAATCGCCCTGCCGCAGCGCCAGCGCTGCCTCTTCCAGCTGATGCAAAGGTTTGGTAATGTTGCGCAGATTGGTCAGAGCAATCATAATCAACAGGATAGCGGCGAGAATCATAGTGACAAAGATCACCGAGGCAAAGCTGACCAGATTGGAAGAGAGTGAAGCAAGCGGTGAGGAAATCCGAATGATATTGTCCTGCTCCCGATTGTATAGCGCATAGTACATCAGCTTCTGATTCAGGGTCTGGCTTTTTCTAATTGAGACGGCGCTCTGCTTGTTCTTCAGCGCCAGTCTGACTTCTTCTCGATTAGCATGATTGTCCAGGCCGGCCGTATTCCCCTCACTGTCATACAGCACCTCGCCAGTTTCAGAGATGATCGTGGCCCGTAGTATTCTTTCCACAAATTCCGGCTCGGTATCAGACATATGTTCCGAGCCGATAACATCGGGATTTTTGGCAAAAGAATCTACAACGTCAGCGAATGCCTTCGCATAAGGAATACCATTATTAATATCTCGAGCCAAAGAAATAGCGGCGGCTGCCAGATATTGCTTTTCCGCCGCTTGGTTTACTCTACTCAGTTGCACAAAACCGGCGCCGCCTGTGATAAGTATAGCGGCCAACACAACAGCGATAATCAGTGTGATAAGCCGCTTTCTCATTTGTCATCAGCGAAACGGTAACCGCGTCCCCTTACAGTTTCAATATAGACCGGGTTCGCACTGTCATCCTCTATCTTGCGCCTGAGCTGCCGGATGTGAACATCGACGGTTCTGGTTTCGCCGGCGAAGTCATAGCCCCAGACATGATTGAGCAGATCATCGCGGCTGTAAGCAATGCCGCGGTTCTGCATCAGGAATTTCAGCAATTCATATTCACGATTGGTCATTGTTATGGGAGCGCCGTCCTTGTAAACCTGGTGTCTGGCATCATCTAAGAGTATTTTGTCGAAGGCGATAAGGTTAGTCCGGGTTTTCCCGTCCGAGGTCGGTATGGCAACTTCAGTTGTGTCTTCAGTGACAGCTAGCTCGGTGCGCGGAATATAGGAACGGCGGAGAAGGGCTTTGACGCGTGAGAGTAGCTCCCGGATGCCAAAGGGTTTAGTTAGATAATCGTCCGCACCCAGATCAAGACCCTTGACCTTGTCTTGTTCGGCGCTCCGGGCCGTAAGCATCAGAATTGGGGTTTCCGCAAATGCAGGTATATTGCGCAGACGGGTACAGATGGCAAAACCGTCCATACCGGGCAACATGATGTCCAGAATAAACAGCAGAGGCTCTAGATTCCGCCCTTCCAGAGCCAAGAAAAGCTCCTGACCGGAATCAAAAACCAAGGTATCATAATTTTCAGTTTGCAGATTGTACTGGATCAGTTCTGCGATTACGGCATCGTCTTCAACAATAATAATTTTAGGCTTAGCCATCGTCATTCTCTATTTCTAGCTGGCCCTCCTCTTCAAGATAATGAGCGTGACGCCCGTCTATATAGTATATCACCCATTCAGCAACATTTTGTGCATGGGCGGCTGCCCGTTCAAAATTCTTGCTGACCAGGAGCAGCTCAGCAAGGATATTCATTGCCCCGCTCTTGTTCTTCATCTGTTCAATCAGACCGGCAGATACCTTTTGATAGATTTCATCGATAGGTTGTTCCATCTGAATAGTCAGGGCGGCCTTGGTTTTGTCACGCGAAACATAGGAATCCAGCGCGGCACGCAGAATCTGCCTCGTCAGTTCTGCCAGCCGGATCAGATCCGGTGGGATAGTGATGGTGTTGCCCATCTCTTGCAAGTTCAGGGCATAACCGGAAATTTCGACAGCATGATCGGCAACTCGCTCCAGGTCAGTGATCAACTTAAGATTTGAGGTCACATCACGGAGGTCCCGCGCCACAGGCTGCTGCAGTGCAATCAGGCGGACGCACTGGCGGTCAATTTCCCTTTCCTGTTCATCGATCAAATCATCCCCGGCTATTACCTGCTTGGCTAGTTCACCGTCCTCCAGGAAAAGGGCATCAGTAGCCAGCGTTAATGCTTTTTCTACGGCAGCTCCCATCCGGATGATTTGCTCATGTAAATAGCGAATCTCATTCTGAAATTCTTGTCTTGACGTCATGTCGATACCTCGTCTTCTAAAAATGCTCTTAAGCCACTGTTGTAGCTATATATATTAACCGAATTTGCCAGAAATATAGTCCTCTGTCCGTTTGTCCTTTGGCACTTGGAAGATATCAGCAGTAGGACCGACTTCAATTAATTCACCCAAAAGGAAGAATGCGGTCTGATCACTGATTCTGGCAGCCTGGCTCATGGAATGCGTTACTATAACTATAGTATACATCTGTTTTAAGGACTGCATCAGATCTTCTATTTTAGCAGTGGCAATGGGGTCCAGGGCGGATGTCGGCTCATCCATCAGGAGAACGCTGGGTTCTAGAGCAATGGCTCTGGCAATACACAGTCTCTGCTGTTGACCGCCGGACAACTTTAAGGCATTGCGCTGCAAGCTGTCCTTGACCTCATCCCAAAGCGCTGCTTGTCGCAGGGATCTCTCAACTGTCGCACTAAGCTGCTTTTTGTCTTTGATTCCCTGACAACGCAGTCCGTAGGCAACATTGTCGAAAATGCTCATGGGGAAAGGATTAGGACTCTGGAACACCATGCCGACATCTGTCCGCAGTTTGACAACATCAACCGAGGGATCACGAATTTCTACGTCGCCTTTCATCAGGATTTTTCCCGTGATTTTAGTTTTGGGAATCAGATCGTTCATACGATTGAAGCAGCGCAGCAAAGTTGACTTGCCACAGCCGGAAGGCCCGATCAGGGCGGTAACCTGATTCCGTGGAACATCCATAGAAACATCGATCAGCGCGTGATTATCTTCATACCAGAGATTTAAGTTTTCAACCTTGAAAGCCAGCATTTTACACCTGCCATTTCTTGTTTATACGATATGTCAATAACTTGACGGTTATATTCAAGCCTAAAACCAAGACCAGGATCAACAGTGAAATAGCAGTTGCCAGCTCAAAATTCGGCTGTTCTCCTGCCATCACGGTCCAGATGTGTACCGCTAAGGTAGTAGCACCCTGTGAGATCTTCGGTGAGTCGGAGATAGCGGTACCCATAGTAAAAATCAAGGCGGCCGATTCACCAATAATACGGCTCATCGACAGGAGAGTAGCGCTGAGAATCCCGGGCAAAGCATTGGGCAATACTACTTTAAAAATAGTTTGTGTCGTAGAAGCACCGAGGGATAAGCTGGCCATTCTCAAACTGCTGGGAACAACTATCAATGCTTCTTCCGTTTGCCTCATAATCAGGGGCAGTAGCATGATGGTCATGGTAAATGAACCCAGTAGGACACTCTGGGTTGTAATTCCAAACAAATTGGTAACTCTAAACAGCATGGAAACGCCCATCAGACCGAAGATAATCGACGGTACACCGGCCAGCATCTCTACAGCTGCCCGAATCCAGTCGGTCACTTTGTTTCGAGGGGCAACTTCGTGCAGATAAATTGCTGCTGAAATACCTAGAGGTAAAGAAAACAGCAAAGTTAAACCAATTAACATCAGAGTTGCAATGATGGAGCCTCTGATGCCGCCGCCGGTACTCTGAAAATATATCTCTCTGATGGCAGTGGCTTCTTGCTCCAGGCGCCCAATCGCGCCCTCCGCGGAGTGGTCTTGTCCCAGCAAGCCGGTACTTTTGACGTTATTATCCTGATCCAGATAATCAATCCGCCTGATTCTCGCATCCAGAGGAATCGCCATTACTTTGCCCTGATCCGGACCGGCGGTAGTGATAGTACCCTCATGTAGCGGAGACATTGCTGAGATAGTCGTCACCACCATCAGTTGATTATTTTCCTTATCTACACTGTCGGCCAGCCCGAAACCGAACTTGCGAGAGAAAAACTCATCTTCATTATCCGCATCAGGCAGTGCAAAATCATTAGCAGGCACATCGCCAAAAGCTACCAGATAATTCTTGGACCAATAATCATCTTTCAGCATCGACCAGCTGAAAGTTCCGGCACCACGCTTAAACACAAAAACAAAAATTGAAGTCAAGACCAAAACCGCCAGAGCGGCGGAGATCCAAGTGACAGATGTGCGCATGATATCTTTTCTGCGTCGCGCTTTATTCATGCGTTACACCTCCGACTTTCCTTTTGATGACCTGAATCATGAAATTAGTCGCCAGTATTACCAGCAGAAGGATGATACCCACTGAAAAACGCATGTCATAATCCAGACCGGGTGAGGTCTCATGCATACCGCTCAGAATCGTGCTGGTCAAAGTACGGGTAATATCGAACGGATTCCAGGTCGGTCCGACCATGCGGTTTCCTGCCACCATCGAAACTGCCGTCGCCTCGCCAAAGGCCCTGCCCAAACCGAGTGCCAGACCGGCAAAAATGCCGGATTTAGCGGAAGTGAGTACTACTTTGAAATTGGTTTCCATCTGTGAGGCGCCCAGGGCAATCGAGCCTAATTCCAAACTGCGATCAACTGCGCTGATGGCGACAACCGACAGAGAAGTAATTGTCGGAAAGATCATAATAGCCAGCAGGATGATCACTGCAAACATGGAATTACCGCCGTATGTGTTGATGCCGAAAATATTGCCCACATCCTTGACCAGGCCGGTAATAGTTCCGGCGGCAAAAACACCGTATACAATCGATGGTATGGCGGCCAGGAGCTCAACAATAGTAGTCAGCACAGCCCGTACTTTCGGCGGAGCGATCTTTGCAATGAAGAGTGCTGTTAAAACAGAAATGGGGAAAGACAGCACTGCCGCTCCCAAAGAAGTCAACAGTGTGTTGATAATGATAAACCCGACACCGAAGACCGGCGGCGAGATATCAGGGCGCCATCTGTCCCCAGAAATAAAGGCAATCAGCGATTGCTGTTCGTCGCCGTAGGACGACAGGAAGGGCTGAATGCCTCTGGAAATTACGAAATAACTGATGAAGAAGATCATCAAGGCAGCCAGTATTGCACTGCCTTGAAAAATCTTCTTCATAATTTTATCTTGCCATAATTTACGGCTATGGAACGAATCTAATCTAGCTTGAATTGTCTTTTTTTCCTTATCCATTTGATTACCAATGATAATCAAGTAGTTTCAAAGAGAAATCCGAGCCTACTTGATGTCTTCCCAATTTGCGACTTCGCCTTTGAAAATCGCTGCAACAGTGTCCTTATTGAGATTTGCGATCGGATTGTCAACCTGTGCGCATATAACGACGGCGTCAAGACAGAAAGTGCCATTGCTCATGCTCTGGCTCACATCTTCAGTATCCTTAAAGGGACGGGAAGTAAAGCCGATATCACCTTTTTTCGCGGAGTCTTTTTCAGCGCCGACAGTTCCTGCAGGACCTTCACCGGAACCGGCATGGCTCATCTTGAAGGTAAAGTTACCAGCCATGGGTTGGAAAGTTTCCAGGGCAGCCCGGATCGCCTTTTCGACTGAGGTAGATCCTACTGTGACCAGCTCAATACCGGAATTATCCTCATCAACTATCGGATGATCGGCTTTCAGATCGGCCCAGGGCTTCTTACCAGCTGCATCAACAATGCCGCCGGCAGAACTAATCGCATTGGCGCCCTCAGCACTCTCGGTCAAGAAAGCTATGAAAGCTTTGACGAGTTGCTCTTTCTTGTCATCACCGAAATCACCTGCGGCACGGGTAACGTAGTTAAAGGGACGTGCCAGCGTATAGGCCTCGCTCAGCACATTCTCTTGTGTCGGCTCAACGCCTTCATAGCTGACGGCCTTAATATTATTAGCAGCAAAATCTGTTGTTAATGAAACATAGCCAATAGCATACTGATCGGCTCCGACCTTAGCTGCCATATCTCCGTTTGAATCAGTGACGATAGCATCGTCAGTGAGTTCGCCCTCGAATCCCACCAGCTCTTCAAAAGCACCTCTGGTTCCGGATGCAGCATCGCGCGAATAAACGTGTATTGCACCGGTTAGAGCAGCAGCAGGCGCCTCAGTAGGAGCTTCTGTAGGAGCTTCTGTGGGAGCTTCTGTAGGAGCTTCAGTAGGAGCTTCTGTAGCTACCTCTGTTTCAGGCGCATCAGTAGCTTCAGCCTCTGTTGTGGGTGCTTTGGTTTCATCTGTCTTCTTGTCACTGCAGGCAACCAGTCCGGCAAACAACGCAGCTACCAGAAGCATAATTACAAAGATTTTTGTTTTTTTCATGTTTTCCTCCATAGATTTACAACTTAAGGAGCCAATTAGCTCCCAATCCAGCTTAGGAAATTAAGATAATACCGCGATTAAATCATTGTAAAAACTAGGTAAAACATCATACCAACAATATATGCGAGTCTAAAATCTGTCAATGCTTAGAGGTTTTAGCTTCCGACTTTAGATTTATCTCGCGGGCATTTTTAATGATTTATCACGTACTGCGGTAGTCCGATGTCGATCACTGTCTCAAGTTGCCGAGCTGTCTGTTCTATTTGCTCCGGCCAGCCATCACATAATCAAAATGCGGATGCATGTAAACAGCAAATACTGCTTGTGAAAGTTTGCCGCTCATTAAATTCTAGGAGTATTTTAAGGTGAAGAAAAAATTATTCTCTGCATTTTTGGCACTGTTGATAACATTATTATATTTCAGCACTTTTGTTGCTGCGGCGATTTCCTATGTCGAGCTGGATAAGGATTTCAAATACACTTTTCGTCTGCCCGCCGGTCTGTACGGATCAGAATCCGATCATTACACTTCTCTAACCGTTATTAGAATGGATTCAGACATAAGCTATTGCCTCAATCCCTATATTTTAAGTGAAAATGGTCGTAATTATGGTGCAGGCAGCGATAGCTACAGCATTATTCCCGCCAGGCTTCATAATTTGAACGCAACCAAGCAAAGAAATATCGAGTTGGCGACAATTTACGGCTGGGAGCTGTCCGCCAAGTCTAAAGCAGATGCATTTTACACGAAAATCTATGTCGGTCAGGAAGCTACGGATATGGAAATCATCGCTGCCAGCGGGCCTGGTGTCTCATTGGCAGGATACAATAATTGGAAAGCTGCCATATTAAAGAAAATCAATTCCTATTTAAAGGAAGATCCCAGCTTTCACGGCTCGCGCCATGAGATCACTGTCGGAGGATCACTGGCATTAACTGATACGAAGGCGATATTAAATGAGTATACAGTTACTGATCTCCCTGCCGGCTTGTCGGCGACAATTTCCGGCAACAAATTGAACCTCACTGCGACTAAGGACTTCGCCGGCGGCACTGTTAGATTAAACCGCTTACATCAGTATCAAGGTATTTCCAGATTCTATTTTGTGACAATTACCGGAGGTATCTGGAGACAGCCCATCATCACTGCCGCTATCCCTACTCCCAAAGTTGCAACTGTTCGCCTTGACCCCATTCCGGCTACCGGTGCTTTTAGACTGAAAAAAACAGATGATGCGGGGGCTGAACTCAGCGGAGCACAGTTTAATTTGAAGAACAGCAAAGGCAATACCGTTCTTAATTTCACCTTGAACTCAGGAACCTATTCTTCACCGCAACTCGAGGAGGGTATTTACACGCTTACTGAGACAAAAGCACCTCGGGGCTATGTCTTGGATTCCACGCCCAGGCAGATTCAGATCAAGGGCGGTGAGACCAATAATGTGTATTACACAACACCTCTGAAAAATATACCGCAGCAAATCAAGATTAGGATTACAAAGACGGGCGAAGATCAAAAGCCCTTAGCCGGTGCGTCTTTTGAGATTAGACAAAATCAGAAAGCTATTATGAGAATCACTACCGATCCGAGAGGAATTGCTGAATCTACTCCTCTACCACAGGGTAAATATACAGTCTCAGAAATCAAGGCACCGCTTGGTTATACTCCGACGCAAGAAACAAATGTAACTTTATCCGGTGACGAGTCTGGATCGGCATCCCTAACGCAAGAAATTAAGATCTCCAACGAGCAAACACTCACCGAGATCAGCAAGAAGGACGCTACTACCGGAGAGGAGCTGCCCGGCGCTACTCTCACCCTCAAAGAGAAGGAGACCGGTGATGTAATCGAAACTTGGGTCTCAACAGAGGAGGCGCATATAATTAGAGGCCTGCACCAGGACAAAACCTATGTCCTGACGGAAGACCTCGCTCCCTTAGGTTATGCGCTCTGCCAAGATGTGGAGTTTACGGTCGACGGCGCGCAGGGTGTGACAAACAAAGTGGAGATGATCGATGAGCTGACCGTAACCGAGATCAGCAAGAAGGACGCTACCTCCGGGGAAGAGCTGCCCGGAGCAACTCTCACTTTGAAAGAAAAAGAGTCCGGTGATGTAATCGAGACCTGGGTTTCAACAGAGGAGCCGCATATAATCAGGGGGCTGCACCAGGACAAAACTTATGTCCTGACGGAAGACCTCGCTCCCTTAGGTTATGCACTCTGTCAAGATGTAGAGTTTACGGTCGAAGGAGCGCATGGTGTAACAAATAAAGCGGAGATGATCGATGAGCTGACCGTAACCGAGATCAGCAAGAAGGACGCTACCACCGGGGAAGAGCTGCCCGGAGCAACTCTCACTTTGAAAGAAAAAGAGTCCGGAGATATAATCGAAACCT
>JAAYQX010000046.1 GCA_012519085.1 Clostridiaceae bacterium
AGGGCAAGATCCAAGCCTGCATTACAGGCTGTGACCGAGTTGCCGCCAATGGCGATACCGCGAATAAGATCGGTACCCTGGGAGTCGCCATTCTGGCCCGCCACTTCGGCATCCCTTTCTATATTGCCGCACCGACCTCGACCATCGATCTGTCCTGCCCGACCGGGGCGGACATTCCCATTGAAGAACGCAGTGCTGATGAAATCAGGCTGATAAATGGCGACTATATCTGCCCATCGGAGGTTCCGGTCTACAATCCCGGCTTCGATGTAACGCCCGCTGACCTGATTACAGCGATCGTAACCGAACACGGTATAATCTACCCACCATTTACAGACAAGCTGTAGAGTTGAAAAGGCGAACCTGCTGACACAAACGCTGCCGGTCGGCAAACGATGATGACAAGATCCGCTATTACTGGAACCGAGTGCAATCTATATGCATTTAAACGCTGACGATATGCTGCATAGCAATATAATTAATATGAATTAGTCGCTGGGAGGAAACATCATGCAGTACACAAAATCTCAAGAATTATTTGCAAGAGCTAAAGAGTATATGTCAGGAGGCCTGAATGCTAATGGCAGAAACAGAAAGCCTCATCCCATATATATGTCCAAAGCTCAAGATGCTTATGTTTATGACATCGATGGCAACAGATTTATTGACTTAATAATGGGTAATGGCACCCTCATACTCGGGCACAACAATCAGGAATTCAATGAATTGATGCAGAAATATATGCTTCAAAACGGGAATTTAGTAACAGGTTTTGATAGCAAATTAAGTGTAGATGTAGCGGAGCGTTTTTTGAGAATTACCGGGAATGAAAGAGTGCGTTTTACCAACACTGGTACGGAGGCGGTTCTCCATATTCTGCATATTGTCCGAGCAGCAACCGGCCGCAATAAAATTGCGGTTATGGAGGGAGCTTACAATGGCTGGTATGACGCTGTTTATGTAAACAGTTTTGCCCCGCTGTCAAAAGTTGGGAGTGTTGACCGACCGAATTCAGTGCCCGGCACAGCCGGACTGGATCCTAAAGTCGTAGAAAATACTTTGGTTTTGCCTTTCAATAATATTGAGGCGTCAGAGAATTTGATCAGAGAACATAAGGATGAATTGGCTGCCATTATTTTGGAGCCGATCATGATTGATATCGGCTTGGTTGAAGCAAGCCACAAATACATAGATTTCTTGAGAAGTATTTGCGATGAATTGGGGATAGTTTTAGTCTTTGATGAGTTGCTTACCGGATTTCGTGTAGCCCCCGGGGGATGTCAGGAATATTATAATGTTCGCGCGGATCTCTGCATGTATGGCAAGGCCTTTGCTAACGGTTATATATCTGCGGCCGTTTCCGGTAAAGCAAAATTTATGGATATTACTGCGCCGGGCCAAACAGTTGCCTTCCTCGGCACATTTAATGGACATCAGCTTTCAATATGTGCAACTGCCGCCACTTTAGATCTTCTGGAATCTAAAAATGTCGTAGAGAAACTAAATATTACAACTGATAATTTATGTTCCGAGTTTAATGCCCTAGCAGCAGGCAAAGGAATTCCTGCTCTGATGCGCGGCAAAGGCGGTCATTTCCAGGTTTATTTCATGGATAAGGCACCTACGAACTATCGGGAGGCAGCAGCGACCAATCCTGTAATGTATGAGCACTATGTTAATTCGCTCCAAAATAATGGTGTTTGGTGTTCACAAAATCCACTGTCACATCATGCGCTTAGTATTAAGCATGATGAAAAGGTTGTTTCTGAAATGCTGACAGCTATGGACAAGGCTTTAGAAGCTGCGGCCAAAGCCATTTAGAAAATTAATTTGTAGAGGTCAACTATTGATGTAAGTAGTCCTCAGGGGTGTATTCCGTGATGATATATTCGACTTCTATATGTCCTGCGGTGTGAGCCGCCGTTCTGAGGGCGGGTACTTGATCGGACGCCGTTCCCGGTAGGATTGGTAGAGGCTGAGTACCATGGCTACGGCATCACGACCGCTGATGCCGGAGGCGAGAGGTTCGCGGTTCTCTCTGATGGATCTGATCAGATCGTCGTAGAGCGCTGTGTGGGGATTGGCCAATTGTTTTAGCCCTAGCAGACCGTAGCGCCGGACCTGACGGCGCAGATGTCGCCGGATGTATTTTCTGCTGTGGAAACGACCGTCCTGATCAAGAACACTAAGCTTATGACTGCCTCGTCTTTTAGAAGCCCGAATACTCGCTTTCTCAGTCTGGATGAATAAGGCGGCCTCCTGGTCGCCGGGATCACCGACAGTTGTGCCCTCGACGGACAAGAGAGCGCCATTGGCGAGCCGGAAGATGCCTAGCCCAAAATCTTCAGCTTCGATCTGATGGCGTAGGCGCGCCAGTTCACAATTGGCCGTGATAGGCAGTGAATCGCAGAGCCAAGTCATCAGATCGAGAGCATGTACAGTCTGGTTCATTAAGACACCGCCGTCATCTTGCCAGCTGCCGCGCCAGGGCTGTTTCTCATAATAGGCCTGATCATGGCCCCAGCGGACAATAACGCTGCCGTATAGGATGCGGCCGAAGTGACCTGCGGCCAAGTCTGTCTGCAGCTCCTGCATAGTCATGGCATAGCGAAAAATATGTCCGACTGCGATCTTGAGATCGGCTTTGTCAGCCAGGTCCAGCAGATAGTCAGCTTGGTCCAGATCTAAGGTCAAAGGCTTTTCTATCAGCAGATGGCAGCCGGCTTGCAGAGCCTTTTCAGCCAGATCAAAATGGCTGCCGCTAGGCGTAGTTATAGCGCAGATATCCGGCTTCGTTTCCGCCAGCATCTGTTCGATCGCAGCGTAGACAGGGATACTGCGCCGAAAGCCATGTCTCTTAAGTATTTCAGCGCCGGCCTCCGGTCTGAGTTTAACTCCGGCTATCAGCCGCAGCCTCTGCTTTTGCTCCCAGAAACGGATCGCTTTGAGATGTTTCTCGGCGACCCGGCCCATTCCGACCAGAGCGATTGACAATGGTTTTTGATATCTGTTGGACAAGGCTGATCTCCTTGACGATTTTGTTCAAAGTATAGCATAGGGCGGGGTCAGAGGCATTGTTAATGCGGCCTTTCCCCGAGTGGGATATAATTAAAACAGTTGCAAGCTATGATGCGAGAGGTAATGCCATGGAAATCACAGAAGTTCTGAGTTATGTTGACCACACTCTGCTGCGGCCGACTGCTACCTGGGATGAGATCTGCCGGCTGATTGATGAGGCAGTCAGATTCGGCTGTGCCTCGGTCTGTATCCCGCCCGCCTTTGTGGCGGATGCGGCGGAATATGCGGAGGATCGGATTCCGATTTGCACGGTGGTCGGCTTCCCCAACGGTTACAGCAGCACTGCCACCAAGATGTTTGAAACCCAAGAAGCCATTGACGAAGGCGCCTCCGAAATCGATATGGTCGTCAATCTCGGATGGGTCAAGGATGGTCTCTACGAATATGTACAGGATGAGATTGAACAATTGAAAATGATCTGCGAGGACAAAATCCTCAAGGTGATAATTGAAGCCAGTGAACTGAGCGAAAAGGAAAAGATCAAACTCTGCCAAGTTGTGACCGCTGGCGGGGCGGACTTTATCAAGACCTCGACCGGATTTGCCGGCGGCGGTGCGACTTTTGACGATGTGATGTTGCTCCGCGAGCATATCGGGCCCGGAGTACAAATCAAGGCCGCAGGCGGCATCTCTTCACTGGAGGATGCTGTGAGATTTATCGAACTGGGAGCAAGCAGGCTGGGAACTTCGCGCCTGGTCAGGATCGCCCAGGCCGAAGCGGAGCAAGACCGGACTTAGGCGTAGATTACTTATGAATATGATTGACTTGATTAATAAAAAACAGCATGGCAAAAGCCTGACACGAGATGAAATCAGATATTTTATCTCGGAATATGTGGCGGGAAGCATTCCTGATTACCAGGCGGCGGCATTCCTGATGGCGATCTGGTTTACCGGGATGACGTCACAGGAGACGGGTGAGCTGACGCTGGCCATGGCCGAGTCCGGAGATCAGATTGATCTGTCGGAGATCCCCGGCATCAAAGTGGATAAACACTCGACCGGAGGCGTCGGCGATAAGACGACCATGATCGTGGCGCCGATGGTCGCTGTCTGCGGTGTGCCTGTAGCTAAGATGTCCGGCCGCGGGCTGGGCCATACCGGCGGCACCATTGATAAGCTGGAGGCAATTCCGGGACTTTCCACTGAATTGGAGATTGATCAGTTTATCAGTCAGGTCAGGGAGATCAATCTGGCCCTGGCCGGGCAGACTGCGAATCTGGCCCCGGCAGATAAGAAATTGTATGCTCTGCGCGATGTTACCTCGACGGTTGACCAAGTTGCTCTGATCGCCTCCAGCATCATGTCCAAGAAGCTCGCTTCCGGCGCTGACAAGATCGTACTTGATGTCAAGACCGGCAGTGGCGCTTTTATGAAGACTGTAGATGAGGCGATTGCCTTAGCGCAAATAATGGTGAATATCGGTGAGCACGCAGGTCGGGAGACGGTTGCGCTGGTGACTGATATGGACCGGCCGCTGGGCATGATGATCGGCAATAGTCTGGAAGTCGAAGAATCGCTGCAAGTTCTGCGCGGCGAAGGCCCGGCCGATTTAGCAGTGTTGTGCCGTCAGCTGGCTGCTAATATGCTGTATCTGGCAGGTCGAGGCAGTCTGGAGCAATGTGGGCAACTGGCAGAAGAGGCAGTTAATTCCGGCAGAGCGTTGGAGACTTTTGCCCTGATGGTGGCCGCCCAGGGCGGTGATGCCGCCTATATCCGTGGTGAAAAAACTTTTGATCGGGCGTCACAGTCATATACTGTTGTGGCTGCCAGCTCAGGTTTCGTCCATTTTATTGAGACGGATGATATAGGACGAGCGGCAGGTCTGCTAGGGGCGGGGCGCAGCCGCAAGGAAGATGCGATTGATCCATTGGCGGGCATCATCTTACATAAAACGCTGGGAGATAGGGTGACTGAGGGCGAGCCGCTGGTCACGCTGTACTACAATCAGGATGAACAGCTGAGGGAGGCTGTCGAGCGCACCGAGGGCGCCTTCGTCATAGCGGATGAAAAAGCCAAGGTCAGACCTATGGTTTTAGCGCGTGTGACTGCTGAGGGCGTGGAGATGACTTGCTCTGATTTATAGTTCGCACTCCCGGAAAATTATATGCATTACTGAACAGAGTGTTGAGATGATTTAAGGCAGGCGATTGATGTCGCTTGATGTTAAGTTTATGTTAGTTGCTTTGTCCCAGACAATGATAAGGTATACTAAAAATTGCTCGAAAAATATATATAGATATATGATAGATAATATGACAGATAAGAAAGGTCTATGAGGCAGAGATGAAGAAGAAATATGTAGTTATATATTATGTCGCCCTGGCAGTGGCGATTTTCTTGTGGTGGTATTTTACTTTGATACCGCTGAACTTCCGTGACCCGGGGTTCTTCTTCTCCTTTATTGTGATTTCGTTCTTGGTGATTTTACCTTTTGCCGGCTTTTTGGCTTTCGGCGGGGCAAAGAAGAAAGCGGCCGATTCGGAGGCTGACACTGAGGAAGAAGTTTTCCGGGAACAAGTCGGCCCGTTCGGGATTAAGTTCCGGTCGCGGGTCAAGCCCAAGCAACCGGGCAATCCGGCGGATCAGATGAAAAAAATATTCCAGAGTTTTAAGAGGGGCAGCAGGCTGCTCTGGATTCCGGTTATTTTGCTGATTCTGTTCTTCGTATTGCAATTGACAGGTGCCAAAATCTTCCGTTCGCGGGACTTTGCTCAGCTGATTACCAAAGTTGAAGGTGATTTCACTAAAGATGTCTATGAGATTGAGTTCTACGATATCCCGACGGTTGACCGCGATACTGCGATGCGCCTGGGTAATAAGCGCATGGGTGAGATGGCGGATCTGGTCTCGCAATTTGATGTTGCCGACGATTATACGCAGATCAACTATAAGGGCCGTCCGACCAGGGTCACGCCTTTGCGCTATGTCGATATCTTCAAATGGTTTAACAACCATAGGGAAGGTCTGCCTAAGGAGATTATGGTTGACCTGATCTCGGGTGAGGTGACGATGCATACTTTGCCCAGCGGCATGAAATATTCCGAGTCAGATTATTTCTTCCGCAATATCAGCCGCCATCTGCGCTTTACCTATCCCACGGCCATCATGGGGGATGAGCGCTTTGAGGTGGATGATGAGGGCACGCCGTTCTGGATTGTGCCTGTGATGGAGCCTAGGGTCGGTTGGTTTAACGGTCTGGATGTCAGTGAGGTGATTCTCTGCAATGCGATCACCGGTGAGACAACCAAGGTGCCGGTTGAGGAATGTCCGACCTGGGCGGATCGGATCTATCCTGCGGAAATGATTATCCAGCAGCTGGACTGGAACGGCTTATATCAGAAAGGTTTTTTCAACTCGATCATCGGTCAGAAAGGTGTACTGCGCACTACACAGGGCTACAATTATCTGGCTTTATATGATGATGTTTATCTATATACCGGTATCACCTCGGTCGCCAGCGATGCCTCGAATCTGGGCTTTGTGTTGGTCAATCTGCGTACGAAAGATACCAAGTTCTATCCGGTGTCTTCGGCTGATGAGTATTCTGCCATGGACTCCGCCGAGGGCGCAGTGCAGGAGAAGCGTTATAGCTCTACTTTCCCGATCCTGTTGAACGTAAGCGATGAGCCGACTTATTGTATGGCTCTGAAAGATGATGCCCAACTGGTGAAGATGTACGCGCTGGTCAATGCTAAGAACTATCAAGTGACAGCGACCGGCTTTTCGATCCGGGAGGCTTTAAATAATTATCAGTTGAAATTGGCCGGGCGTCTGCAGATTGACGATAGCGAAAAAGAGCCGGAGGATATCAAGCCGATCACGATCGAGGGCAAGTTGACCGATATTCAGAGCGTGGTGATGGAGGGCAATACCTATTACTATCTGCTGATTGAGGGGCATGATGAGGTTTTGACCGCTTCGATCACGGTGTCTCAGCAGCTGCCGTTCCTCAAGCCGGGTACGATGCTGTCGCTGGTCTGCGAAGGCGGAGAGCTCCATGACAGTATGCCGCGACATGTGATCAGTGTGGAGAAAAAATAACTTCAGGTTAGTACAGAGTAGAAGATAGCAATGTGCCTTGATGCTGATGAGAGCGGAAATGCGCCGCTGCTGGAGATCAGAGGGCTGACCAAAGTCTACGGACGGCAGGCCGCCCGGACCAGAGCGCTGGACAATGTGTTTTTTACGGTCTGTCCGGGGGAATTTCTGGGCATTATGGGCCCATCAGGTTCCGGTAAGACGACACTGCTGAACCTGATCTCAACGATTGACCGCCCTACGGAGGGCACCGTTACTGTCGGCGGCACAGATCTCAAGTCCTTAAAACCGAGTCAGGCGGCGGATTTTCGCAGTCGCCGACTCGGCTTTATTTTTCAGGACTATAATCTGCTGACCACGTTGACCGGCTTTGAGAATATCATGTTGCCGCTCAGTCTGGCCGGTGTCCGCCAGGCGGAAGCTGCGGTCAGGATCAGGAAAGTGGCGGAAGTCCTGGGTGTTGCCGATCTGCTCGACCGCTTCCCGGATCAGATGTCCAGGGGCGAGGCTCAACGAGTGGCGGCCTGCCGGGCGGTCGTCGGCAGACCGGATATCATTTTGGCTGATGAACCGACGGGAGCTCTGGACTCCGTTTCTTCGCGCCAGCTCTTGGAACTGTTGCAATCGATGCGGACGGAGCTGGGCGCGACTTTACTGATGGTGACGCATGATCCTATGGCGGCCAGCTATTGCAGCCGCATTCTCTTTCTTAAGGACGGCAGCCTCTACCACGAACTGAAGAGAGAGGATACGGCCAGCCGCGAGATCTTCTATGGCCAGATCATCGATGTCCTGAGAGACCTGGGGGATCCGGGGGTTCTGAAGGACGGCAGTCATGTGTAACAACTACCCTCCGTATCGCCGCGCCGCGATATCAGTGGCAATTGGCAAGCAGTATCGAATAACAACCGACAAAGGCTCCTGCCTGAGGGCAGCTGTGCCGATAACGGCGGCTGTGTCTAACTGCCATTAAGCGACGAGGCGCCTATGCTGTTCAAACTTTCCTACCGCAATATGCGTCGCAGTCTGAGAGACTATGCGCTCTATTTTTTGACCTTGACCTTGTCGGTGGTTCTGTTCTACATGTTCCGGACAGCCACCAGCCAGGAAGCTTTCAGTGCCTATAGCGGAAATATAGTATGGATGCTGATCGGTATGACCGACATCATGAAGATCCTCTCCCGCTTTCTGGTTGCTGTCTTCGGTTTTCTGATCCTCTATGCCAACCGTTTCATGTTTAAGCGGCGCAAGTGTGAGATCGGTCTCTATCTGGTACTGGGTATGAAGCCGCGCCAATTGGCGCGAATGCTGGCACTGGAGATCCTGTTCATCAATCTCAATGCGCTCGTACTGGGTCTGATCCTCGGGACCTTCGGCTCGCAAGGCCTGTCCCTGCTGGTAATGCGTGCTTTTCTGATTGATCTGTCTCAGTTCCGCTTTGTCTTTTCTCCGCAGTCCCTGGTCGCAACCATTATCGCTTACCTTGTCATCAGCTTGCTGGTTCTGGTCTTTATCGCCATCCAGCTCTCTCGGCTCAAGCTGATTGATCTGATCCGGCCCGAGCGCAGACTCCGCCACCCCGGCAAACTGCGCTCTGCCCTGTCGGTGCTCGGCTTTATCGCCGCGATACTTATTCTGGCTCAAGCCTACAGCCTGATTCTCAGCCTCGCCCGCATGCCCCTGCAGATCCCGCATGATTTCCCCAAGGCGATTGTCTTGGGCATCATTGGCACCTATCTGCTGTTTGCCTCCCTGACCGGTTTCCTGCTCCGGTTGGCCCAATTGGTCAAACCCTTCTACTATCGCCGCCTTAACTACTTCACGTTGCGCCAGATCGCCGCCCGCATGAGCTCATTCTGGCTTTCTCTGGCCACGACCGCTCTGCTCCTGTTCTTTACCCTGAGTATCTTGTCGGTCTCATTCTTCTTCATCCGGGAATCAAATCGCCTGCTGGCTCCCTATAGCACCGATAAAAAATTCGACATCGAAGCCTGGATCGCATATGATCTCTCGATTGAACCCGACAGCGGTCGCATTCTCAACAAGCAGGAGGTGCGAAGCTTATCGCTCAGGCTGGAAGACAGCTACCGACGGAACTACGCCGCCCAAATTGCCCCTCTGCAGGGGGATACACGCTATGGTATCGTTACCTCTTCTTTGACCAAGTTTTATTTTTTTGACGAAGGCGACTTGGGGTTGTCCGCTGCGCAGGGCCAAGTTTCGGATCATATCCGTAGAACCTGGGAAGATCTGAAAAACACCAATGGTCAGCTTTTCCTGTTGATATCGGCGGGGGAAGCAGCTAAAGCTCTGGAGCAACAAGGTCTGACACCGGCTTGGAGTGATACCGAAACGGTCTTGCTGGGTCATCCTCTGGTTCCGGCAGCCCATGAAATTGCCGGCGGCATGCGATCGGAAGCTCTGGCTCTGACAGTTAAGAGCGGACATTCGGCCACCACTCTCAAATTCGATCAGGTGCTGGTAGATGATAATTTCTGGCCGCTGCTCGGTATGCAGGGCCGACTTTTGGCCGTTGTTCCTGACGAACTTATAGCCGGAATGGAGCTGCAACAGCAGGGGTACAGAATAGCTTTGCAGCGGCAGCCGGAGGCCGAAGCTGACCATATGGGCGCGATTCAGAATTTATTTTACGATTTGCAAGAGGATATCGGCCGAGACTTGGATTTGCCCTCTTTCACGGGCATGTTGGACTATATCGACAGCAAAGCGGAATTAGAGGCGAATGCCGGAGTTAAAGTTATGCTCAGTTTTGTCGGCCTCTATATCTGTTTAACTTTTATCTTGATTACGGCAACGATTCTGGCGCTCCAGCATTTAAGCGAAATCAGCGATAATCGCATCCGTTACCGCATACTGAGCCAAATTGGCGCCCGACGCGGGTATCTGCGCCGTCAGATCATAACCGAAACAGTACTCTATTTCTATCTGCCGCTGGTTGTAGCCACACTGCATTCGGTCTTCGCTTTCCGCTTCTTTTCCGGCTTGATTGAGCTGGTCGGCCTCTCCGGCTACCTGCGTTCAACCACCCTTGCCACTCTGGTCGTAATAGCCGTCTATTCTCTCTACTTTATCCTAACGGTCTTCAGCGCCACCCACCTGGCCCTACCCGCACGGAAAGACGAAAAGATCTAAATTTATTTGTTTGCTTCTTATGTGCTTCCCGCTGCGCACAAAAACGGCTAACCATTGCGCTCGGAGCGTCCGGCGTCCTTTCCCACTCGCGCTGAAAGGTACCACTTTCACGAGTTAACATATCGGGCCGAGCACAGACCAACCCTGTCTGCACAGAAAAAAGGCGCAGCACTCAGGCAGCGCCTTAATCAGTTTTTCAATAACAATTTACGACACCTTGCCGATTCTTGGCAGCAACACCGCTTCCCGCGTGTCAGATATTAATCCTCAGTTATAAGTTATAAGAAGTTTAGGGCTTTACCAGAGGATTGGAGGCCAGAGGCGGTCTTAAGTATTCACCCTGATGTTCATCTTCTTCTAAATTAGTAACAAAATCCGAAACTTTAGATACCTTTGCCTGATCCAGGTTAGCAAAACCAAGCGCAATATATTTCTCCGCCTCTTTTAAGAAATTAGCCTTAGCTGTTTTCTTGACGTCAATCTTATCTAAGGCCAGGGAATATATTTTGTCTTCTGCCTGTGCTCTGGCATCAAAGTAAAAGGAATCGCCCTCAACTGGCATATAGATAATCAGATCCCACTTTTTATTATCACAGATTCTTTCATAAGAATAATACGTGCCATGATCTGCCTCATAAATATCATAGGGATCTGCTTTACCTGCCGGAACCTCAACTTTGACATCGTTGGCGACTTTTTCTTTTCCTTCTGTATTGCATGCTGCTGTGAGAACAGCAACCGCAAGGAGGATAAGTATCACTCCCGGAAAACTCTTTTTCATCTTCATTTGTTCCTACCCCCTCGTATGGATAGTTTCAGATCAATGGAGGGAAAACTAAATGGCAGCGACTGACCCCTCGTCCGGATAGTTTTTTGAAACAGATAAGCTCCTTTTTTCTTTTCAAATAAATAAAGAGGATATTAGTAATATCCTCTTTATTATATCACGTTAGATATGGTTTGCCGGGGCAAATAGGCAGCTTACGCCATAGCCTGCAAGCGTTGCTCCAAAGATTCCAGCTCCTGCCACAGCTCTGCCGGCAGCTTGGGCCCGTAGGATTCGAAATTGTGGCGGATCGAGGCCACCTCGGCCAGCCACTTGTCCCGGTCGATCGTCAGCAGGTCGGCGAGCTGATCCGCGGTAATGTCCAGACCGGTGAGGTCAATATCTTCCGTCCCGGGAACATATCCGACTGCGGTTTTCCTGGCACCGGACAATCCGCGACAGCGTTCGACAATCCACTTCAAAACGCGTGAGTTCTCGCCGAAGCCCGGCCAGAGGAAATTGCCCTCCTCATCCTGGCGGAACCAGTTGACCGAGAACAGATGCGGCAGCTTGTCCGCTGAGGTCTGCTCGGCCACCTGTAGCCAGTGACGCAGATAGTCACCGATATGATAGCCGCAGAACGGCAGCATAGCGAAAGGATCGCGTCTGACCTGGCCGACCTGATCGGAGATCACGGCGGCTGTGATGGCTGAGCCCATGATGGCGCCCATGAAGATGCCGTGCTGCCAGGACAGGCTCTCGTAGACCAGCGGAATCGTATCTGAGCGGCGACCGCCGACCAAGATAGCGTCGATCGGCACTCCCTGCGGTGCTTCCCAATCCGGCGCAATCGAAGGCGCCTGATCAGCGCGCACGGTAAAGCGGGCGTTGGGATGGGCCGCTTTGGTACCGCTGTCCGGTGTCCAGTCCCGGCCTTGCCAGTCGAGCAAATGCTCAGGAGCCGGTCCGCCCATGCCTTCCCACCAGATATCGCCATCATCTGTCAGGGCGGTATTAGTGAAGATCGTATTATATTCGACTGCCTTCATAGCATTATAGTTTGATTTATAAGAGGTGCCCGGAGCGACACCGAAGAAGCCGGATTCAGGATTGATCGCCCACAGGCGACCGTCCTCGCCTAAATGTATCCAGGCGATATCGTCACCGATAGTTTCAGCTGTCCAGCCCTCAAGAGTGGGCTCAATCATAGCCAGATTAGTCTTGCCGCAGGCCGAGGGGAAGGCACCGCAGATGTGGAAAACTTCTCCCTCCGGCGAGGTCAGCTTCAAGATCAACATATGCTCTGCCAACCAGCCCTCATCGCGCCCGAGCACGGAAGCGATCCGCAGAGCATAGCATTTCTTGCCTAACAGCGCGTTGCCGCCGTAGCCGGAGCCGTAAGACCAAATCTCACGCGTCTCGGGGAAGTGGGAAATATATTTCTGTTCCATCGGCGCGCAGGGCCAAGGCAGATCCTCCTGTCCCGGCTCCAGAGGATAGCCGACTGAATGCAGCGCCGCTACATAGGGCCGACCGGCATTGATCATCTCCAGCACCGGCGTGCCGACACGGGTCATGATGCACATATTGGTCACAACATAAGCACTGTCCGTAATCTCAACACCCAGTCGTGAATGCGGAGAATCAAGCGGTCCCATGCAGAAGGGGATGATATACATCGTCCGTCCTTTCATACAGCCGCGGTACAATTCTGACATTGTCTGCTTGAGCTCGACCGGATCGATCCAATTATTGGTCGGCCCGGCCTCATCCTCCGTCTCAGCAGCGATGAAAGTCCGATTCTCTACCCGTGCCACATCCGACGGATCGGAGCGGAACAGATAGCAGCCCGGCCGCAGCTCCGGATTTAACTCGATAGCTGCGCCCCGCTCGACTTCCATCGCCAGCAGACGCTCATACTCTTCCTGCGAGCCATCACACAAATGCACTCTGTCCGGAGTCATATGAGCCTCCAGCTCCGCCACCCATTGTTTCAATTTTTCATTTTTTATCATAGAAATAACCTCATTAAGTTTTTGATATCTAGCATCTTAGCACACAATGCCTTGATATAGTTTCGGCAATTCCGGCCCACAAAGCCCAAATAACCTCGGCAATTCTAACACAAAACATCCCGGCAATATCAGCATCTGATCTTAAATTTTTTATCGAAGGCGCCTAAAAATGCGTCTCGCGTTTTTGAGTATAGTGCTGCCAGCTCCGGATATCCAAGCCTGTCCTGTACCACTTTGTCTTCAGGCACAATATCAGTCCAGTTTTTCCGCCCATTCGGCTTCTTTGAAACCTACAAGCACAGTATCGCCTTTGACAACAAGCGGACGTTTCACGAGCATCCCATCGGTGGCCAGGAGTTTCAATTGGGCTTCTTCGCTCATAGTAGATAGCTTGTCCTTAAGCTGCATTTCTTTATAAAGCACACCACTGGTATTGAAAAATCTTTTTAGTGGCAGCCCGCTTTTCCGATACCATTCCCTTAATTCATCATAGGAAGGATTATTCTCCGCAATATGTCGTTCGCTATATTGCATATCGTGTCCATCCAGCCATTTCTTGGCTTTCTGGCAAGTTGAACATCTGGGATAACATATGAATAGCATAGTAATTACCTCCACTTTGAGACGCTTTTAGCTATTTGTTTTGCTGTCGTTGTTTTACCGTACCATTCTAGAGCTGGGTAAACAACAAGAGAAGCCTAATTTTTGACGAAGACGCTCAAACTTGCGTCCAGCGCCTTCGCTTAATCAGTTGCTTAATCAGAATGACGGTTTTCCCCGCTTTTTTACATCATCGTGAATCTCATCAAAACAATCATCTTCTAACTTTCCGGATTTACAAAATTTTGCCACAGCATCTGCCATTACCTTAAAGTTGAGACCTACTATTTGTCGAACAGGACGAGACTGACATCGATATCGTGTTCAACAAGGAAATCTCGAATTGCAGCCGTAGCAACCTCAAGGGCTTCGTCTTTTGGGTAGCCGTAAATCCCGCTTGAAATGAGTGGAAAGGCAATACTCTCACATTTATTTTCGACTGCAAGCCGGAGCGACTCCATATAGGCGGAGCGCAAGAGCTTTTCACTCTCTTCGGCATGCTGTCTATTATAAACAGGACCTGCTGTGTGAATGACAAATTTGGCCGGCAGGTCAAAGCCTGGTGTAATAACCGCCTCACCTGTTTTGATGGGTGCTAATTTATCGCAGGCAGCTTGCAGCTTGGCCGCTCCGGCCACTTTGAAGATAGCTCCACAAACCCCGCCGCCCATTTTCAGCTTGGTGTTGGCAGCGTTGACTATAGCGTCAACTTTCATTTTTGTTATGTCCTGGCGGATGATGGTAAATGGCATTGCGTATCACCTCTTTTAATTATCCTTTAGCAAGGCCTTAGAATTACTACTTTAGGATTTTGGCTATCAATATCATCATTATGACATTAGTTCGAGTGCCGGTACTAATCTGTGGCGCCTTCGTAAAACTAAATTAACTGTGTTTTATGCTTTAAAATGATGCTGTAATAAATGTCCGGGCATTTTGCGAGATGTGAACGGCAATTGCGTTGAAAGCCCAGAACTTACGGGAGCCTTGGGCGTAGATAAATCAGAAGTGATAGGAGGTGTTGCAAATGAGAAGACAAGACCGTGAAGTTACGGAGATTAGCGATATTTTGAGCATTGTCGATAGGGCGAAAGTTTTACATTTGGGACTTCTTGCTGCGGAATATCCTTATATCGTGCCACTCCATTATGGTTATGAACTTGTTGACGGGACACTTGTCTTTTTTATGCACAGCGCTGAAGAAGGATACAAATTGGATTTGATCAGGAACAATTCAAATGTGTGTGTTGAGTTGGAATGCGATATCGAGCTTATCTCCGGCGGCGATAACCCTTGCCAATACGGATCGGCATTTGCGTCAGTGCTTGGCTGGGGAAGCGCGGAGATTGTCTCCGATGAAGAGGAGAAAATCAAGGGCTTAAGACTTTTGATGAAGAATCAGACCGGCCGTGATTTTGAGATTGACAGCAAGACGACTTCATCAGTCGAGGTCATTAAAGTTGTTGTTACGGAATTCACAGCAAAATCCAGGCCAATGCCGCAGTAACAACGACAAATCCTAATTGGCACCAAGTGCATCCAGGCAAGCTTTAAAGCCGACACCGAAGCTGAGCTCATTTTCAGTATCCGGTGATGGGATCTTGTTATGCTACAGTTGAAGCGTTTTGTTGCTGTTTGACGGGAATAGTTATGAAAAGAGGCTTTCAAATTTGCTTTAAGGCCTTTAGGGTACAATAGAAATTTAGAATTTGCTGTTGGCCTTTTACGGGAGGGATGGCATATGAGATCGGAACAACTCCATGATGCGATCGGCCTGGTGGACGATAAGCTCGTAGCGGCGACAGAGCGGTTGATCGAGAGAAGACCGGGGCGGATGCCTGTCTGGCTTTGGCCATGATAGCGGAAACTGCCGCCGGTGCATACCGTGAGGAAATCCTGACAGCTCTGGATGTAAATCGGTTATTATCAGAACGAGTGGCCGCCGGAGCTCCCACCGCCGCCTCCTCCGCCGCCTCCGCCACCGCCACCACCGACTCCGCTGCCGGAGGACGAATCCGAATGGCGTGTCCTTTTTTGCGATACCATCTTAGAGTCTACATTCTTGATAAAAGCGGTTCTTTCCTGGAAACTGGCGGCGTCAATCACCTGCTCCGTATCAATCTCCTTGATCGAAACTTTTCTCATTCTGTTTAATGTCACGAGCAGAAAGTTCAGCAGAAGACCGAGGCAGGCAGCCATAAGTGCATTTGTCACATGCTTCATTGGTGTGGATATTCTCCCGCCTTTCAGGACTATGAGAATTTGGTTGAAAGCCTCATTTGCGCATTCAAAATATTTATTGTTGGTAGCATATTTATAAATATTATCCGCAATCTCGTTCGACTTTGTGTTATTGATCGACCTTGCAACTTTACCGTCTGAGTAGAATTGGATCATTCTGTTATCCATGTCTATCAGAAAAAGTGTTCCCGACTGCTTGCCAAAAAATGATGAGTACTTGCTTTTGGCGTATTGCTTCGCCGAATCGTCGTTCTCGTCAACAGTGATAAAGGCGACATGCCCGTACTCTGTAACGGCTTTCATATTCTCTAGCAACTGCTCCTTTTCCCCTGCGCTGAGAAGCTCTGCCGCATCATCAAGCACGGCCATATTGCCGTTGTCGGCGGTGTACTTTATAATTGCTTCTCCCTTCGCGAAAGCGGGAATCGCGGGCATAAACACCAGCATAAATATGAGCATAATGATTGCTGCATATCTTTTTTTATTTTCCATGATCCGCGCCCTCCCTTCTGAAGAAGTCCGGCACCGGTCTGGTGGTCAGATAGTTCAAATAATTTATCATCGAAACCATATTTGCCAGCATTCCCAGCAAACAGAGAATAGCCATTCCGTAGTACCAGTAATCGTATACGGGATTCATTATTCCGATTAACAGTCCTGTTCCGAGTACAATTATTCCCAGCAGCATCGGTATAAAAGCTGTCTTTTTTTCTATTTTTGCAACTTTGCCCGTCATCTTTATAAAGAGTATGATCTGGATGAGCAAAGCGATGGCGTAGATTACCGGATTAATTAAGTTTCCGCTGTTATCCAACATTTTTATCAATATATAAAACATGACTATCATCAATATGATGATTACAACCATTATTTTAATTAAGGCGTTCTTCAACTTGGTATATTTAGCTTTTTCTTTTTTCTGTTTTCTTTTCCTGACATTCACGTTTCCCAGATCAAAAATATGATTCTCCCTGTAGTAGATTTTCGAAATTTCGCCGGAGAAGGCAAGAGAAGATATCATCAGGAAAACCGCAGCCAGCCAGGAGATTGTCTTCGGCAGTATAAACATCGGAATCAGCGATAAAATTACAAATAATACAGCTGTCGCAATTCCCGAAACCTTGAAAAAAGCTTTTATGTCCACCGGGATATCCATCGAAAGTTTTCCCGTTTGGCCGTTCATCACGGAATAGGCCACCCTTTTCTTATTCTTCCAAGTTAGAAACCAAACCGGAAACAGATCTACACTATGCCTGTACCCGCCAACGCCGGTCTGGCTTTTCTGCTCCGAATATTCTTGCGGAGCAATCACTTCAACACCCCCTGCTCTGCCGCCAATGCCTCGGTAGACAGCATCTATGGCCATCTTCTCAACTGTATCGCCGTAGGTCTCGGGGGGAGTTGTCAGTTTATCCGCATAAAAGCCGGCGATGTATGCTTCTCTGAAATCTTCTACCTCTATTGTATTGAAAGGAGAAATCTCCCTGGCAATGCTGTCATCGAACGCGGATGAGGCATCGAAGCTTATCCCTTTTATGGTTCCGCCTATTTCGGCGGTTATGTCATATTCCTCGTGGTAATCCCATTTGCCGCTTGTATAGTCTTTGGTTGCCTGCAGCTTAAAAGCGTTATACGGGATATCAACCTCATAACTCAGATAGGGGATGTAAATCCCTCTGAAACTATCCAGATGCTTACCTTCTTTAAGTTCTTTCGGAACGTAGAGGCAACGGCTTAGGGCCTCCTCATAAGTCATGACTGCCTTTTCCTTGGAAATCTTAAACGGAACGATCCGCTTAGGTCGTATCGCTTCTTCCTGTTTCATTGTAAGATTGGACTCACCGCCGCAGTACGAGCAATAAGCCACTGTCTGATCGTCCGGAGCGGAAAGCTCGGCTCCGCAGTTCGGGCATGTGTATATAGTTACCATATATGTGCTTTTATTTGCTTCGGCATCGTTGGAAAGGCTGTAGTCTTCAATTTGCATTTCTGTATCGCAGTAACCGCATTTCAAACCTTGAGTGGGTATATTGAAAGCCATTTTGCCTCCGCATGAAGGACATTTTATAGCCATAAGGTCTCCTTTTTCTTTATAGCCGGAATTGTGGGCATTAGGTCATCAGCAAAATAAGATCTGTGGGATAATTTGGAATGCACATAATAATGATTGAAGAGCCGCCCTGCTGACTCAGTCAGAAACAGGGCGGCTTCTTGAGCTATATATAGCATTAATAGAGTGGTCTCTCGACTAACTCCATTGGGCTTACAACATGGCAAGCAGTACGAAGTTAAGAATGAACAGTACTACGGCTACCCAGAGGATGGGATGGACATCTTTTGCCTCGCGCTTGCAGAGCTTTGTGATCACATAGAAAATAAAGCCTGCGGCAATACCGTATGAGATGCTGTAGCACAGAGCCATAAATATACCGGCAAAAAATGCGGGAACAGCTTCTGTAAGCTCAGACCAATCGATCTCATTGAAGGAAGACATCATCATGATTCCGACGACAACCAATGCAGGAGCTGTAGCTGCAGACGGGATCGCACTTACAAACGTCGCCAGAAACGCGCTTAATGCGAAGCATATGGCAACAACAACGCTGGTGAGACCGGTACGTCCGCCAGCGGCAATGCCGGCGGCGCTTTCCACATAAGTGGTTGTGTTGGAGGTGCCGAAGATGGCACCGATGGAAGTTGCTGTAGCGTCCGCAAATAGAGCCTTATCCATTTTGGATTTGAAGCCCGTACTGCTTTCCATGGCCTTTTCGTCTTCCGCGCTGAAGATGCCCGAGCGACGGCCGGTTCCAATGAAGGTTCCGATAGTATCAAATGTGTCAGACAGACTCAAAGCGAAAATCGTGATCAGAACAAGAGGGATCTTGTTGGCATCAGAGAACAAAGATCCAAGTCCCTCGCTTGTGAATATGACACCGAAGGTTGTAGGAAGTACTGAAACTGCTTCGGTAAAACTTATAGTGTCTCCTGTTGCGGTAAGTCCCATGGGAATGCCGATAAGCGCCGTAATGATTATGCTGAAAAGTATCGCGCCTTTGAATTTCAGAAGGGTGAGTACAACTGTCAACACCAAGCCGATCAGGAACAACCACAGAGCAGGTTTATCAAGGGTTGCAATCGCCGGTACGCCGGCGTCAAAATTAATGAAACCAACGTTGAGTAGTCCGATATAGGCAACAAATATGCCGATACCTCCGCCGATGGCATTCTGGAGGCTGACCGGGATGGACTTTATGATGTGCTTGCGGAGCTTGGTAACTGTTATGAGAATGTTAATTACACCGCATATAAACACCATCGACAGAGCCTGCTGCCATGTGAACTTCAGCGCAAAGCATACAGTATAAACAAAAAATGCGTTGAGCCCCATTCCGGGAGCCTGGGCGTAGGGCACATTTGCCACGAGGCCCATTACAAGAGTGCCGATGATCGCAGAAATTATGGTAGCAAGGAATACGGCACCCCACTCCATACCGGCTTGACTGAGAATAGACGGGTTGACAACGATAATATATGCCATAGCAAAAAACGTTGTCAGACCGGCCATGATCTCAGTAGAAACATCCGTACCATTTTGTTTTAGATTGAACATCTTCTGTCTCCTTTTTTGACCATTTACCGATAGCACTGTGGTCGAGAATGGTGAAACGCAAATTAGACAATAAATTTATGCACAGTATGCCTTTATTGTCTTTATTGCATTTCTATTTGTTGGGCAAAGGCGGCTGTCCGGTAGGGACCCAGAACCCACCACGCTCTGAATTATACCGAAGATAGACCGAAAATGCTATATCAACTTTGACAGATTCTTAGACTACAGATTCTTGGACTTATTTGTCTAAGACTTGGCCGGCAGTGAAAGGTTTTACTTTTGTTTTACGGCTTATAGTATGAGAGGAAGACCTTGAGGCATTCTCTTAGAAAGCTTTGGCATGATGATGGCAGTTTGTAGTAAAGTCTGGCTGCTGTTGGCCTTTTATAGGAGGGATGGTAATGGAACGGGAACAATTGCAGGACGCGATCGGTAAAGTAGATGATAGCTTGACGGCGGAAACCGACCGTATTTTGCGCAAGGGAGTTAGAAAACTGCCTGTCTGGACGAGGTTAGTGGCCGCGGCGGCGGCAATTTGTCTGGTTGCAGGAGGTGTTTTGTTCTGGGGTAAGACCAAACCGGGGCCTAGACAGGAGGCGGTGGTTCTGGCACAACCGATCTATCCGGAGCGCGCTGCGAGGCCGATTGAAGAGGATTATATGAAACAGGATGGCTCTTTTGATAATGATGGATATGATGAGGCCTATGATCCATGGGCGGAAGAAGCATTTAAGCGCCGTCAGCTACAGCCGGAACCGGATCAGGCGCTGCTCAATTTCACAGATAAACTAAGCAGGCAGATTCTCGCCGAAGATGATGGGGAGAATCATTTGTACTCGCCTCTTAATATTTACCTCTGTCTGGCTATGCTGGCGGAGACGACAGGTGGTGAAACACGGGAGGAAATCCTGTCTGCGCTTGAGGTTGATACGATAGAAGACTTACGCACCAAGGCAGCGAATATGTGGGAAGCTCAATATATTGATGACGGGGTGAGCATCAGCAAATTAGCGAGCTCTGTTTGGCTGGATGATTCTTTACAGATTCGCCCCGAGACTATGAAACTGCTGGCAGATATCTATATGGCGTCCGCCTTTCAGGGCGATCTGCCAAGTAAGCGGATGTCGGAAAAGTTGCGCTCCTGGTTGAATGAACAAACCGGAGGTTTGCTGGAAGAAAGCATAAAAGGTGTTGGTTTTGACCAGGAAACAGTGATGGCTCTGTCTACAACTATTCTTTTCAAGGATGACTGGCAGAACGAGTTCTATGAAGGGTCAACAAAACCGGGAGTTTTTCATTCTCCTGACGGCGATATCGAAGTTGATTTCATGAGTGAAAAAAAATTAAATCAGTATTATTGGGGTGATTCTTTCAGCGCAATCGGAAGGTCTCTGAGCAGCTCAGGGCGCATGATGTTTATACTTCCTGATGAAGGCGTTGAGGTCACGTCCTTGCTCTCTGATCCGCAAGTTAAATCCTTGCTGGGGAGCAGTATATCCCGGCCTTACCCGCAACAAAAAGACTTGATGGTCAATCTGAAAGTGCCGAAGTTCGATATTGCGAGCGGTAATATATCGCTTGCTGAGGCTCTGGAACAACTCGGTATCCGGCGGGCATTTACTACCGGGATGGCGGATTTTTCTCCGACGACTGCTGAAGACGAAGGCCTGTTTGTCTCGGATGTTTTCCATTCCGCCCGTGTTATGATTGATGAAAAGGGGGTAACCGGTGCTGCCTTTACGCTTATGCTATGTGCCGCGGGTAAGCCGACAGGTGAAGAAATTGACTTAATCTTTGATTGGCCGTTCCTGTTCGTGGTTCAGGGGACCGGCAATATGCCACTCTTTGTCGGTATTGTGAACCAACCGTAAAGTGTTCGATTGGCATATCATAGTGAGGAGATATGGCAGGCAGAAGTTGTTACAGGGCGTTGCGTTGTCAGCCCTGCCTGAACTGCCTGGAGAGAGGCGGATAATATGACAGATACCGATAAACAACTGGTTGATCGCTACTGGGCGCGAGATGAAACGGTTCTTTCCAGTGTCTCCGCCCTCTATGGTTCTTACCTGTTTACCGTGGCCAATAATATACTGGCTAATGCTG
>JAAYQX010000047.1 GCA_012519085.1 Clostridiaceae bacterium
CCAAACAGAAAATTTACGCGAATTTTACTTGACAGCTTTTGTATCACTGTATTATGCTACTAATACAGTGGTGATAGCTAAGTGAATGCATACAGCATCGCTTAGACCGCTCAAATAATAACACAGAGGGAGAGAGCCGTGAGCTACCAGTTTTCACATGATGTACCTATCTACCTTCAGATCATGGAGATTTTTCGGGATCAGATTTTGTCCGGTCAACTTGTTCGTGGCGATCAACTGCCCTCAGTCCGGGAGGTGGCGATGAACTACGGTGTGAATCCTAATACGGTACAGAAAGCTTTTCTGGAGATGGATCGCATGGAACTGACACGCAGCGAAAGGACTAGCGGGCGCTTTGTCGTGGCATCGGATGCTTTGCTCAAGAAGCTTCGTACTGAAGAATCCCATACAGCTATTGAAATCTTCATTCAGCGCATGAAAACACTTGGCATTGAGTGCGCTGAAATTATCGAGATAATCAAGGAGAGATGGAATGATAACTAAATTCGAACAGTCTACTGCCTTTGCATCTGGGCGGCCTATCACATCGGGTCAATCTATCACGACGGAACAGATTGCTAAATCAGCTTACTCGTCTACTCCGCCTCAGCCATCGGCACTAACACCTGTCGTAGAGGTAAAGGATCTGACCAGGAATTATGGTAAGAGACGAGGCGTAGAGAGTCTGTCTTTCGAGTTGACAGCGGGTGAAATCGTAGGTCTGCTGGGCCCTAACGGTTGTGGCAAGACAACCCTGATCAAGCTGATCATGGGTCTGCTGCAACCGGACCGGGGCAGTGTGGTGATCCGAGGCCAAAAGCCGCAGGTTTCCTACAATCTGATCTCCTATTTACCGGAGAATACCTATCTTAACCCGGCACTGACCATGCAGGAGGCTGTCCGCATCTTTGTCGATTTCTACCGGGACTTCGACCAGGCTAAAGCTTGGCGTATGTTAGCGGAGTTCGGCCTAGAGCCGAATCAGACACTGAAGACGATGTCCAAGGGTATGCAAGAAAAGGCGAATCTGGCTCTGGTTATGAGCCGTGATGTGCCGCTGTATATCCTGGATGAGCCGATGGGCGGTATCGATCCGGCGGCCAGAGAAACTATCCTGAACGGAATTCTCACAAATTACAATCCCGGCAGCACTCTACTGCTCAGCACTCATCTGATCAGTGATGTCGAAATGCTATTTGACCGGGTCATCTTCCTGGACAATGGCCGGATCAGATTGGATCGCTCCGTAGAAGAACTGCGTGCCAGAGAGGGTAAGAGCATCGACGGCCTCTTCCGCGAAATCTATGCCCCTGAGAGAGGAGAATACTATGCTTAGTAAATTGATCAAACTGGATTTGCGCGACTACCGCGCCAAAGTAAAGTGGGCTTTGCCGATCTACGGCCTGCTGCTCCTAAGTGTCCTTTTGACCAAAGGGCTGAGTGTCCCCTATTTAGGCGGCTTCACCTATGGGATCGCCGTCGTCGCCACCATAATCTTACTGCCCGCAGCTCTACTCTTGAGCCTGATACATTACTACCGCCACTTTTATACCAATCAAGGCTATCTAACCCACACTCTGCCGGTGACGCCCGGCCAGCGCTATTATGGCAAATTGGTGGGAGCTTTCCTGCTCTATTTCTTGACTTCGCTTATCGCCATATTTGGTGTTCTAATCCTTGTCTTAGCCAAAACTCTCGGCGAGCGTACAGGCCTTGCCGGTTTCGGCACCATCATCAGATCAGTTGTCAGTTGGCCACAGCAGATTGGACTGAATCCTGTTCTCGGCTGGTTGCTTGTCTTTGCCCTCTGGCTCTTTATCTTTATCTATTTCTTCGCAACCTACAGTTTCTGTATCAGCAGCGGCATGAGCCGCCGCCTTTCGCGCTTCAGTTTTGGCGGCCCGATTATCGTCTATATCATCCTCTATATTATTCAACAGATCATAGGACTGCTGGCTTTCCTATTCTTTCCGCTCAGTCTCAGGCTCTCCGTCTCGCTCGACGCTATTAATTCCGGCAGCACTGCAGTCGGGGATGTTCTTAAGACCAGGATTGTCACCACCATGCCGATCCGGCGTTTCCACGATCTGGGTATGATGGGTGAGAACTTCGGTCAGGATCTGCCCGCCGAAACTATCTTTGCCAACAACGGCTATATTGATATCGGCCTGGGAATCTTCCTCGTCATGTTGGCCTTCATTATTATCAGCTTTATTTGGACCAGGCGCCGCCTGGCTCGGATCGACCTGCGCTGAGATACCATCCATGGTAACAGCGTAGGTCGGGGTAGGGTAACCAAGGACGAAATAAATGGGACTCTAAAAGCGCCTAATTTATTTTTTCCTTGGTTGCTTCCAGTTCAGCAGCAAAATACCAAATGCGACTAGGAGCATGGCGGCTAATGTCTGCCAGCGCCAGATATTTTCACCCAGTAGAATCCAGGAAAAGATTGCACCGAAGACCGGCGTCAGGGTATGGAAGATAACCACCTTGGAGACATCATGGCGTTTCAGCAGCCAATTCCAGAGTCCATATGCCACAGCTGAGACCAGCATCAGATGGAAGAGAACCAGACTCTTGGCAAAACCGGGCCAGATCAGCCGACCGCCGCCTAGATAACCCACCAGTGAGATCAACGTACCGCCGATCAAGAATTGACAGCTGGTCAAAGCAATCGGTTCATGTTTTTTGCCAAAGATTTTAGCGGAGATATTGGCCAGGGAATAGCAGATTGCCGACAGCAGAATGAAGAATTCGCCATTCCAGCGGAAAGTAAGGCTGAAATCCGCCCCTAGATTAAGAACGATAACACCGAGCATGCCCAAAAGAATACCGACTATTTTACGTCCATTGATAATCTCAATACCGATAATACCCGCAATGATCACGGCAAAGAAAGTACCGGTCGAGCTAATCAGAGCGCCGGCGGTACCGGAAACGATGGTCAGACCCATATAGAAAAAGGAATACTGTCCGGCAGTTTGGGTCAGAGCCATGGTAATGGCCGGTCCTATCATACCGCGGTAAAAACGAGGCCTCTCGCCTGTCACCAGTCGGCACAGAATCAGTGTTAGGAAGCCGCTGCCCAGGAATCTGGTGCCGGCAAAGAGCAAGATGCTGTAGACGTCTGAGGGATCAAGCCGGAAGTATTCATAACCGACTTTGAGGACGGGAGAGGCGCTGCCCCAGAGTGCAGTACATAAGATGGCCACTAGAGCTAACAGACCACCACCGCTAGTTTTCTTCTGTTCTTCTGTCATTAATTCCTCCACTAATTAAGCGCGGCCCTAGACTCGACGCAAGATCGGCGTGTAACGCATACCATTATCGGTAAATTCACTCTTAAAGAGAATGATATTCTGCAACTCTACCGGTTCTTCCGTCACCGGCAGTTCGGCGGCCAAATCCTCTAGCGGTACAAGCAAATGAGTGCGTCTGGCCAAAGTGATATGTGGCAGCCAGGGACGATCGGGGAGAGGCAAGTTATTTTTCTTCAGACCCTTGTAGATCTGCTCAAGCATTACGTAACAGCCCTCACTGGCATCCAGCTTAGCAAAGATCAGCTCGCCGTCATTCCTTTTGAATGAACCATAACCTGCGATTGAGCCGGTGAGTTTATCCTTGGCAGGGAATTTGGCCCGCATCATCACTTCCTGTGCCAACAGCACATCCGCTTGATCTAGCTCACCCAAGAAGTGCAGTGTCAAATGCAGATTCTCCGGTTTCGTCAGCGACAATCGCTGGCTATTAGCCTGCAGCACCCTCTGTGCTACCAGCAGTGCTTCAATATGCACATCTGCTAGCTTAGCTCCAATAAACAATCTCATTGCTTCAGCCTCACAATCATCCGATTAATTATTAATATTTCCCCATTTTACTACTATTGCGATACCAATGCTAAGAACATTCAGCTTAACCTGAGGCCAATAAAACCTAAGCCGTGTCTACAGCCTGGCAGACACTATGCTCTTGCTATAGTAATTACGTCTATACTACATGATGTCATATAATGCCCTAACTGCATCGTCAGCACACCCTCAAAGCTACCCCAACCACCATCCTTAACGAATAAGCACAACCAAATACAGACAAATTGCCTATGATAGTATTGTTAAAGGATATTCAAAAATTGATGACTTGAAAAACCCCGATGCGTCTAAAATGGAATTGGATTCCAAAGCCGTCGCTTTACAAACCTATTAAATTCGTCTAAAATGGAATTGAATTCCAAATCCGACGCGAAAGCGCAACTAACAATTAAGGATGCTGCCATGTATATCAATCGAGGAATTGAGAATATCATCAAAAATGCTATCAATACTTTCAAAGTAGTTTTGGTCACAGGCTCACGCCAAGTAGGGAAGTCCACAACATTAGAATATTTATTATCAGAAGCCGATTATGAATATGTGGCCCTGGACGACTACAACGAACTGGAATTAGCCAAAAGGGATCCCAAGTTATTTTTCTTGAATCATTCTCAGAAAATGATTATTGATGAGATACAGTATGCACCGGAACTTTTTAGGGAAATAAAACTAAAGGTTGACCAAAGTGATGAATACGGACAATTCATATTGACCGGATCTCAGACATTTTCCTTAATGCAAGGGGTTACAGAAAGCTTGGCCGGAAGAGTTGCGATAATCCATATGGATGGGTTGTCGATGCGAGAGATTTTACAAGATAATTTCCACAGGCCCATGATACCCAATGACGAATACTTTAAAGCCAACAGAAAATCGATCAGTGGCATATCATTATGGAACAAAATTCATAGAGGCTGTCTGCCGGAATTGACGAAAAACCCCCGCATAGATAAAGAGCAATACTATGCTTCATATATAAGTACATATATAGAAAGGGATGTCAGGTCTATTACCAATGTCCGCGACTTAAGTGCATTTGCGCAATTTATCAGAGTATTGGCCGCACGAGTAGCCCAAGTCGTAAACTACAATGAAATAGCCAAAGAAGTTGGCATGAATAGTAAAACCATTAAGTCATGGATATCAATTCTGGAAGCGTCAGGTTTGATATTTTTGATCCAAGCATTTTCTAATAATCGTCTAGCGCGGGCCATTAAGAGTCCGGTATTATATTTTGCAGACTCCGGCTTGGTTTCTTATCTTTTAAGATGGCCAAGCTCAGAAACCTTGATGACAGGAGCCATGTCAGGATATATTTTAGAAAATTACGCGGTGGTTGAGATTATCAAATCCTTTCACAATTGCGGGGTCATTAATCCACCGCTATATTTTTATCGTGACAAAGATCAAAAAGAAATAGACTTAATTGTTGAGTCTTCAGGAACCTTGTATCCGATTGAAATAAAGCAGAGTGCATCACCAAATAAAAACATGGCAAGACATTTTGGTATTCTCGAAAAAGCAGAAGGATACAAAATTGGCAATCAAGTCATACTGTGCCAAATTGATAAAAAAATGTATCTTGACCGGAACCTGATCGCCTATCCGATCGGAGAAATCTAATCAGACTGCAATCCACTACGGCAAAATTAACTTATACTTTACAAAGGTGAGTTTCCGAAGATACAGGCTCAAGGTTACAATACTACAATGTCGCTATTATACTTAGCGCTGTTCGGCACAAGGCCGACAAAGGGTAGATGCTGGCATAATAATTGAAGTGCCGGCTACGACACTTTTAGGGCAAGACAGCCAAGCCGGTAAAAACGTTAAGGATCGGCGAGGGGGAGATACCTACATGATAATTGAAGTAAATGGTCTGACGAAAAAATACGGCGACCTGGTCGCAGTGGATAATTTTGACCTCCAGGTGGCGGAGGGGGAAATCCTGGGGTTGCTCGGACCGAACGGTTCCGGCAAGACCACGGTGATCAACACCATCCTCTCGCTGCTCCGCTACCAGAGTGGTGAGATCAAGGTCTTCGGTGAACAGCTGGATCCCGACCGCTACGATCTCAAAGCCAGGATCGGTGTCGTACCGCAGGAGCTGGCCTTCTTCACGAATCTAACTGTCTATCAGAATATCGACTATTTCTGCGGCCTCTATATCAACGACAAGGCCCAGCGCCGCCAATATGTCGATGGCGCCATCCAATATGTCGATATCAATAAATATCGCAAATTCCTGCCCAAGCAGCTCTCCGGCGGCCTCAAGCGCCGGCTCAATGTCGCTTGCGGCATCGCACACCGACCGGAACTGATCTTTCTCGACGAGCCGACAGTGGCTGTAGATGCCCAGAGCCGGCAGTTTCTGCTCGACAATATCAAGAACCTGCGCGACCACGGCTCAACCATAGTCTACACGACACATTATCTGGAAGAAGCCGAGTATCTCTGCGACCGCATCGTCATCATGGACGCCGGCCGCAGCATCGCCAGCGGCACCGCCAACGAGCTAAAACACGGCATTACTGTAAAAGAGAAGGTGACTGTCACCTTCGATCAGGACTACGAAAGCCTTGAAGAACGCCTCAACGCCCTCAGCAATGTACTCGACGTCCACAAACTGGACGAGCGCAAATATCTGATCCGCTTTCAAGAGTCCAATTCCAATCTAAAAAAACTTCTGGACTACTTCAGCCGGCAAGGCATCAACTTCCTCGAAGTGTACAATGAGCTGCCCTCGTTAAACGACGTCTTCTTCGAGTTGACCGGCAAGGAGCTAAGGGAGTGACGAAGGCGCCATCCGGTCGTCCCGGCTACCCGCCCAGGGGGATTGCCGCACCAAGACCGGCGATACAGGCCCCACCCGGCACCCGTCCCGACCGACTGCTGTACATCATAGAAGGAGCCGCCAATTAAATGAAGAATCTTGGACTTAATATAAAATATATGTTCCTGGAGACGGTCCGCGACAAAGGCGCCATTTTCTGGCTGCTTGCCTTTCCGATTCTGCTCAGCACTTTCTTCTTCCTGGCTTTCCAGAAATTGGACGCGCCGGAGCTGACCACGATCAAAGTCGCCGCCGATCCTAACAATCCCTATTACCAGATCCTGGAAACAATAGAGGTCTTAGATCTTGAACAAATGGATGAGGACACCGCCCGTGCAGAGCTGGATGAGGAAAATCTCACCGCCTATATCAAAGCCGACGGCAGTCTCCTGATCAAAAAAAGCGGCGCCCAAGTCAGTATCGTCAAGGGCATTATGGATCAGATTATCCAGATGCAAAAGATGCAACTGCCGCCGGAGCGCTATGATTTCACCGCTGTCTATACTAAAGACGAAGCGGTCAATCTCAGCGCTATGCAATATTTTATGTATACCCTGATCGGCATGATCTCAATCTATAGCTACTTTACCGCGGTTACCAGCTTTTCCACTTATCAGGCGAATATTTCTACACTCGGTGCCCGGCTCAGTGTATCCCCCTTGAGCAAGGGCACGGTAGTGCTTACTTCCGCCATCGTTTCTCTGATCTTTTGCTTTTTATCGAATATAATCGCCTTATTGCACATACAGTTGGTTCTAGGTGTAGAGCTGGTCAACAACTTAGCTCCAACCATCCTGATTTTATTTGTGGCCAGCCTGTTCGGGGTCGCTTTCGGTGCCATCATCTCCACCTCGAACAAACTGCAGATGGATGGCAAAATCGGACTCGGTACTACTGTTACTCTCACTCTGTCCTTTTTTACCGGTATGATGAACCCCCAGGTCAAGCATTTTATCGAGGACAAGCTGCCACTCCTGGCCAAATTCAATCCGGTCGCTATCGTCAATGACGCTCTGGTCTCTGTCAATGTGCTGGCTGATACCGCCGGGATCTATCTGCCGCTTGTTCGCCTGGTTGCACTATCGCTACTCTTATTCCTGATCTCCATGATCTGGATAGGGAGGAGATCATATGACAGTATATAAAGCCTTTCTACAGCTCACCTGGCGCAAGAAGATCATCATCATACCTATTGTCGGTATCTTCCTGGCCATATCGATAATTATCACAGTGACAGTTCAGGAAAAGCAGAGCTTTGAGGATGTCTCACTAAAGATAGGGCTGGTTGACCACTCCGAATCTGAGCTTTCCCGCGACTTGATATCTTATCTGGAAAGCGGCAATCAGGTTCATCTGATCGATGCGGACGCCACTGAACAAAAACGCGGTATTTTCAATGACCGTTATGACCTGACCATGACCATCTATGAGAATCTCGAGCAAAATGTCCTGTCAGGGCAAAAGGCGGTCGGTATGATCAAGAATCGCCAATCCGCTCAGGCCTATTTTGGCGAGATGAAAGTCCAGAAGTTTCTCCTGTTCTCGAAAGCCGCCTATGAAAACGGCAAATTCGACACCGCCCGCGTGCGCGAAGCACTGACGGCAGACAGTGAAATCCAATTCCTGGCTGCTGATCAGGCGGAAACGGAAAATTATGTCCTGGTGTACTTCAGCTCCGGCGCTTATATTTTTTCCTTACTGATTTTCTTAGCAGTAGGTATGGTGATGGCCGACTTCGGCGATGAACAGCTGCAACTGCGCAACGAAGTCTCCGGCAAGAGCAAATTATCCTTTCAGCAGGAACTGTTGCTAGGCCAGATCACGCTGCTTGTGATCTCCCTACTGCCGATTATGCTCTATCCTCTGGTGCCCGGAGGGAATATGACCCGGATTTACCTGGAACATCTAGGTCCTATCGTGCTGAACGTGGCATTGCTGTGCGTGGCAATACTCAGTATCTTTAACTTTATCTACAGCCTGTCCCAGAAACATACTACTATCTCTGCAGTGGGGAATGTGTTGTCGATGGGTTTCGGCTTTATTTCCGGCGGTATGGTGCCGCGGGAATTCCTGCCGGACATCTCTCTCATCCTGGCCCGGTTCTTTCCGATCTACTATTACATCAATATCAACGAAGCCATCTATCAGCCGGACTTTACCTGGGGCGAGATCTTACCAGATATCCTGATCCAGCTCGGTTTTACCTGCGGCTTCTTTGCCCTGAATCTTCTGGTCCGCCACCTGAAACAAAAACAATGGCGAGCTGTTAAGAACTAATCGCTCAGCAGCTATTAAGCGATAGTGCCGTGCTTTCGCCCGTGATAGGGAGGAGAGCCGTAAGCGAAGATAGCAACACCTAAGTAAGAAGCGCTTTCGCCCCGGGGTAAGGGGAGAGCCGGTATAAATATGGCTGCAGATGAGATGCCGGCACCCCAGGTCTTCAAGGAAAGGAAGACCGCAAAACAAGCGTTGGTATAATCTATAGATATTATTATACTTCCGATTTGAATAGAAAACAGGAACCCGAAAACAGAGCCAAGGGAACAACTCTGTGATTAGGACAATAAAAATAGCCATTAGATTAAGACAAAAATTAGCTTATTTTGTTATTTATCTAAGGTATTGTAGAATCACATTGATAATTCTGTTAATTAATAGAATTATTTGGTTGGTAGGGTAAATTATATTTGTTAGGAGTTGTAACTATGATCAGAAAGTGTCGTTGTGCCATATTCTTGGCAATCTGTTTTGTTCTAATTTTCGGTACAAGCATTACAGTACAGGCAGAAGGAGTTGAGCTGGATTCAACGGAAGAAATCATTACAGAAGAAGCTATTGTAGCAGAAGCAACTTCCGAA
>JAAYQX010000048.1 GCA_012519085.1 Clostridiaceae bacterium
ACGCAAAGATCCTGACAGAGGGCTTTATCGAATACGCCAATATGCCGCTGATCCTGAAGAAAGCTTATGCTTTCCGCAAACAATGTCAGGAAAAGACTATCTTTATCGCAGAGGACGAACTTATCGTTGGCAATTCCGGCTCCAAAGTGCGCGGCGGCATTCTCTGTGCCGACTGTTGCTGGTCGGTTCTCGACGACGAATTAGAGACGATCAGCGACCGCCGCTATGATCCTTTCTATCTCCGCGCCGAAGATAAAGAACTATTCCTTGATGTGGTTAAACCCTATTGGCGAGGCAAGTCCAATTTTGAGCAATGGCGTCGCCAGATCCCGGAGGATCTGCGTCTCCTCCGCGACAATGGCGTCGTATTCATTGACCGCAAAGGTGTGCGCGGTTTCGGCGAGACGACCGCCGGCTACAAATGGCTGCTGAATGCCGGTCTTAAAGGCATTAGAGCGACGATCACGGAGCGTAAGGCCAGGCTGGACTTGGCCAGGCCGGGAGACCTGGAAAAAGACAATTTCCTAGAGGCATTGCTGCTGGTCTGCGAGGGCATAGCCGCTATGGCACAGCGTTACTCGGAACTGGCAGCTGATATGGCTTCCCGCGAGAAAGATATCGTTCGCAAAGCTGAGCTGCTCATGATTGCGGACATCTGTGCCCGAGTGCCGGAGAATCCGGCCACAACTTTCCACGAAGCACTGCAGTCCTTCTATTTCTATCACACCTCGATCTTTATGGAGCAGAACGCTGCATCCTACAATCCCGGTCGTATGGACCAGTATCTTTATCCTTTCTACCGCGCAGATCGTGAAGCAGGCAGGATCGATCAGGATCAGGCTCAGGAACTGCTGGATTGCCTCTGGATCAAATTCAGCGAACCCTGTCTTTTCCAGGATGCAGTAACCGCCGAATTCGCCGCCGGCTATCCCATGTTCCAGAATGTCTGCGTCGGAGGTGTGGATGAAACGGGACGCGATGCCGTCAATGAACTGTCATATATGATTTTGCAGGCCTCAATGGATGTCCGGCTTTATCAGCCTTCACTGTCTGTTCGCTACAATATGGCGAAGAATCCTAATCAATTCCTGCGCAAAGTAGTGGAGCTGATCCGGCTTGGCACCGGCTTCCCCGCTTTTCACAATGATGAAGTCGGTATCCGCATGCTGCTGAACAAAGGCGTTCCTCTGCGTGAGGCCTGGGATTGGAATCCCTGTGGCTGTGTTGAGACCAATCTCGAAGGTAGGATGCGCCAATATACCGCCCTCGCCGATATCAATCTCGGCAGTCTGGTCGAATTGGCATTAAATGATGGCGTAAGCCGCAAGAGCGGTGAGCAGATCTCTGTCAATACCGGCGACCCCACCGCTTTTGAGTCTTTTGAAGATTTTACGAAGGCGCTAAAAACCCATATTGATCATACGATCCATGCCACTGTAGTCGGCAGCCATCTCCTGGATGAGATCTGTCTGGAGCGGCCGGTTCCCGCATTGTCGCTTACTTTCAAAGAATGCATAGAAAATGGCACCGACTATTCAGCCGGCGGCGCTAAGTACAATGTTGGCAACGGCATTATCCTGATCGGTGTGGCTGATCTGGTCAACAGCTTGGCGGCAGTACGTCAGTTGGTCTATGAAGATCGCAGTGTCACGATGGAAGAGCTTATTGCGGCTCTGGCTGCTAATTTTGAAGGCTATGAGCATGTGCGGGAGTTATGTCTTGCTGCACCGAAATACGGCAATGACGATGATCGGGTTGATAATCTTGCCGCTGAAATTTTCACCTATATCGCCGATGAAATCGAACAGTACGAGAGTAAATTCGGTCGCATGACCCCCGGTATCTTGCCGGTCTCAGGCAATACCCCGTTTGGTTTGGAAGTAGGCGCCCTACCTTCAGGACGAAAAGCCTGGAAACCACTGGCTGACGGTGTCAGTCCCAGTGGCGGTACAGATCTGGGAGGACCGACCGCAGTCCTGAAGTCCGTTTCGCATCTGCCGCACGATAGATTTACCCAAGGCACTCTGCTCAATATGAAAGTTGAAGATGATCTCTTGAATTCAGAAAACGGCATCCGACAGATGATGGCTTTGCTCAAGAGTATGTGTAGCCTCGGCATATTCCATGTTCAGTTCAATGTAATCGATCAGGCAAAACTGCTGGCAGCCCAGAAAAATCCTGAACAGTATAAAGGTCTGCTAATCCGGGTAGCGGGCTATACAGCTTACTTTGTCGAATTAGGCAAGGATGTGCAAGATGAAATCATTGCTCGTACCATGCAAACACGAATTCAATAAAAGAGCATAAAGGAAGCGGGTTGTGTTCAAAGCGGATCATACCATGCCACAAGATAATCAGCTGGTGAGACAGAAGAGCAACGGAACGATTCTGCGCCTTGAGCGCTCTTCAATTCATGACGGCGAGGGGCTGCGCACTGTAATTTTTCTCAAAGGCTGCCCGCTGCGCTGTGCCTGGTGCTCCACACCCGAGGGCTGGCTACCCGGTATTACGGAAACTGATACTGTCAGCTACGGTTATACTATGACCGCCGACGAATTGCTGGCCGAGATAGTTAAGGATGAGATCTTCTTCTATCATTCCGGCGGCGGCATCACCTTTTCCGGCGGGGAACCATTATGCCAGGCTGACTTTGTAACGGATGTCGCAGCCGGAACACGTAAATTAGGCATATCTACAGCTATGGAGTCCAGCCTCTGTCATCCTTGGCCGGTAGTGGAGAAAGTTCTGTCCCATCTGGATATCCTCTATGCCGATCTCAAACATATTGATCCGGAGCAACATAAGTTCTATACCGGACAGAAAAATCAGGAAATACTGGAGAATATCCACCGGGTTTCGAATAGCGGTTTACCGCTACAATTGATCATCCGCATGGTATTGATTCCGGGTATCAATGATGACGAAGCGATTCTCCGCCGAACCGGGGACTTCTTACAATCGTTGCCTAATCTAACTGGAGTAGAACTTCTGCCTTATCATAGATTGGGAGTAGGTACTTATGCCAAATTAGGTCTGAAGTATCGTCTGCCGGAGGCCAAAGTGCCG
>JAAYQX010000049.1 GCA_012519085.1 Clostridiaceae bacterium
CATCGTAGCGACTCGCCTTTGAAATCAGGAAAGCGTCGATAAGACAATCGATATAAGTTGCAATGGTCTTGTTTGATACGCCCTTATATCCATTGCTGACAAACGTGTTAGCCAATTTATTCGGATTAGTATTTGAACCGACGGAGGAGGCTAGAATATTCACAAGAATATCCATGATGTTGTCGCCGCGCAAGTTGTTGCGGCTGATGATGTCATCCAAATATACTTTCTTAAATAAATTTTTGAGAAAATTCTCCTTTTGCTCCGGTCTGCGTTGTTCAACGATTTGCGGCATTCCTCCATAAAGACTGTATTCTCTCCATGCTTCTGTTTTCGTCCCGTTGAAAACAGAGTAGAATTCCGAGAACGAAAGCGGATAAATCCTAACCTCGTCCCCGCGACCGCGAAATTCTGTCAATATATCGCTCGACAAAAATCGTGAATTGCTTCCTGTGACATAGATGTCCGCATTCTTAATGCGGTTCAAACCATTCAGCAGTTTTTCAAATCCTTCGACTAGCTGAATTTCATCCAATACAATGTAATAGGTACTTTCATCGGTGATTTTGCTCCTGACATACTCGCCAAGCAGCTTTCGATCTAACAATTCCTCATTCTGCTCATCGTCGAGTCCGACCATGATGATATGGTCTTCGGAAACACCGGAATTTATCAGCCAATCACGATAAATGTTAAACAACAGATAAGATTTTCCGCACCGTCTTATTCCCGTAATGACCTTAATCATTCCGTTTTCTTTTCGGTCGATCAGTCGCTGAAGATATATATTTCGCTCTATCATCATTTACTATCCCCCTCAATTATTTGACCTTTTTAGTAATAGCATTATATCACAAACAAGGATTAACTGGTGATTCAATGTATCCCGTCTCTCGGCGTCGCCGCAATCCGGCATTTGTAAGAGAAAAAACTGAGTAATCAGAAAGAGAGTATTATATCTTAGCAGATGTTAATGCATTTTATCTCAATTTTATGACCATTTTAGTTATAGATTTTATGTTACTGTGATCTCTTATTCGCAAAAACAATTACTTTTTGACCAGAGAAAAAAGTGGACGACATTAAATCAATGTCTGTCCACTTAACTTTGGAGGCGCCAACCAGATTTGAACTGGTGAATAAAGGTTTTGCAGACCTCTGCCTTACCACTTGGCTATGGCGCCTTATAGAACAACCGGCAACGGTTCTGTTGCCGGTTGTGTTTGGAGCGGGATACGAGATTCGAACTCGCGACTTTCACCTTGGCAAGGTGACACTCTACCACTGAGTTAATCCCGCATTCTAGTACCAGGCAAACTTTGTTGGTGAATGCCAGGTAATACTAACAAAGATAATTATTAATGTCAATTAATTTGCCCAACATTGTAGCTGTGTGTGGAGCTGTGGGCATTGTAGCTGTGTAGGTGGCTGTAGCCGGCGAAGGGGGGTGTATTAAAAGTGGACCCTCACACTAGTTGAAATTGTGGCCAACTTTCGGTGCCGGTACAAAGAGACCGCTCCTCTGTAAGTTGAAACCAGTTGTAAAAACAGAAAAGAGGTAGCTGTTTATGTGGCTATGAACAAAAAAAGAGGGCGTCTAAACGCCCCCTTCGGTCAATAGATTTGATTGTTGTTCCCGCTTCCGAATATATGTATGTCGTCCCTGGTTTTAGTATTCGTAACGGGGTGCTGTGGCAGTTCAACCAGTTAAGAGCAGCCAAGGTGCGCAGCGGCAAAATCTCTAGTATTGGTAATGGGGCACAGTAGTGGTCCAACCGTAGGGGTCAGCATTCTGTTGGCGCTGGATAGCGGTCAGTTCGTCGTAGAACATCTGGGCGATGGGGCCGATCTCGTAGTTGTTGATAGTGATCTTGCGATCGCCCCAGGCGAGTTCACCCACGGGGGTGATGACGGCTGCTGTGCCTGTGCCGAAAGCTTCAGTTAAGAGGCCTTGGGCATGGGCCTCATAGAGCTCGGTCACGGGAATGCGGCGCTCTTCGACGGTAAGGCCTTTGGCTCGAGCCATTTGCAGGATCGAGTCGCGGGTGATTCCGGGCAATATGGTATCGCCCAGATCGGCTGTGACCAGTTTGCCGTCAATCACGAACATGATATTCATGGCACCGACTTCTTCGACATATTTCTGCTCTTTGCCGTCTAGCCAGAGTATCTGGCTATAGCCTTCGGCCGAGGCTTCCACAGCAGCTTTGAAGCTGGCTGCGTAGTTGCCGCCGGTTTTGGCTCCTCCCATACCGCCTCTGACTGATCGGGCATAGCGGGTTTCAATGCGGATGCCTACCGGCTCCAGACCTTCGGAGAAGTAGGCGCCCGACGGGGAGCAGATTATGAAGTAAATATACCGTGAGGCAGCATGGGCGCCGAGGTTTGCGCCATCGGCAATCATAGTGGGGCGAAGATAGAGAGAAGTGCCTGCGCTCTGCGGGACCCAATTGCGATCAAGATCCAGAAGGCGGCAGAGTGCTTCGTATTGGAATTCGACATCAAGTTCCGGCATGCAGGTTCTGACTGCACTTTGATTGAGACGTCGGGCATTGTCCTTGAAACGGAAGAGGCCGATTTCGCCATTATCCAGGGCATAGGCCTTTGAGCCCTCAAAGACCTCTTGGCCATAGTGAAGCACGGGAGAGGCCGGATTCAGCGATAATTTCTGATAGGGGATTATACGCGGATCGAACCAACCGCGTCCGGCTTCGTATTCTACGATAAACATATGGTCGGTAAAGATTTGGCCGAACCCCAGCTGGCTGTCATCTGTAGGTATGGCTTTGGGAGTTGTTGTTTTAGTGACGGAAATTTTCATAACGAATCCTTTCTTTTTTTACTGCGGATCATGTTTAGACGCAAGCCGCTCCGCGTTGCAGTGCCTGCCGGTTGATTTCGACCAGATGGGCTTTTTTGCCGGTGAAGACATTGCGTAGCATATTAACGACTGTGTCAAATTTTAAGACTCCGGTGGCTTCAATGTAGGAGCCGAGCATGACCATATTGGCGACACGCATATTGCCCAGTTCAGCTGCAATATCCAGAGTAGGCACATAGATGGCCTTGACATCTGTGCGAGCCAATTTGCGCTTAATGATGGAATTATTGACGAATATATAGCCGCCGGATTTTACAGCCGGCTCAAATTTGTCCAGTGAGGGCAAATTCATAGCGATCAATTCGCTGGGTTGAAGGACGATAGGGGAGATGATCTCGGAGTCGGCAATCACAACGCTGCAATTTGCCGTGCCGCCGCGCATCTCAGGTCCGTAGGAGGGCAACCAGCTGACATTGAGTCCCTCGGACAAGGCTGCTTCTGCCATTGTAGTGCCCATGGACATAACCCCCTGGCCACCAAAACCTGCAATCAGAATTTCATTATAGGCCATTATTTTGCCTCCTCTGCTGTAATATCGCGGAAAACTCCCAGCGGGAAGGCCGGAACCATATTATTATTGAGCCATTCCAGTGCTTCAACCGGGGTGAGTCCCCAATTCGTGGGACAGGTAGAGAGTACTTCGATCATGGTAAAACCCTTGCCTGCGATCTGCAGCTGAAAAGCTTTCTTGATGGCTCTTTTGGCCTTAATGATATTGGCCGGGGTAGTGACCGTGACGCGCTCAATATAAGCCGCTCCGTCGATGGTTGCGAGCATTTCCGACATTCTGATCGGCGAGCCGTAGTGTTCCCGATCACGTCCTAAAGGAGCGGTCGTCGCACGCTGGCCAACCAGAGTAGTCGGCGCCATCTGGCCGCCGGTCATGCCGTAGATAGCATTGTTGATGAAGATGGTTGTGAATTTTTCACCGCGCATCGCGGCATGGACAATTTCTGCCGTGCCGATAGCAGCTAAATCGCCGTCGCCCTGGTAAGTAAAGACGATGTGCTCCGGCAGCACCCGCTTGATGCCTGTGGCAACAGCCGGGGCCCGCCCGTGTGCGGCTTCGTGCATATCACAGTTAAAATATTTGTAGGCAAAGACCGAACAACCTACGGGGGCAACACCAATCGTATTGCCCAGCACATCCAGCTCTTCCAGTGTTTCAGCCACCAGTTTATGAACTATACCGTGTGTGCAGCCGGGGCAGTAATGTAATTCAACATCGGTCAAACCTTTAGATTTCTGATAAACAATAGCCATGATCTACCTCCCCAATGCCGATTTGGCCGCAGCAACCACTTCCTGCGGTGTGGGCACTCTGCCCCCGGCCTGTCCGACAAAGGAGACAGGCTTGCAGCCCCGGACGGCTATCCGCACATCATCGATCATCTGGCCGGTATTCATTTCTACTGTCACGACGGCCTTGACGCTATCTTGTGCCGCTGCTTGATACAAGGCGTCATAAGGATAGGGCCAGATTGTGATCGGCCGGAAAACGCCGGCTTTAATACCTTCTTCCTCTAAAAGCCGGGCAGCCGCTCTGGCGAGTCGTGCCGGTGTGCCGAAGGCGACAAAAATAAGTTCAGCGTCTTCGGTCTCGGAAGTCTCATACCGCTGTTCATCGGCCATTATGCGCTGATACTTAGCATCCAGGCGCATATTGTGATCATTACTTTCATTGGGATCGATAAATAGGGAATGGATTGCCTTAGGTTCATGTATCCCTTTGGTTCCGGTGGTGGCCCAGGGTTTTGCGGGCAAATCTTCCGGATTAACGGGCGGTTTTTTCCATTCTACCGGCTCCATCATCTGCCCGATCATGCCATCCATGATCATCATGACGGGCATACGGTACTTATCAGCCAGCTCGAATGAATCTTGCATCAGATCGACGACTTCCTGGATATTGGCCGGGGCGAAGACAATCACGCGATAGTCACCGTGTCCTCCGCCGCGCGTCGCTTGGAAATAGTCGCCTTGTGAGGGCTGAATTGTTCCCAGGCCGGGTCCGCCGCGCATTACATTGACAATGACGGCAGGCAATTCCGCGCTGCAGATATAGGAGATGCCCTCTTGCTTGAGGCTGATACCGGGTGACGAAGAAGAAGTCATCACTCTGGCTCCGGCGCCTGAAGCGCCGTAGACCATATTGATGGCTGCCACTTCGGATTCGGATTGGAGGAAGATGCCGCCGACTTTCGGCATATGTAGTGACATATACTCGGGGATCTCGCTCTGAGGTGTGATCGGATAGCCGAAATAACAGCGACAACCCGCTCGAATTGCAGCTTCCGCTATGGCCTCATTGCCTTTCCATAATTCTTTTGCCATGACTGGTCCTCCTAGTTTCGTTCCACGGTGATGATAGAATCAGGACAGATACGGGCGCAATTAGCGCAGCCGATGCAGCGATCCATTTCTGTCACCGTGGCGGGGTGATAGCCCTTGATATTTGTGGTGCTCTCATCAAGGAAAATAATTTTTGCCGGGCATACCGAAACACAAAGGCTACAGCCTTTGCACCGTTCCTGCCTAAATGTTACTTTTCCAGAAGCCATGCGAAATGCCCTCCTTCTTCATTACTTAATTCCCATGGTTTGATCATATATAAGTCAATAGGGAAGAGCGTACCGGCCAGACGTCCGGACAGCTCCGTCACAAATTTCCTTTCAACAGTAGTATAAATCAGGGGCAAATTAAACTCTGTAGCGACTAAGGCTGCAAAAGCATCTCCCTGCAGTATAACATCGGCACTTGTCTCGCGTCCAAGATGAGTATTGTTGACCAGACCGGTTACTTTCTGACCGCTTATGGCTTCCGTCGCTTGCAGATAATGCCGGATCTGTGCCACAGTTGCATTCTCCGGACGGCGCTGATTGATCACAAACCAGAAATCAAAGTCCACCTGTTCCAGCTGTGGGCGATAGTAGCCGAGAACGTGAGCTCCGACAGGGTCTCCGCCCAGATCAAGCAGGCTCTGTTGCTCGGTATTGACAAAAACTGACATGATTTCCGGAGGTAGAGCCGGGATATCCATTGTGCCCTGATGGGATGTGACATAGACTTTGACACCGGCAGATTCCAGTTCGCGGCGCCGTTCATAGGAGCGGAAATAGGGATTAATGATGTCCAGATCTACCAAGGCGGTCTGTTTCTTGCTGCCGGCCATCGTGATAGCCAAATTGACGGCGAATTCAGTTTTGCCGGTTCCATAATGTCCTGAAATTATTGTGATTTGTTTCTCAGGCAATATCAAGGTCTATCTCCAATTTAAGTGTGTATTCTTATAAAAGCTGCAGTCAATGATTGCGGCTAATTACTCTGCCATTTTTTCATAATTTCGGATCGGTTCGCGACCGGCCAACGCTTCTTCCACAGCTTCGGCCAGCGCTGTCAGTTCATCTTCACCCGGATAGACATACACCGGGGCAATGAAATTGACGCGCTCTTCGATCCAATTAGTGACATAGCGATCATAAGCGATCCCGCCGGTCAGCAAAATAGCATCAACCTTGCCTTTCAATACTGTGGCGGCACTGCCGATTTCCTTGGCGATCTGATAGGCCATGCTCTCAAAAATAAGGCGTGCTTGCTCATCGCCGGCTTCAATCCGGCTGTCAATTTCGCGGGCATCATTAGTTCCGAGATAAGCGAAGAGACCGCCATGGCCGACAAAGGTATTTTTGAGATCGGTTTTAGTGTACTGACCAGAATAACAGATATCGATGACAGAAATGACGGGCAGGCTGCCGGTTCTTTCAGGGCTCATGGGACCCTCGCCGTTCAGAGCATTATTGACATCAATGACATGGCCTTTCTCATGTGCTCCGATCGAAACGCCGCCACCCATATGAGCCACAATCAGATTCAGATCATGGTAATCGGCATGCCTTTCCCTGGCATAGCGGCGAGCAACTGCTTTCTGATTGAGGGCATGGAAGATGGATTTGCGAGTACAGCCGGGCCAGCCGGTGATGCGCGCTAATGGCTGCAATTCATCGATGATGACCGGATCGGCAATATAGGACTTGAGCCCGTGCTTTCTTGCTATTCCCTCTGCCAGCAAGGCGCCCAGATTGCAAGAATGCCAGCTGTATCTGCTGTGGTAGAGATCATAGATCATATCGTCATTGATCTCATAGACACCACCCTCCAGCGGATGAAGCAGACCGCCCCGGCCCACGATGGCATCCATTGTGGCCGGATCAACGCCCTCTTCTTGCAAGGCTTCATTTACCAATTGAGCCCGAATCGGCAGCTGACTCGGTACATCTCTCAATTTTTCCATTTCTCTGTCGTGGCGGATGGTTCTAGCCATTTCCTGTTTACCGTCAATGAAGACGCCTAATTTGGTTGAAGTAGAACCGGGATTGATAGTTAAAAGTCTGGCCATGATTATTGCTCCCCCTCTATAGCCATTTGCTTTGTGCCGGCAGACAGATAAAGTGCCAGGATGATCGAATTTAGCTTGGTCGCCTCATTGTCACTGCGTGAGGTGAGGATCACGGGCGCACCGGCGCCCAGGACCAGACCGGCAGCGGATGACTGACAAAGAAAGGCCAGCATTTTATAACAGATATTACCGGCCTCAATATTCGGCATCAGCAGAATATCCGCCTTGCCGGCTACGGGATCGGTGATTTTTTTGATTTTAGCTGCTTCTGGGAACAGAGAATTGTCTAAAGCCAGAGGTCCGCCGACCAGGCAATTCCTGATGTCGCCCTCGCGGTTGAGGCGAACTAGCTCTGCCGCATCTAAGGTGGCGGGCATGTCGGGGTTCACTTTTTCTACCGCACAGACACAGGCCACTTTCGGCTCCTCCAGTCCGAGCAGGCGGGCAGCGGCAACGGCATTATTCAGTATGCCTCGCTTTTTCTCCAGATCGGGGGAAATAGTCATTGCGGCATCGGTAACTATCAGAAAGCGGCCGAGTTGCTCAACAAAAAATAAACCTATATGTGACAGCAGGCTGCCGGCTCTGATCCCGCTTTCTTTATTCAATATGGCTCTGAGAATAATTGAAGTGCTGACCAGTCCTTTCATCACAGCATCGGCCTTTTTTTCACGTATCAGGCGTATGGCCGTGTGACAGGCTTCTACCTCATCAGGGGCAGCAATAATCTCATATTTATCGTGTGCAATGTCTAATTGCTGCAGTAGGTCCGTAATGGCTTGAGGCTCGCCGATCAGAAGCGGCTCAGCCAGCCCCAATTGGGCAGCCTGATCAATCGACAGCAAAACATCCTTGTCCTGTGCATTGGCTACTGCGATGCGCTTTCGGCCGCCGGCCTGTATTTGCTCACTCATAGTAGTAAAGGTCGGAATCATCAAGTACTCCTTTTACTGTTTTTGGGGGTAGTTTTGGGGCACAACCAGCGGGAGGACGGCGGGCACTACCTCGATTGTTGCCGGCAGTATGCCTCTGCGTTCGCCGTCCATATCAAGCACGGTATCTCTGTCCTTAAGTTCAGTAATCTTTACTTTAGTTGATTGCTTGTAGTAGAAGTTGCGGTGTTTGACATGAGTGTTATTCAAGGTGCGGAGAAAGAGAGTGGCCACAGAGAAAATGGCGAACGGTCCCTTGGCACGGATGGCGATGATATCCAGGAGACCGTCTTCAGGATCGGAGTCGGGTGCGATGGTGCGGAAGCCTCCTACACTGCGGGTATTACAGACCATGAACAGATACATCGGACCTTCAATCTTTTCGTCGTCAGTCTCAATGCTCAGACGCAACGGTCTGAGGAGACGGAGAGGCAGATCAACGACAGCATTGAGAACATAAGCCAGACGACCCAGTATAGTTTTGCTGAGCCTGGTTGTGCGGTAAGCGACATCGGTTAGCAGACCACCGGCGCAAACATTAAAGAAATAGTCGTTCTCGCAGCGGCCGAGGTCGATCAAGCGGATCTGAGGTTCCAACAGCATTTGCCGGATTTCTTCCACTTCGGTCGGCAGTTCCATTGCTACGGCAAAATCGTTCACTGTACCGGCAGCGACAATGGCCAGGGGTGTTTGGTGACCGCCCTTGACCAGGCCGTTGATGACTTCGTGTATGGTGCCGTCTCCGCCTACGGCAACAATCATGTCATAGACACCGCCGCTGTATTTGGCCAGATCAAAAGCGTGATCCTGACGATTTGTGACGCGGATGTCTATTTTGCTGTAGCGACTCTGGGTAGATAGATGTTCCAGCATGTCGCGGATGTTCTTTTGAAAGGCTTCCCGGCCGGCCGCAGGATTGATGATGGCTAAAAGCCGCATATCCATACCTCAATTTCGTTTCAGGTAAATCACAATTATAGACAGAATTATATCATAATTATCTTGAGCTGAAATTGAGCGGAAATTGGTCTGATTCGTGAAAGGTCGGACTAATTGCTGTATAATAGTGCAGCATAGTGCGGCGGCAGCTCTAAACTTCGGCAGCTCTGAGCTTCCGCACTCTGGTTTAGCTAGTTAGAACAGTAGAGGGAGATGGTTCCTGAATATGGCAGAAACAATCCAAGACTGGACACGCAGTTGCCGCTGCGCAGAAGTTACCCGGGATATGATCGGCAGCAGGCTTACCCTGATGGGCTGGTGTCACAAACAACGGGATCTCGGCGGCCTGATTTTCATTACTTTGCGGGATCGCAGCGGAGAAGTGCAGCTAGTGCTGGATGATGACAGTCCGGAGGAGATGCGGACCAAAGCTATCTCGGTCAGAAGTGAATATGTGCTGGCGGCGCAGGGAGTATTGCGAGAACGTAGCGCGATTAATCCCAAGATGAAAACAGGTGATCTGGAGCTATGGGTTGAGGAACTGAGAATCTTGTCTACCGCTAAGACGCCTCCCTTTTATATTGAGGACGATGCCGGCACCAATGAGGCTCTGCGCCTTAAGTACCGCTATCTCGATCTGCGCCGGGCCCCTATGCAGAAGAATCTGCAGCTTAGACACCGGGTTACTATGCTGGTGCGCGAGTTTTTTGATCGCGAAGGCTTTCTTGAGATTGAGACACCGATGCTGATCAAAAGTACTCCCGAGGGTGCCCGCGATTATCTGGTACCGTCTCGGATCTTTAACGGCCAGTTCTTTGCTTTGCCGCAATCGCCCCAGCTATTCAAGCAGTTGTTGATGCTGGGTGGCTATGACCGCTATCTGCAGATTGCTCGCTGTTTCCGCGATGAGGATTTGCGGGCGGATCGCCAGCCGGAATTTACTCAGATTGACCTGGAAATGGCCTTCGTTAGCCGTGAGGATGTGCTGGCTGTCAATGAGAAGTTCTTGGCCACGCTGTTTGCTGAACTGAAAGGGATTGATCTGGAGCTGCCTCTGCCGCGCCTGACTTGGCAGGAGGCCATGGCCAGATTCGGCTCCGATAAACCGGATCTGCGCTTTGGCATGGAGATTTGTGATCTGTCTGATCTGGTTCGTGACAGCGAGTTTGCGGTTTTTACTACCGCTTTGGCAGCCGGAGGCGCCGTGCGCGCCATTACCGTTCCCGGCGGCTCTGTTCTCTCGCGCAAACAGATTGACAGCCTGGGTGAGTATGTCAAGACTTATCGCGCTAAGGGGTTGGCCTGGTTAGTGCCGGCTCCGGAAGCGCGCGGCTCATTTCTGAAATTTTTGGCACCGGAGCAGATTTCCGCTATTGCCGATCGCTGTAAGGCCGGTCCGGAGGATCTGATCCTGATTATTGCCGACAGTAAGACGGAGATCGTGCTGACCGCCCTGGGGGAATTGCGTCTGGAAGCTGCCCGCCGGCTGGATCTAATCCCGCAAGGACAATGGCAGCTGCTGTGGGTGACAGAGTTCCCGCTTTTTGAATATGATGAGACAGAGCAGCGACTGGTGGCCAAGCATCATCCTTTTACTGCGCCGCTGGCTGCAGATATGGATTTGCTGGAGACGGGGCCGGAGCAAGTGCGGGCTGAGGCTTACGATATTGTTCTTAACGGCGTCGAGCTGGGCGGCGGCAGTATCAGAATTCACGATCAGGAGCTCCAGAGACGTATGTTTGAGCTCTTGGGCCTGAGTCCGGAGGTGGTCGACGAGCGGTTCGGCTTCCTGCTGGAGGCTTTCCAGTACGGGGTGCCGCCCCATGGCGGGATTGCCTATGGCCTTGACCGGCTGCTGATGCTGCTGGCTGAGGAGAGCAGTATCAGAGAGGTGATTGCCTTTCCTAAAGTGCAAAATTCCTCCTGTCCGCTGACCGGGGCACCCGGCATAGTAGATGAGCTGCAGCTGGCGGAGCTGGGGCTGACTCTTAGTCAGACAGAGCAGCCGATAGCCGCAGACGATATGGCAGGGGAGTTGGACTGAGATACCGGATTGGGGCGGCGGACTGAGAACTTAGGGCTGATGTGGCAGACTTAGGACTTAAATGACAGACTGAGGACTGAGGGCTAAGAACTGGGATGCCGGACTGAATACTGAGTACCGGGATTGATAGCAGGAAGGCCGACGGAAGTGAGATTAGATAAAGATTTGGATAAAGATAAATTAGATAAAGAGAAATATTACCTTTATTATGATGAGATTGATCCGGAGATTTCTAATTATGTCGCCGCTACAGAAACGGCAGATACCGATGTGCCTCCGCCTGATCCGGAAGTCGGAGTCAGCAACCGAGCCAGCCGAGAAATTAAAGCAGCTGTAGAGGCTGCCCCGGAGCCTGAGCCGGCGACTGAAACTGCCTGCCGGGACACGGAGGCTGCTGACAAAGATGGTCGGCTCTCTTATAGGCGTGTTGTCCTAGACTACCGGGAACCTGAGCCGACGACTGAAACTGACTGCCGGGACTACCGGGAAACCGAGACTACTGACAAAGCTGGTCGGCCCTCTTATAGGCGTGTTGTCCTAGACTACCGGGAACCTGAGCCGGTCGCTGAGACTGCTGACGAAGACGACCAAGAGCCTAATCCACAAGACAAAGACCAAGAAAAACGCAAAAACTTTTTCTCTTGGGTGCGTTTTATTGTTATCTGGCTAGTGATCGGAGTATTGATATCTCAGTTTGTACTGCAGCGCAATACCGTATTCGGTGATTCGATGGTTCCTAATCTGTACAATGGGGATGAACTCTTAGTGGAAAAAATTTCCCGCTATTTTGGCGGTATTTCCAGAGGCGACATTATTACCTGCCGTTCACAGTTGCTCGGGGGCAAAGGTGAGACTTATATTGTCAAGAGGGTGATCGGTCTGCCCGGTGAAGCAGTTGAAATTAAGGACGGGCAGGTTCATATTGACGGCAATGTCCTGGAGGAAGACTATCTGCCGGCAGGTCTCAGGACTGATGCTATTAGGGAGGAATTTCAGTCGGTGATCCTGGCTGAGGATGAGTACTATCTTATGGGCGATAATCGGCCGCAAAGCCAGGACAGCAGATATTTCGGTCCGGTCAAAAAGAAAGATATCAGCGGCGAGGTTCTGATCAGATTCTATCCTTTCAACCGCTTTGGCAGGCCGCGATAGGCACAGTTACGGGTACAGGCACAGGATAACCGCGATAGGCACGGTAACGGGCACAGACACAAGATACGGACAGAGAATAAAGCCATATGATCAGGCACAAATGATCAGGTATCATATGCATATTTTGGGATATATTCATAGGGATAAATTTAGGAGTACTTTTTAGATGACAAATAAACAGCAAAATGTGAGAAATTTTTGCATTATTGCTCATATCGATCACGGCAAGTCAACTTTGTCTGACCGCTTGATCGAGCATACGGGTGTCCTGACCAGGCGGGAGATGCAAAGCCAGGTTCTGGACAATATGGATCTGGAGCGGGAGCGCGGCATTACGATTAAGGCGCAGGCCGTGCGCATGAGTTACCGGGCACCGGACGGTGAAAATTATATTTTAAATTTGATTGACACGCCCGGTCATGTCGATTTCAACTATGAGGTTTCTCGTTCGCTGGCCGCCTGTGACGGCGCTATTTTGGTTGTGGACGCGGCACAGGGCATTGAGGCCCAGACATTGGCCAATGCCTATCTGGCGATCGATGCCGATCTGGAAATCCTGCCTGTGATCAATAAAATTGATCTGCCGGCGGCCAGACCGGATGAGATCAAACATGAGATTGAGGATGTGATCGGCCTCGATGCGTCAACAGTTCCTCTGATCTCCGCCAAGGAAGATATCGGTATTGAAGAAGTGCTGCGGCAAGTTGTTGAAAAACTGCCGGCTCCTGAGGGGGATAAGGACGCTCCTTTACAAGCTTTGATCTTTGACTCCCAATACGATACTTACAGGGGCGTGATCGTGCATGTCAATATCCGCCAGGGTCAAGTCAAAACCGGTGATGAAATCCTGATGATGAATACAGGGAAGAGCTTTATAGTGACTGAAGTCGGTTATTTCCATCCGGGTTCGTTCATGGAGTCCGACAAACTGATAGCAGGGGATGTCGGCTATATTATTGCCAGCATCAAGAATGTCCGCGACACAGCTGTAGGCGATACCGTAACGCTGAAACAAGCCCCGGCGGCCAATCCGCTGCCGGGCTATAAGCCTGTCCAGCAGATGGTGTTCTGCGGCATGTATCCGGTCGACGGCGCTGACTATCCCGCACTCCGCGATGCCCTGGAGAAGGTACAGCTCAATGACGCTGCTCTGTCCTTTGAACCCGAGACATCGATAGCTCTGGGTTTTGGTTTCCGTTGTGGCTTCCTGGGCCTTTTGCATTATGAGATCATTCAGGAGCGCCTGGAGCGCGAGTTCAATCTCGACCTGATCACAACGGCGCCTTCCGTGGAATACCATCTGCGGCTCAAAGACGGCAGAACGGTCAAGTTAGACAATCCGACCAATATGCCCGAACCGGATAAAATTGAAGCGATCGAGGAGCCGATTGTGCATGCCTCGATCATGACGCCGAAAGAATATATCGGCAATATCATGAGCTTGTGCCAGGAGCGCCGCGGACTCTATCTGAACACGGAATATCTCGATGCCAATCGAGCCAATCTGCATTATGAAATGCCTCTGAACGAGATCATCTACGATTTCTTTGATGCTCTGAAGTCGCGCTCGCGCGGCTATGCTTCGCTGGATTATGAGCTGAAAGGCTATGAGCCGTCCGATCTGGTTAAGCTGGATATCCTGATCAATAACGAACCGGTCGATGCGCTGACTTTCATTGTGCATCGCGACCATGCCTATGCGCGCGGCCGCCATATGACGGAGAAGCTGCAACAGAATATCCCTCGACATCAGTTTGAAGTGCCGATTCAAGCTGCCATCGGCGGCAAGATTATTGCCCGCGAAACTGTACGTGCCTATCGCAAGGACGTGACTGCCAAATGCTATGGCGGCGATATCAGCCGCAAGAAAAAATTGCTGGAGAGGCAAAAAGAGGGCAAGAAGCGTATGCGGCATATAGGTTCGGTCGAAGTTCCGCAGGAAGCGTTTATGAGTGTGCTGAAACTGGACGAGTAGCAGCCGAAACTGATTGAGACCGACTGCTGTATTGCAATCCACCGGTACAATGCTTTTTTGTCAGCGGTTATTGTCTGCGTCTTTAGTAACGAATCAGTCCTCCGGACCGCTGTAACTCCCTCTATTGTTGTTTTTGTCTGGCAGTTTCAGTAACATATGACCTGTATCTGCGTATTTTTTGCAGATACCATACCCTTAACCTAAAATAAGCTGAGAATTTACCGAGTGCCGGATCATTAGACTGTGATCCGGCATTACTGATAAAAGAAACGAGGTACACATTTTATGGCGCCTTCGCATCATAAGTATTGGAAATTGTTTGCCGTACTGCTGGTAGTGGCAACGGTGATATTGTCGACCGCCTGTACCGGTAAAAAATCTGCGGAAGCAACGAAGACGGAAGCGACCGGTCCCGTGCCTATGGACAGTGAGACAGAGCTTGAGGAGACTGCGGCACCTGAAGTGACTGAGACTGAGGCAGAGACGACCGAGGTCGAAACCACTGCGGCAGAGACGACTGCCGCTGCAACTGCTGTGACGGAATCCGAGGATGCGGCAACGACGACCGGGGCAGAGGAGCCGGAGGTTTATTGGGTTTTTGAATCGACCAGTCTGGAAAATGAGAAGATCACCCATACTAAATTGGCTGACTATAAGGTGACGCTGGTAAATGTGTGGGCGACTTATTGTCCGCCTTGCCTGGAAGAGATGCCGTATTTGGCTCAGGCGGCCAGGGAATATGCAGACAAAGAGGTCGGTTTTATGGGTATTGTCAGTGATATCAGCGAGAATGAGCCCGACCAGGCTCTGTTGGACATTGCCAATCAAATGATCAGCGATGCCGGGATCGAATTCACTAATATATTGGCCAGTGATTCGATTATCCATTCAATTCTGGCCGGAGTGCAAGCGGTGCCGACAACTTTCTTCATGGACAGTAAAGGCAATCTGATCGGCAAGGTCATTGTCGGTTCTATGACGCTGGAGCAGATGCGTGAGCATATCGAACTGGCGCTGGCCGAGGTTGCCCAACCCTAACTCATAACTCTGAAAAGGCTGTTGTAATTGTACAAAATATGGCAAAACAGATTAATTCCTGATCAAAACTTGTGGAGACTTGCACTTGACAGCTAAATATCGCAATATATAATTATTCATTATCTTGAATTAAAATAGATATCGAAGATGCTATCTGCTTGTCCGGAGCGCCGGAGACAGGTAGCTCGGGATATTTTATTCTAAGGTAGATTAATGAAAATTAGGGTGGATCACTAATTATTATGCTGGATCGCTAATTATATGAAGTATAGAACAGGGAGAAGTAAAGAGTTATGTTTATACAAGTGTGGGCTTCGATGGTGATCGATTTTTCGCGGATGACGCGGTGGATTCCCACTTTCTTAGAGGGTGTGGGTGTGACGATTGTGTTGTCCTTAGTTACGGTGACGATCGGCTCAATTTTAGGTCTGTTTATTACCTTGCTGCGCCGCTCCCATTTATTACCGGTTTCCGCCTTGGCCAAGTTTTACATTTTATTTATTAGAGGTACGCCCCTGCTGGTCCAGCTCTATGTCTGGCTCTATGCCCTGCCTCTGATAGGAATTGTTATTCCGCCGCTGCCGGTCTCAAGCCCGGTCTTCGGCACACGCGAATTCAGCACGGCGGTGATTGCGCTGGGTATTAATTCCAGTGCCTATGTAGCGGAGATTTTGCGGGGCGGTCTGGATGCTATCGACAAGGGACAGACCGAGGCAGCGCGCTCGCTGGGACTGTCAAGCAGGCAGAATATGCAATATGTCGTGATTCCACAGGCAATACGCATTATCTTGCCGGGTCTGGGCAATGAGTTTATCCAGATGATTAAAGAGAGTTCCATTGTTTCAACCGTGGGCATCTTTGATGTGATGTATACCAGCAATATTGTCAAGGCGGGTACTTATCTGGTCTTTGAACCTTTGGTGATTATCTCCCTGATTTACCTGATTTTGACCTCAGTGCTGACCTTCTTGCAGCGTCAGCTGGAAAGGAAGTTAAATGTCGATCTTAAGAGTAATTAATGTTTCCAAGAGTTTTGGCAAACTGCAAGTGCTGAAAGAGATCAACATGGAGATCAAAGCCGGTGAAGTGGTAGCAATCATCGGACCATCCGGGTCAGGAAAGTCGACTTTGCTGCGCTGTTTAAATTCACTGGAGGTACCGGACTCCGGTACGGTCTATTTCCACGACACCGAAGTCAATGCTAAGACGCAGAAAGAGGCGGACCTCAATACCGTTAGGGAAAAGATCGGCATGGTATTCCAGCATTTTAATCTCTTCCCACATCTCTCGGTACTGGAGAATATTACGTTGGCACCGCGTCTGGCTCTGGGAATGGCGCCCAAGGAGGCAGAAGAGCAAGCCATTAAATTGCTGAATCGGGTAGGTCTGTCCGATAAGGTCAACTCCTATCCGAACAAGTTGTCCGGCGGACAAAAACAAAGAGTTGCCATTGCCCGAGCTCTGGCTATGGGACCGGAGGTAATGTTATTCGACGAACCGACTTCCGCTCTCGATCCGGAGATGATTAAAGAGGTTTTGATGGTAATAGCCGATCTGGCCCATAGCGGCCTCACCACTGTATTGGTGACACATGAGATGGGCTTTGCCAGAGAAATAGCGAGCAGAATTATCTTTCTCGATGAGGGACGGATTCTGGAAGATGCACCACCGCAGGAGTTCTTCAATAATACGCAGAGTGAGCGGGCGAAGATTTTCCTGAGCAAAGTGATGTAAAAAATCAAAACACTGATTAAGAATAATTTGAAGCAATCAGTGCGGAAAAGGAGAAAAAATGAAAACACAGCTTAAACAAGCACTAATTCTGATCAGTTTGATTCTGATCCTTGGTCTACTGGCAGTCGCCTGCAGCAAAGGCGAAACAGCGAGTACTACTGCTGCTGCCGCAGAGGAAACTGAGGGCGAAGCTGCTGCAGA
>JAAYQX010000050.1 GCA_012519085.1 Clostridiaceae bacterium
AATAATGGTTACTTCAACTCAAAGTACAGACAGAATATATCTGATTACTGGGCCACACATCTGGACAAGCGTGATCTCACCGGCAATAGCGCGTCTGAGATTCTCGATAGCATCACAGCTGATTAAGTAGCAAGAAAGTATGGGCAAGGAAGTATGAGCAAAACAACGAATTATCTGCGGTATAGAGCACCTGACGGCCAGGGAATATGACAAGAAGCCAAAGCAGATTGTCTGAAAACAATATACTTATGCAGGAGCAGTCTTGAGAGGATTAAAAATGGGACTTAATCAAGTTAAAGATTTTTTTAGAGAATATGGCATGGAGGATCGAATCCAAGAATTTGCAGTGTCGAGCGCGACAGTTGAGCTTGCTGCCAAAGCTGTGCATTGTGAACCGTGTAGAATTGCCAAGACACTGTCATTCATGGTGAATACCGGTCCAATTTTGATTGTGGCGGCCGGTGATGCCAAGATTGATAATCCTAAATATAAGGCGCAGTTTGGAACGAAGGCGAAAATGCTGACAGCGGAAGAAGCGGTCGATTTAATCGGACATCCTGTAGGCGGTATTTGCCCTTTTGCCGTCGCGGAAGGTGTTACGGTTTACTTGGACAAGTCCCTAAAGAGATTTGATACTGTTTTCCCGGCTTGCGGGAGTGATAACAGCGCCATCGAATTGACGCTGGATGAGCTGGAGAAGTACTCAGCGTTCACTTCCTGGATTGATGTTTGCAAAGGATGGCAGTAAATAACCGAGATCAGAAAAAGGCAGTTTCAAGGTTGCGTCAGACAGATATTATTGCGATTAAATTTATAACCCCCCTGTGATTATCAATAAATCACAGGGGGTTATTTGGTGCGCCCGGAGGAATTCGAATCCCCGACCTACCGCTTAGGAGGCGGTCGCTCTATCCTGCTGAGCTACGAGCGCATTTAGTGTAGTTAATTTTATCACAATTATGAGCAGGCAAACTGTCGGCTTAAATCTGAGCTTCCTGTAGTATTATGGAAGGCGACGGAGGTCGGGATGAGCGATCTGATTGATAGCAGAAAACAGATAATTTTGCCGGTGCTATTTGGTGTTGAAGCAGCAACTGTGCGTGAGTTAAAAAAACTGGAGCTACCGGCCGGTGAAATCCTGGTGACAGATGGACAAGTTGCATTCAGGCCGGAAGATGAAAGAGAGATCCCCAGGTTGGCGGCTCGCTTCAATTACAATTGCCGAACTGCCGAGAGAGTACTGATTGGCTTGTCGTCTTTCCGGGCGACTGATTTTGATCAGCTCTATGACTGCTCCCGGCAGCTGCCCTGGGAAGACTGGCTAGACAGGGATTTTGCCTTGACAGTAACCGGCTATTCTTTGAAATCACAGTTATTTGGTGTGCCGGCTATGCAGTCTGTTATTAAGAAAGCAATCATTGACCGATTGGTGCAAGTTAGAAAGTTGAGTCCGGGCAGCCGTATTACGGAAGATAAAAACAAAGGCGAGCTGGTTATCCGCTTTGCTGCAGTAAAAGACGAGATCACAATCATGTTAGACAGCAGCGGGGATGGACTGCACAAGCGAGGCTACCGGCCTTTGACCCATGCGGCGCCGATCCGGGAGACACTGGCGGCAGCGATTTTGGACTATATGTTTTATCTCAGAAACCAACAGCAGGGGGAAATCTTACTGGACCCTGTATGTGGATCGGGAACATTTTTAATTGAAGCCGCTTTGCTCAGCAGCGGCAAAGCACCGGGTCTGCTGAGAAGCTTTGCAGGTCAAAAGATGGGTCTGGTCGGTCCCGAAATTTTTCAGGAAGAGGCGGAGTTTGCCAGAGCAAGAGAACTGCCTCTGCCTAAGCACAAGATTTGCTTCGGTTCGGATATCTCCCGCCGGAGCGTACAGAATGCCGGACTAAATGCAGAAAGAGCAGGAGTAGCGCAGGCAATTGATTTCCGGGTGGCTGATCTTAGGCAACTGAGAGCTGAGAGTATCAAGGCTCATGCCGATGCAGATAGGATACTGGTGATTGCCAATCCCCCTTATGGTGAACGCCTGGCAACACCTGAAGATTCAGCTGCTATTAACTGTGCTCTAGGAGCCCTTGTTGTGGAAAAAGATACAGGCATGAATAAAAAGGGTTGGCGCCTGGGAATTATTAGCGCGGACAGAAATCTTGAAAAGCAACTTGGATTTCATGCCGATAAGAGACGAAAATTATACAATGGCATGATTTTGTGCCAACTATTTCAATATTTTAAAACCGGACCTCGACCAAAGATTAAAGCAGTGAAAGGAAATTACATTCGTGGCACAGATAGCTCTTCAAGTTGTCATGACGACTAAGCGAGCTGTCCATGACATGTGGACAAATAGTGGGTTTTAAGCATGCAGAAACTCTCAAAAAGCCTGTTAAATCAATGTTATAAGCAATTGTTTTATGGTGAAACTGTTTTGAAGAAAATATGTACGAAAAGTGAAAACACTGATTTTTCAAGGTCTTTAACAGTCCAAAACGCTGAAGTGCTTGTCCTGCAAGTTATACACATAGTTATTAACATTATTAACATTCTGAGCCGGAGTGTGAATCGTTTTTTGTCGCAATTATGTTCGGGATAGATGCTGAAAACATGGGAATAGCAAGCTTTTCGGCAACCCATTACGCATAAATAACTTGACTTGTCAAGAGCTTTACAAAAAGTTTATATAATACATATGAGGAGTGATCAATATGAGAATAGTCATTGGCAGTGACCACGCAGGTTATGCATTGAAAATGCAGATCAAGACCTATCTGGAAGCGAAAAATTATACAGTGATCGATGTCGGTACTGATTCCGCTGCTGAATCTGTTTCGTATGTGGACTACGGACGAAGTGCGGCGGCAGAAATTGTTTCCGGGCGGGCCGATCGGGGCATTATTGTCTGTGGTTCAGGAATTGGTATCTCAATAGCTGCTAATAAAGTTCCCGGTATCAGAGCAGCGCTTTGCACCAATAGCTATATGGCCGAAATGGCACGCAGGCATAATGATGCCAATATGTTGGCCTTGGGCGGCAGAATGCTGGCAGCCAATTATGCCCAAACAATAGTTGACGCCTTCCTGACTTATGAGTTTGAGGGGGGAAGGCATCAAAAACGGCTTGACAGCCTGGAATAGTTGTAATTTGCGCACTAATATCGCAGAGGAATTCTATAGATAGGGGCCCGCCATTCTTAATAAATAGACAGAGTTATCTTCATCTGGCTATGCTTGTCAGTCAGTTGAAAAATAAAAAGAGCGATCGGCAAAAGTTAGGCGGCAGCGATCAGGCAACAGGGTTTCGCGGTATTTCTCCAGTCTGATACCGTCTAGCAAAGTATTGTTGAGTGAACCCAGATCCTCGACGAAAAAATTCTCCCCTCTGCGCATAATACGGGCATGTCTGCGCCCTACTGCCGGTGAGTCCAAAAACAGATCGACTCTTTTGCTGTCTCTGCCGATGATAAATTCATCAACCAAGATAAAAGCCTTCTGACCATCGTCTGCCATTGGCGTACCTGGCAAGCCTTCACAAAGAATAGCTAAACGGTAATTAGGTGTTCGGTTGGGCAGATTTTCCGTTGGTTCCAAGTCTAGCAGTTCGGACATGGGGGTGGAATCTTTGAGCAATCCCAGCCATTGTCCCAATCTTTTCAAACTATTGACCAGCTTTAGTTGGTACCCCTGATTTGTTGGTTCGTTATTTGATAAGTGTTTTGACATAATCTTAGTTTCTCCCCAATGGCTTGACTTGCTCTTTTTTTGACATTTCTTTTTGAGCGACCTGACCCTGGTTTTGATTGCCTCTTTTATGCCGGGTCTTATCTCGACAGCTGCAGTATTTGTTGTAGATAGGATCAAAGACTCTTGGGCAGCAGATTGAGCAAGTGCACTTTTCTCCCGACTGATGATGATACTTAGGTATTTGATCAGCTCAGCCCAGCGTTGATCTTGGAACAAGCGATCCAATTCTTGGGTTAATTCCGGAGGCCAGGAGTTCTCTACAGCCAGCCAGCGCACCAGATTACAATGCTTTAGGGATAGGGGGTCCGAATTGCCGATTCTGATGCTCAGATCAGCCTGCTCGGGAATGGGCAGCGAGATCAGTTTAATCAGATGTGATGCGACTACATTTACCATGATCAGATCGGGAACTAACAAGCGCAAATCTATTGTCAGGAGATGGTCAGTCGCAATATAGGCTGCTTGGGCAATTTGTTTCAAGTATTGTAAGCTCTGTCCGGGATTGATCCGGCCTTTAAGCTGACTAAGAGGAATCAAGCCATTACTGTTTAAAATGAACTCCAGTTCGTTATCTTGCCTAATCCAGAGTGAAAGCAATTGATTAGGCTTCCGGCGGAGCAGACAGGCGGACTGATCTTCGTCCAGGGGAGTTGTACCGGGACAGGTGATTCGGATCAGTCCGTTCCTTGTTTGCTCCATTTTCTTTGCCTTTAGAAACTGTCGATAATGGAATCGCTAAACACGCGGTCGATCAGTCTGGAGGCAAAGCGGCTGATCTGGGTTCTGAACAGAAATGCCACTGCCAGCATTACTGCGATGATGATTACGACTTCAATCGTACCGAAACCCTCTTCGCGCCGCCTCAGCATCCGGAGATGCCGCCTCATTTGCGGCTTTAATTTCTGATTGCGCAGTGCTTTAATTATGCTCGTCATACGTCTTCCTTTCTCCTGTCCTGTCCGGACAAGTTAGCATTATTGCTTAGATTGTTTGAAATGAGGCCAGTGCCGGAACTACGGCAATGGCTAAGACATTGATCAGCGCCATACCCATCGGCAGGAACAAAAAGAGAGCCCTTTGTTCCAACTGGCGTCTAAGACCGTTGCGATAAATCTGCCAACTGGCAGCAGACTGCATACCGAGCAGTGACAGAAGTTCCCCTGATCCCTGTTGGTCATAGCGGGCTGCACAGCGGAGAGCAGCTGAGATTTCCGGTAAAGGACATAGAGCAGCCAGTTTTCTGACGGCTTCGGCGCCTGTAACTCCGGCTTCCACGGATTTTTGGGCTAATTCAAGCTCAGTGCCCAGACGCTGCCCGCAAACCAGCTTTTTGGTTGCGTCAATAGATAGACCTAAAGCAATCTGTAAAGTCAAACCGCTTTCCATCAGCAAAGACAGCATGCTTAGAAATGGTGGATAAGAAAGGCGGTAGAATTGTTTATTGTTTTGTTCCTCACTAAGAACTAATAGATCCTGTAAGAGGGGGAATATTATGATAGCGATAGGCACAAACCACAGAGGTACTGTCCTGCTGATAAAAAGCAGCAGAGCGATCGCAAAACCGCAGAGCAGATATTTCACTTTCTGCTTCAAATATTTATGCCACAAATTTTCCCCCGGCTGGGCCGGATCGCTGAAGCGGACAATCCGGCTAATTTTATAGCCAAGGCCGACCGGCAGTAGTTTCAGATAGAAGGCGGACAAGCGGGGATATGTCTTTCCCGGTTCTGCAGTAGAATCAGCTTGGTATTGCCCGGTTTTGCCCGACCGGATCTGAGGTCTGGCCATGATCGACAAAGTTAAACTGATGGTTAAGAGGGCGATTAAATGAAAGATAAACCCCGCCAATATCCACCAGCCAGCTGTTACTGCAGTCTGATCCGGATTAATATTTTGCCTGAATAACAGCAAACCGAAGAGAAAAGGCAAAAAGCACATGACTGCAGCCTCAGTGGTTTTTTGACTGTTTTCCGCCTCTACTTCTGACTTTAGGGCGATTTCCGTATATATCTGTCGATGACTCTCCCGCAGATAGACATCAATATGTCCGCCGTATTTTCTCAGCCAGGGCAAAATAGCCAGATCCTGACTCAGCCTGGTGCAGGAATAGCTGCGATCAAGATCCTGCAATCCGGCGACGAGATCGCCTTGTGCCAATAATTGCCGACGGAGACGGTCCAGCAGCCGTACCAATCTGCTGCGTGTACCGAATTGTTCCTTGAGACTCGCCGGTGCATCCAAGAGAGCTCGTTCCAAAGTCCGTCCGGAAGAGATCTGGCCTGACAGATAAGCGAGAAATTGCTCTGCTTCGTCCAGTTTCATCTGCTCTCGCCTTGAAATTACCAGCTTGTATAGTGCTCTGCCGGGCAAGATCAAACCCACAAGGCCTAGAATAAGTCTTAACTTCCACTCCGTAACAAAGATGGCAGAAGTGAGCCAGCTGAAAGCGGCGGCTAGCAACATGGCGGGCAAGGCGGTCCTAATTCCGTCGTGTTGTCCGGTCTGGTGGCTTTGGCGTACTTTAGTTTTTCTCATTATGTTTCACTATTCCTTCTGACCAGTTTTGTGCCGTCATGATTGAAATATTCGGTTAAGACAAATCTGCCCTGCTCATATGATTTAAGAGTCAAAATTCTCTCCACTACTCTCTGCCCTGTTTTGAGTCTGGTCAGATGCACTAGCGTATCAATTGCGGAGGCCACCATTCGCCTGCAGGCCTCCCAGGGCAGATTAGAAGCTGTAAGCAACAGCAAACACAATCTTTCCAACATTTCTTCCGGATTATTGCCGTGGCCGGTGCACATGGAGCCCGGATGACCGGTCTGCATGGCTTGGATCATATCGTAGGTCTCGTCACCTCTGACCTCGCCGACAATAATGCGATCAGGTCTCAGCCGCAGTGAGGAACGGATCAAATCCGTCAGTGAGACGGTTCCTTGATCATCAGGGCCCGGCAGTCTCGCTTCCAGGCGCACCAGATTATCCAGTGTGGAAAGCTGCAGCTCACAAGAGTCCTCAATTGTTACCACCCGTTCCGTACCGGGTATAAAGGCCGATAGCGCATTGAGAAAAGTTGTTTTGCCCGTGCCGGTTCCGCCTGAGATGAAGATATTGCTCCTGCTTTGTACTTTATGAGCCAACCATTGTGCAGCCTCGGTACTGAGAGTATGATTGGCGACCAGGGCAGGCAGGGACGGACTGATACCTGTAAAACGTCGGATAGTCATAACAGGTCCGTCCGGAGCCACCGGCTTTAAGACGGCATGAACCCGTGAACCGTCGGTAAGTCGCATATCCCGGATCGGTTTCTGCTCATTGATCAAACGATTGGCGCGACCGAAATAGCGAGAAATTACCTCAGTCAGATGATCTGTATCTTCGAATTGCAGATCAGACCGGTATAAGTGGCCGGCTTTTTCATAAAAAACGCAGTAGGGACCGTTAACCATGATCTCTGTGATCGACTCGTCATCTACCAGAACTTGCAGAATGTCCAGACCGCGAATGGCATTATACAGATCGGTAATCAACTGGCGTCGTGCATTAAAAGAGAGCGATCTCTTCTCAGTCAGCTGTGTGACTACTACAGCGATGGCACCTCTCAGCTCATCCGGCGTCAACAGTTCTGCATTGGGTGTCTGTCGTATTACTTCGCCGATCAGCTCCTTTTTCAGAGTACGAGTCAGCTTCATAATTTCACCTCGTTCAGTACCCGGAAATTTACGGAGGAGGGCAGCGCAGCCAGAAATTTGGCCAGTTCTCTCCTGGCAACTATACCTCTGCCGCTTTCAGCTGTAACTGCATCTATGTACAAGATATCGCAGAGCTGGGCCAGCCGGACTGTAGTCTCCAGTCCCAGGCCTTCGCAGTCAATTAAGGCTAGTGCCGGATCGGCAAGCTTGGAGATATAGTCTTTAATTTCCAGCAGCAATTTACGCAGCAAATGAGGCGGACAACTGATCAGATCGTCTGCCTGCTGCGGTAGCCGGAAAGTATGATAACCATGTTTGTGCATTATGAGATAATGCCCGATATTGCGTGAAATGGCGGACTCTACCTGGTCCAGGGACAACAGAAGATCCGTCAACTGCGGTCCGACTTGATGCTCCTCCAAATCAGGCACCCGGTACAGAGGCATCAGGGGCAGATAAATAGCCATTACTCCCTGATTTTGCAGTGCCTTAAGATAGGCAGGCACCCAGCGCTCTTTCAGATTGTGATCAAAGCAGAATACCAGGGCTAAACCGGCATTTTTACCTTCCGGCAGAGAATGCTCGCGCTGACGCCATGTTTCGATTTGTTCAGTCAATCGTTGATCAATTTCCGAGACTAGGAGGGGGGATTTGAACTCCTGCTCCCAAGTCAAGATAACTGCATCCGGGCTCATCTTATGATGATCCGCAGTTTTACTCTCGGGACATAGAATCAGATCAAAGTCGGTTTCTGCCGGCTCGTCAGTTAGTTGAAAAACTTCATAGCGTCCGGCAGCCCGGCGCTCCAGTTGTTCATAGATCCGCCGTTCTCTTCTCTTATTTAAATCGGAAATCAGAATCTTCGGTAGCATGATTTCGCCCTTCCTTCGTCTGTTGCCAGACTAAGCGAAAGGCGAAGCAGCTGTGTTGGGGAATGCTCGACATTACTCAACAATATTCTTCTTCAACGGACAAATAATTTGCGACGCTTTTACAACGGCTATGCCAAGGCAGCCGGCAAATATACATGGCTGTTGTAAAACCGGGCTGCGGCATCAATGATTCGCAGAACAAAAGAGCTACCGATCACGAGCGGCCAAAGCTTGCAGCCTGCCCACATATTCCGTCCTTTCCCAAGGCAGATCCAGATCAGCGCGGCCAAAATGCCCATAGTTGGAAATCTGGCGATAGATGGGCCGTCTTAGATTGAAGGAACGAATAATAGCTTCCGGCCTGAGGTCAAACAGTTCTTCCA
>JAAYQX010000051.1 GCA_012519085.1 Clostridiaceae bacterium
AGAAGATTGAAGCTTTGGATTATGATGATCTGGCTAAACTGGTTGACCAGGAAGCACTGAGTGCTTTCCGTGAAAGAGGCCTGACGCCGAACAAGCCCCAATTGCGCGGAACTGCACAGAATCCGGACATTTTCTTCCAAGCCCGTGAAGCGGCTAATCCTTACTACGACAAAGTTGCCGATATCGTCGAAGAGTATATGGATGAGATCACTAAATTGACGGGCCGCTATTACAAACCGTTTGTTTACCACGGTGCTGAGGATGCTGAGAAAGTTATCATCTGTATGGGTTCAGTTTATGAAACGGTCTGTGAGACGGTTGATTATCTCAATGCCAGAGGACATAAAGTCGGTGCAGTGCATGTTCACCTCTATCGTCCCTTCTCAGGCAAGCGACTCCTCGCTGCAGTGCCCGAGAGCTGCAAGAAGATTGCAGTACTGGACCGCACTAAGGAGCCCGGCGCAGAAGGTGAGCCCCTGTATCTTGATGTTAAAGAAGTATTCTGCAACAGCGGTCGCTCTCCGCTTATCATCGGCGGACGTTACGGTCTGGGTTCTAAGGACACCACACCGGATCAAATTCTGGCAGTGTTTAAACATCTGGACGAAGATAATCCTTGGCATAGCTTTACAATCGGTATCGTTGATGATGTTACAAATCTGTCTTTGCCGATTGAAGAATCTATTGATGTTTCCAGAGAAGGCACGATTTCTGCCCGTTTCTGGGGCTTAGGTTCGGATGGTACTGTCGGAGCCAATAAAAACTCCATCAAGATCATTGGTGACAACACAGATATGTATGCCCAGGCCTATTTCAGCTATGACTCGAAAAAGTCCGGTGGTGTAACCATTTCCGACCTGCGTTTTGGTCATAATCAGATCAAGGCACCTTATCTTGTTAACAGCGCTGACTTTATTGCTTGCCATAATCAGGCCTATGTTGACAAATATGATATGCTCACTCCGCTTAAGAAAGGCGGCACCTTCCTGCTCAATACTTTATGGAAGGATGAAGAATTAGATGAGCATTTGCCTAGCGCCATGAAGCGCTTTATCGCTCAAAATGATATTGATTTCTACACGATTGATGCTGTAACCCTAGCTAATGAAATCGGACTGGGTGCCCGCATCAATACCATCATGCAGTCTGCATTCTTCAAACTGGCCAAGGTTATCCCTCTGGATGATGCAGTTAAATATATGAAAGAATCTATCGTCAAGTCTTATGGCAGACGCGGTGAAGAAGTCGTTCAGATGAACTACAAGGCTGTTGATTTAGGCATTGAGAACCTCAAGAAAATAGATGTTCCTGCCGAATGGGCCCATGCACCTGAAGACGAGCCGATCAAACGTGATGTTCCTGATTTCATCAAGAATGTAGCGGATGTAATGAATGCTCAGAAGGGTGATACGCTGCCGGTTTCTGCTTTCAAGGATGCTGCCGACGGTACCTTCCCGCAAGGAACCAGTAAATATGAAAAGCGCGGTATAGCCGTTACAGTGCCGGTCTGGAATCCTGAGACCTGTATACAGTGCAACCAATGCTCTTATGTTTGCCCGCATGCGGCGATTCGTCCTTTCCTGCTGACAGAAGAAGAAGCAAAGAATGCACCGGAAGGTTTCGAGACACTGGACGGTATGAAGCCATATGATAACTATCAATTCCGTATGCAGCTGTCAGTACTAGACTGCACCGGCTGCGGTTCTTGTGCTCAAGTCTGCCCCACCAAGGTTAAATCGCTAACCATGGAGCCTATTGGGGATCATTTTGCTGAAGGTGATAATTGGGACTATGCTCTTTCACTGCCTAGGAAGGCAAATCCGATGAACAAGACCTCGGTCAAGGGTTCACAATTTGAGGAGCCATTGTTTGAGTTCTCCGGTGCTTGTGCCGGATGCGGTGAAACACCATATGTCAAACTGGTAACACAGCTGGTCGGAGATCGGATGCAGATTTCCAATGCTACCGGATGTTCCTCGATCTATGGCGGCTCCGCTCCCTCTATGCCCTATACGCCGAATTCCGAAGGCTATGGTCCGGCTTGGGCTAACAGCTTGTTTGAAGACAATGCCGAACATGGTCTGGGAATGCATCTGGGTGTGAAGCAGATCAGAGCTCGTGTCACTGCCAAGATTAAAGAATTAGCTGATATGAATATCACAGCTCTGACCGAACCGGTGAATAACTGGCTGGAATCTAAAGATGACGCGGATAAGACACGTCAGGTATCGGATGAGCTGGTGGCAGCTCTTGAAGCATATAAGGGTGATGCAGATGCTCTGGTAGCGGACATTCTGGCACTCAAAGATTATCTGGTCCTGAGATCTACTTGGATTATCGGTGGTGACGGTTGGGCCTATGACATTGGCTATGGCGGACTGGATCATGTTCTGGCCTCCGGCGAAAATGTCAATGTTCTGGTACTTGACACTGAGGTTTACTCCAATACCGGCGGTCAGGCTTCTAAATCAACCAATCTTGGTGCAGTTGCTCAGTTTGCCGCCGGCGGCAAAATAACGAAGAAGAAAGATCTGGGCGCAATGGCCATGACATATGGCTACGTCTATGTGGCACAGATTGCAATGGGAGCCAGTCAGCTACAGACTTTGAGAGCTATCCGTGAGGCTGAAGCCTATGACGGTCCGTCTCTGATTATTGCCTATGCCCCCTGTATCAACCACGGTATCAGAGGTGGCATGACACTGGTTCAGCAGCGTGAAAAAGATGCAGTTGAGACCGGCTATTGGCATCTCTATCGCTTCAATCCCGACCTGAAGAAGGAAGGTAAGAATCCCTTTATACTGGATTCCAAGGAGCCGAAGCGTCCTTATACCGAATTTTTGGAGAAAGAGGTACGTTATACCTCGCTGCTTAGGACTTACTCAGAGGACAAAGTCAAGGAGATCTTTGAGAATAGCCGCAAGACTGCTGAGGAGCGTTATCAGTACTATCTCCGAATGGCGGCTGAATAAGCGGCTGGCACTTAGTTGCTGTGGCGGGTAAATTGAACGCCCGGAGCTAAGGGAGAAATATGTTATAATGAGAGCCCGTTCTCGACACGAGAGCGGGCTCTTAATCTTAACCCGAGGCCTGACATGAAGATTACAGGACAAGATAAATATTTGCTATCAGACACCCTGGTTCCGGATATATTCATACAGGAATATATGCCTAAACTGGGACATGCTGCCACTAAATGTTATCTTTTGCTTCTGTCGGCCTTTCAGAACGGGAAAAGAGAGATCGACAGGAAAGATCTTAGCTTACGTTTATCTCATACCCCGAAAGAGATTGATTTGGCCCTAGTTGAGTTGGTCGAAGCAGAATTAATCATATTGGAGCAAAATGGGATTAAATTGTCGGACTTAAAAGCGATAGAAATCAAAACTCTGCTTGAGAATCAGCAGAGCTCTCAGGTGTCAATATTGTCACCTGAAATAATCTCTGAACGCGAACAGGTTGTGACTGCCATCAATAATGAATATTTCCAGGGTCTCATGACACATGCTTGGTACAATATGATTGATAATTGGTTTCTGAAATATCAATTTGAACCGGCTGTAGTTCAGGCTCTATTTGCTGAAGCTACCGCTTCAGATAAATGGGGCCGATTAAATAGACCATTTCTAAATGCTATTGCCGACAGATGGGCCAAGCATAAAATCAGAACATTTTCCGAGCTCAGTGATTTTTATGAAGAAAATGAGAAATTCCTGGCCATTTACAGACATGTCTGCAAAGAGTTGAGGATTCCGAGCAATGCACCGAGTATGAGATTAGTCGAAAGCTGGGTTTATGAGCTCGGCTTTGATCTGGAAGTCATCAGTCTCGCTCTTGAGAATAGTGCAGGCAGCAGCAATCCTCTGAATTATGCTGATGCGACTTTAAAGCGCTGGCATGACAAAAATTTACAATCTGCTGCAGATGTAAAGAGGGAACAAAAGGAATGGCAAGGCAGTAGAAAACAGAGCAGACGCAGTTCGATGAAAGCTAGCAATCGAGGGAATTATGCCGGTTCAGATTCGTTTGTCGATTATAATACTGCCTTCGGGCTCAAGTATCCCAAAATTAAGGATGAGACCGATGAAATTGCGAATGATGATGAACAGTAAGGGGATTTGCGATGAGTGAGCTCAGCCGCGAACTAAATCTGGAGATTGAGAATATATATTCACAGCGACGAAACCTGGCTCAAGCCCAAGCAGAACAGAGACGTCTGCTCACAATTGCTCAATATCCTGGGATTGAGGAACTGGAAGATGTGGTCAATCAGAAAGGATTGATTTACTTGCAGTCCTCTTTGGGCGAGGATGAGACTGTCAGACAGCAGGCGGATCGCGATCTGGACAAGGCAGAGCAGAGATTAAAAGATTATCTGCTTGAGAAAGGAATTCCTTTGGACTATGCTGAGCCGGTCTGGCATTGTTCGAAATGTCAGGACACAGGATTAGTTGAAGGCTGCTACTGTACTTGCTATGAAGAACTAAGGCAAGCACTGCTATCTCAGATGCTACCGTCTGCTCTATTGCCTGGAGTAAGTTTTGACCAGACCGATCCCGCAGTTTATCCGGAAGAAATTATTAAGAATGGGCAGAAGTCAAGGCCTAGGGAACATATGAAGATAATGCTGGATATTGCTCGTACTTACAGTCAGCATTTTTCCCTATTGGAAAACAAAAACCTGTTTTTTTCCGGACAGGAAGGAAGTGGCAAAACCTGGTTGATCAGTTGTATTGCAAGTGCAGTAATGGCTCAGGGTTATTCGGTCTTTGTGCTGTCAGCCTCTGTCTTCTTTGATTTCCTCCAGGAATGGAATCAGCAAAAAATCAGTTTCCGTCCTGATCCGGATCGCTATAAGGAGCTTCAGATCCTGACAGAGGCTCTGTGGAATTGCGATTTACTGATACTGGATGATTTAGGCTCTGAGATTCAGAAGGATCTCAGTTATTCTGATTTACTCCTGTTGCTGGATCAGAGACAACAAGATGGGCGGCATACGATCATTACCAGCAATCTGAATGCTGTTGATCTGCAGAAGATTTATGATAAGAGAGTTGCCAGTCGTATTAGTGGCAATTTCCTATGTTATAAAATGCCTGAAGTCGACTTACGCCTTATTCGCAGCCAACAGTAGGAAAATGACTGTTTTGCATTATGACATGTAGACATGACGTCTTAAACTATTATTTCTATTAATATTATTAAATGAGGTTTTAGTGAATATTCGATGTGGACTGGACTTGGTAGAAATAAGTCGGATTGAGTCAGCAATTAGCAAGGGCTCCGACCGTTTTTTAGAGAGAATTTTTACTGCGAGTGAATTAGATGAATCTAGGCACAGAACCCAATCTCTAGCCGGATATTATGCGGCGAAAGAAGCAGTAGCTAAAGCTTTGGGTACCGGTCTGCTGGTCAAAGGTATTCGCTTCACTGATATAGAGATCTTAAAAGATCAGTTGGGCGCCCCAATGGTTAAACTGTCAGCCGCAGCTAAGGCAAGGTATGATGAATTAGGCGGAAAGTCTCTGGCAGTCAGTATTACACATGAGAAAGCTTATGCCGCAGCAGTTTGCTATATGGTCTGTGATAGTTTGAGGCAAATAGATGACCGATAATACAGAACCAAATAAGATTGATGATCAGCCCCGCAAGATTAAGATCATTCCTAAGGATCTGCCGGGACCTTCACAGATTTCACCTCCTGAAGGCCCCAGTTCTGAAGATGTACGTGGACTGTATGTTACCAAGAAGAGAAGCAAATTTCCCTCCTGGTTAATAGCTGTTTTGATTGCTTTAGTTTTGATTGCGGGCATCTTCTGGATTCTGCCCCGCCTCTTCAAAAGCAAAGAGCAGGTGGAGATGCCTGTTCAGACGGTGGCAGAAATTCCTCGCGTGCAGGAAAATCTCGTGGTCGTTACTGCAAATAGCAGCTGGCTTTATAAAGAGCCTCGTCGTGGAGCGATGCGAGTAGCAGAAGTGCTTTTTAATGAGGGACTGGAATTACTTGATGCCTCGGATGAAAGATATCTTTTGGTTAACACAAGTAATGGCCTACAAGGCTATATTTTAAGAACTGATGTTTCAGCGGATGCTTCCGGGCTTGATCCCAAACAGGCTCTCCTGAAAGTTATTATCATAACCTCGTCCAAAAATATTATGAGTCACACTCAAGGGGGTACGGTAATCGCTCAGGCTCCTCTGGGTAGTGTGCTCTATGCTGATTATCAGGATTCTCAGGTACTCCGGATCAGATTGCCCCAAGGTGTAGATGGCTGGATTAGCAAGCATGATGTGTTCATCATGGATCCTGAGCAAAATTTGCCGGAACCGGATGATTTACAAGCTGATCTGGTCAGTACTGCCCTGACTTTTAACCGTTCGACCTGGGTACCAAATGGCATTACAACATCAGGTATAGATATGGCCGGTGTGCTGTATCTAGCCTGTAGCATCAGCGGTGTGGAAGTTCAGCGCGACCCGGCGTCCATTGCGGCACTTGGTGAGAAGATCGATCTGCCGATTAACCAAGAAACAAATAGCTTTGACCTCAGATATGCTCAAAGCGGAGATATTTTGATTCTCAATGCACCGGGCCAGCAAGGGGCAGAAATTGATTTCGCTCTGATTTTACCTGATGAGCAAGTACTATTGCATCGTATCGGATCCAGTACAATATCGACATATTCATTGACTAATCTAAATCCTGGTTTGGCAGGGAGCATTAAAGAGATCAGACGACTGCCCAATCAAAAAGGGACTGTCTCGACACCAAATAGTGCCGGCGACAGTCCCTAAAAGTTCAAGAGTATTAATTTAAGCGCGTTGAACCGCACCACTCTTCAGACATCTGGTGCAGACGCTCATTGTTTTCGGAGTTCCGTCGACGATTACCTTTACCCGCTTGACATTAGCTCTTTGTTTGACTTTGGCCCGACGAGAAATCTGGGAACGGGTAATACGGATTTTTCTGCCGAAAAACACACTTTTATCGCATACTTCACATTTTGCCATATTCGCACCTCCTGTCTTACTTGCGCAGTTATTTAAGAACAATTCTACAAACGCGCAAAGAAAATATTAGCATACAAAACGCACCTGCGCAAGGGGCAAGTTATACCGCAATGGTTGGCTTAGTCTCTTTCTTGACCATGGGCTTGGACTTGGGATTGTCCTGATGACTTCCCTCTGCGCCTAACAAGCCTCTTCTGATGGCAGTAGTAGGACATACAGCTAAGCATTCATCGCAATGAGTACACAATGTCTGGTCGATAACTGCCAAATTGTCTTCCATTGAGATGGCATTGACAGGACAGACCTTGAGGCAGAGACCACAGCTAATACAGGCGATACTGCAGTCCTTTCTAATTCTGGCAGCTGGCCAGTGATTGCTGCAGGTGACAATTGTTGCGGATTCGTGCTTGGGAATCAGGTGAATCAAATTCTTAGGACAAACATCAACGCATTTACCGCAAGCTACACAATTCTCATGGTTAATTCTGGCGACTCCCTCTTCAATATATATGGCGTTGAAATCACAGACCAAAATGCAATCGCCCATGCCCAGACAACCATAAGTGCAGCTATTGGGGCCGGAGAACAGTCCGGCAGCTGCTGTACAATTTGTACTGCCCGAATATTTGAAACGCGTTCTTGTGTATTTATCGGAACCTTGACAGTAGACATGAGCAACCTGGGGCACGAAGATACCGGGCTCAACACCCAAGAAATTTGCGATGGCAGCTACCGTTTCTTCACCACCGGCTGTGCAGCGATTGGTCTCGGTTACTTCGCCTTCGACCAGAGCTTCGGCATAGGCCATACAACTGGCGAAACCACAGCCGCCACAATTGACTCCCGGCAAAAGTTCGTTAAGGTTTGCGGCTCGCTCGTCCACCGGAACGGCAAAGACTTTGAAGACAATCAGAATGATTGCCCCCAAGACAAATGCGATGCCTGCTCCGATCAATGTCGGTGCCAGGATGCCTTCCGTTACTGTCAGCTGAACAAAATACATATTCATCACCCTAATTATCTACCGAAAATATTCTCTAATACACCCTTGAAGCCATTGAAAGACACTGAAACAATTGCAGCCGCAACCAGAGCCGCCGGCACACCTTCAAAGAAAGCGGGTATATTGGCCTGAGCCATCTTTTTACGGACACCTACAAATAAAAACATTGCCAGCATATAGCTGACACCGGCTCCGAAACCGTTGACCAGAGATTCAAAGAAGGTGTAAGACTCCTGAATATTGACCAGCATGATGCCCAGGATGGCACAGTTGGTGGTAATAAGAGGCAAATAGATCCCCATGCCCTTGTAGAGGGGGGGAAACACCTTTTTGATAATTGCTTCCAAAATCTGAACCGCTGAGGCAATAACGAGTATGAACACAACTGTCTGCAGGTATTCCAGATTGTTCGGCACCAACAGGTATTGAAAGATCGGCTGTGTGATTGCTGAGGAAACAACCATGACAAAAATTACAGCGAAGCTCATGCCCATTGAATTTTTTAAGTCGGTAGTAAGCCCCAGAAAAGAGCAGACACCGAGAAATTGCGAGAGAACAATATTGTTCAGCAGGATGACGGTGAATAATATCTTAGCAATATCAATCATCTTTTATTCCTCTTTCTTTTCCTTGACTAGGGGGAAAGCTCCGTCCAGCTGTCCTGCCGCGATTAAGGTATCTCTGGTTTCCGCTTCCAAAAGCGCCTGGTGGTGGTCATAGATACTGCCTGGATAGTGTTCATGATCCATTAATTCAGCCGGCTGGCGAGCATAGAAACGGGCATTCAGTTTATTCGAGATGGCAATCATTAGTCCGTAGATAGCGAAACCACCGGGAGGCAGGGCGAAGATCAGAATCGGTTGCAATACATTATCTCCGCCTATAAAAGGTATCGCAATATTGAAGAAACTGCCTGAGCCAAGGATTTCTCTGACTGAGCCAATCAGAAACAAAGCAGCAGTAAAGCCTACGCCCATACCCAGGCCATCAATGATACTGATCAGAACTGGCTTCTTATTGGCGAAAGCCTCGGCTCGACCCAGAATAATACAATTTACAGTGATCAAGGGAATAAAGATACCGAGAGACTTATTCAAATCAGGCAAATAGGCCTGTAGAAACAGCTGTAAAATCGTGACCAAGCTGGCAATAATCGTGATATAGCTGGGAATTCTTACTCTATCAGGAATTATATTTCTCAGCAGGGAAATTACAAGATTTGACATTACTAAGACAAAAGTTGCTGCCAGACCCATGCCTACTCCATCCCAGGCTGATGTTGTTACGGCCAGAGCGGGACAGGTACCTAACAACAAGACTAACAAAGGGTTTTCTTTGATAATGCCTTTAGTGAATTCATATGAAAGTGAACTTTTCTTGTCAGCCATACTTTTTCTCCTTAATTCAACAGCAGGAAGGCACCGGCAGCCTGATTCAGAGCATCGACAATGCCATTGGTGCTGCGTGTCGAACCGGTTATGCCATCAATGACTGTATCTGTTGAGCCTTTATCAGCAGATAATTTTTGACTGGCATTAAAAGCGGTAAATTGACTATAGAATTCCGGCTTGGCGGCATTTTGCCCGTAACCGGCCGTCTCGCCTGAAACTTCAAATCTTGCCCCCACGATCTGACCGTCGTTATCATATCCTACAGTGGCCGGTATCAGTCCGCCATAGCCCATCGCTTCGGCAGTAATTACAAAACCGAGCCGGTTGCCGGAGCCGTCCAGCGCTTCGACAATTTTGGTTACTCCTGGATATTCTGTTATGATCTGATCCAGTCCTATATCCGTGAACTCTTCGGCATCAGGAAAGAACTCACGCTGTACTGAGAGGACAGCTTCAGCTTCCTGTTTATCTCGTGCTTCTTGGGTCAGATTGGAAGTCAAGGCTAAGGCCACAATACAGACTGCGGCGATGACAGTAAGTATAATAACAGGCATAGGCCCACGATCAATGAGAGGTGTTTTTGATTTAGGCTGCTTATTTTCCACTTTTGCTACCTCCGATGGGGATCGGTTTTGTCCATTCATTGATATGGGGGGTCAGAATATTCATGATCAGGATGGCATAAGAGACACCTTCCGGCATACCGCTGTACATGCGCATCAGAAAGGTCAGTAGGGCACAGCCTAAGCCGAATATAACTTTGCCTCGGGCTGTGATCGGCGATGTCACATAGTCGGTAGCCATAAAGAAAGCACCGAATATCAGACCGCCGGAGAGCAGATGCAATAGCGGGTCGCCGCCGGCTGCCCAGCAGAGAAGTACTGTGGGAACTATCATGGAAAGCGGTATCCAAAGATCAATCACACTGCGGATCAGGAGCCAGATAACTCCAATCAGCAAGGCCAGGATGGATACTTCACCTATAGTTCCGGCATGAGTACCCAGAAAAAGTGTTTTGTAATCAGGAATGCTGCCATCAACCATATTGCGTGCCACCGCTAAGGGAGTGGCCTGTGTGACGAGATCTGTCTCGGCAACGGATGCCAGCTGTGCAGCTTGATTAGCTATCTCTGTACCGGTTTTAGCGAAGCGGGCAAGAACAACTGAATTAGACATCTGAGTTCCAAATGATACTGCCAGAAATATTCTACCTGTGATAGCCGGATTGGCGAAGTTGTCGCCCAGCCCGCCAAAAAGCATTTTTGCGGCTCCGATCGCCACTGCGGCACCTAGGCCCACCATCCAAAGCGGCAGGCCGGCCGGCAAGCAATAAGCGAGAATAATCCCTGTGACTACAGCGGATAAGTCATTGACAGTCTGTTTTCTTTTCAGGACCAGATTGCTTAGTGCTTCGGTTATTACGGCAACAGCGACGCTGACGGCGACAACCGCCAAGCTCCTGGGACCGAAGATTAGGACTGCGGCTACTAAGGCGGGCATTAGAGAGATAATGACATCCAACATGATGCCCTTAGTTGTTCTGGGATCACGGATATGGGGTGAAGCTGAAACGCGTAACATATCAGTCTGTCCTACCTTTCTTCTGTACCGAGAGCAAGAGATCTTTGCCTATAATAATATTCTGAACCAGATGGCGTTTGGATGGGCAGACATAGGCGCAACAGCCGCATTCAATACAACACAGGGCATCATCACGGTCCAGGGTGGCAAGATCCAATCTGCGGGCTGCACTGTCAAGCTCATGAGGCAAGAGTTGAGAGGGGCAGGCACGCACACAGGCACCGCACTGAATACAGGCGGTTTCAGACGGCAATACCGCATCTTTTTCGTTCAAAACAAGGATAGTATTATTGTGTTTCAGGATAGGGCGGTCTATTTCATCGATTGCTTTTCCCATCATGGGACCGCCCATGATAATTTTACCCGGCGGAGACTTGGTTCCGCCTCCGGCCACAATCACATCATCAATATGGGCACCAATAGGTACATCGTAGATTCCGGCGTGATTGAGGGCGCTGCCGTCCAATGTGATAATTCTGCGGACAAAGGGCATGCCGGTAGCCAAATAAGTTGCAATGAAACGGACAGTCTGAACATTTTGTACGACTACGCCGGCGTCAAAGGGTAAGCCTCCTTTAGGAACTACTCGACCCGTCAGCTTTCTGATCTGGACTGTTTCCGCACCATGAGGATAGCGGGTAGGTAAGGTACGAACCTTAATCTTAATGTCAGGATATCGATCTTGGAGTTTTAAGACAGCTTTTTCCAGAGTGCTTACCGCATCGAGTTTGTTGTCTTCGATGGCAATGATAACATCCTTGACTTCCAGCCAATAGGCAGCGATTTGGCAGCCCTGGATGATTTCTTCCGGATATTGCAACATGATACGATGATCCGAGGTAATATAGGGCTCGCATTCTGCACCGTTGACCATCAGAAGATCAACCTTTTTGTCAGGCGGTGGATTTAATTTTACAAAGGTCGGAAAAGCTGCTCCACCCATACCCACCAGACCGGAAGCACGAATAGCTGCCAGAAAATCGTCTTTATTGTTAACCTGAGGCGGCTTAACTTCAGGGGAGACGGTATATTGATGATCATTCTTGATTGTGACATAGTGCGCGGTTTCGCCGTCACTGAGGATCTCTATTCTGACTCTTTCTACCAGGCCGGAGACACTGGAGTGTACGGGTACGCTCCAGCCACCGATCGGTTCTCCGATCTGTTGTCCGACCAGAACGGTATCTCCTTTGGCAACCAGCGGATCGCAACCCGGGCCAACTTGCATGTCTAAGGGAATGGTAATTGTATCAAAGGCATCTAATTTCTGGATGGCCATATTGCGCGTGTTCTTATTATCCGGCGGATGAACACCCTGCTTAGCTCTGCGAATAAACAACATCCTGTTCTCCTCATCGTGCTCAAATTAATAATTAATATATCAAACAGAATATCTTAACTAACCTAATATATCACTTACATATGGTTATCTCAAGCTTAGTATTCTAAATTGTGGAAGCAAAATGTCCTTTTTTATATTAATTCTCATGCGGAATTATGCAGTATATAATATTTGAAAAGCCGGGCGTTGGTTTCTCGGCCTGTTAGCTGTATGGATATACAGCGCCTTCGGCAAACTGTTTTTAGTGGAAGACCGGTTCGGGAATAATGATGATGCCGTCGTCCATGATCTGACGATTATCTACATAAATGCTGGGCCTGTGGGATACCAGGTCATAGTGACCATTGGCTTCAAGTTCGCCGCCGAGGGCCAGATTGCGGCCGAAGCCGACATGGAAAGTGCCGTAAGCTGATTCATCTTCGATGTAACTGCAGCCGCGGCATTTGGCCAGAGAGTTGAGGCCGATACCGAACTCGGAGGCCACGAATAGACCGGGATCGTCGTAAGATTCGATAAAGGCTCGGAGTCTATCGCCACAAGGGTTGGATTCGATATCGGTAATGCGACCGCCTTCTATAGTCAAACGGACATTTTGGTCGCATTTGCCTAGATAGCCAAGGGAACCATCGACAACCATAATGCCTTCGGTCGCATCTTCAACAATAGGTACATAGACTTCAAAGCTGGCAGAGGAGAAGCCTTTGCCGTCTTTGACCACGCCATTGAAAAAGCCCGGCTTGCGTCCTTTTTTGCTGAAGGTCAGATCTGTACCGGCGGGGGTTTCGACATGGATGGTTGTGGAGTGTTCAATATATTTCATGATGATTTCTGACATCAGACGACTTTTTTTGGTGTCCATATACAGAAAATCGAATTCCAGCAGGGACATATTATTGCTGGTAGAAAGGGGCAGGGAAAGAAATTTCTTTCCCCGCCCGATAGCTTTTTTAGCTGCCAAAGTGGTGACCAGTGAGTATTCGGTCGCGGCGATAATCGCGCTATACCCGTCGAAAGCATCTTCATTTTTATCAAAGTAGATGCCGACATTCTTTCCCACATCCTCAACGATCATCAGATTGACTTTCAAAGAACGTTTTTGCGCAGAATGACTGAGCGCCAGCGCTTCTCTCATGTAGTTATTGCTGGTTACAATGAGCAGGCTCTCCCAGGGTTTTAATCTGACCCAGTGGCGAACCACAATATTTGCACCGCGTGTCAGCTTACTGTCGTCCATATCATTACTTGAGAATAATCATGTAGATGATCTGGAAGATCAACAATATGATCGCAGGGATGTACTGGTTCTTAATGACACCAAAGCGGTCTTTCATGTCCAGCATGGCTACAGGAACGATATTAAAGTTAGCAGCCATCGGTGTGCAGAGAGTGCCGCAGTAACCGGCTGTGAGTGCAACCATACCGATTACGACCGGGTCGGCACCGTGTGCCAGCACGAAAGGATGGCCGATGCCGACAGTCATGACGGTGATAGCGGCAAAGGCGTTGCCCATGATCATCGTAAAGAGTGCCATACCGATGGCGAAGACAATAATTCCTACGTTTACATTGCCTTCGGGAACGACTTTTCCTACCAGCTCTGCGATTACTTCACCGACACCGGATTTGGTAAATACCGCTCCCAGACTGGCAAGCAGCATGGGCAGCATGCTGAGCGGGCCGACTACAGATAGCAGTCTGGCTGAGTCATCCAAGAATACTTTTGGTTTATTATCGCGTGAATAGATCATTAGCAGCACGATAGATAAAATTATGCCGAAGCCGATTCCGACCAGGGCGCCCAGCTTGGTCAGCAGAGCGAACAGGATGGCACTGACACCGATGGTCAGAGCAGGAATGAAAATCTTCATCCCGATTTTGTCGAAATTGGCTTTTTCTTCTTCCGGTGTAGGGGCATTGCTTTTGCCCATTTTGACCTGCTTGAAGATAGCGGGGATGGTCATAATAATGACCAGAATGCCGCTTGCGATCGGAGGCAGCCAGCGTCCCAGAGCTAATACTATGCCCAGGGCACACCAGAATACTGCGGTGCCAATGCGGGCCGGGTTGCTCTTATCGAGCAGATTCTTAATGCCGTTGTAGATGGTAATCAAACCCATAACGATCAGGATGACTTCGAGCAGTTTTGCTCCCAGTGTCACATCAGGATCGGTAAAGAAGGCAAGTGTGAAAATAGAATTTACCTTGAACAACATGATTAATCCTCCTTCGCTACTTTATTACCGTAGTACTTTCTGACCATTCGCTTGTCTTTCAGGAAGTAATAGGTAATGCCTACGAGCACGGCAAAGATTGCGATCGGAATCTCAACCACGGCCAGATCGATCAGATCGACTTCATAGCCCAGATCCTTTAGTGTTGATTGCACGAGCAATGCGCCGCCGCCGCCAACAAACAGTACCTGGCAGAAGAACCAGGCAATATTTTCCATACCTGAGGCCATGCCTTTGACAGTTTCTACATGATCCTCATGTGGCTCATTGCCGGAAGCTTCGATAGCACCGACCGCCATCGGCATGATGATGGGGCGGACAAAGCCGGCCACACCGCCGAAGCTGACATTAAATGCCGCGAAAATACCGCGCATTATGCCATAGGCACCGATCACGGCACCTGCGGAAGCACGCTTGACTTTCCTGATCAAATTGGCAGCGGCTTCTTTGAGACCATTGCGCTCCAAAGTTCCGGTTACCAGCATAATCAGGATGAAGATGGCCATTGAGCGATTGTTGACAAAACTTGTGCCCAGTGTTTCCAGCAAACCCTCAACACCTAGCCCACCGACTGCTGCGGATACAATAGCTGCTGCCACAACAATCAGAATCGAGTCGAGTTTTAGGGCAAAGCCAACAACTACCACTAAAACTCCCAATAATTTAACTAACTCCATAAATTGTCTCCTTTTTTGAAGTTGTTGTTGCAGGCTTTAGACCTGCAAGGCGAATAGAAGCCAAAAGGCTAAACCAGCATAGGCCTTTGGCGAATGAAACTAACTGATTGTTTCTCCTCTGTAACCTCCTTCTTAACTTCATATATATGCTCTGATTCTAGCATCATATCAATAGTGGCTAAATTATGCGCCACATGGGTACGGGCACACAGATTGAGATATTCATCCTGTGCCGTTTCATCTGCGACCTCAGCCGTGTAAGAGACCGTGACAATCCAGGGGAAGCGTATTGAGGGATAGCGATGTGTGGGGTCATAGGCAAAGGGAATCCAGTAATTGATCATATTGCGATAGTAGTTAGCCGCGAACATCTTAGGCATGAATTGTGTGGCATATTTTGCAAAGCGATCCATCAGTTCCAGATTCAAGGCCGTCATCTCTTTATCGGCGTCAATCCGATCGGCAATGGCTTCTTCCATTTTTTTATTGACGGTGAAATTAGAAGCATATTCAGGATCGGTGGTATGCCAGAAATATCCGTACAAAAGTGAGCGCGGCAGCCAGAAACCTTTGAACGCAGGATAGACATAACCTGCAAATTGCTGCACCCATTCATGGGTGGGTACGCCGTGGTTATCTGCCAGGATGTCAGGCAGTTGCGCATACCAGAGTTTCCTCAGCCCCAGAGCTTCCGTATGGATTGTTTCGGTGTTGAAATGCTCATAGTAAAATTCTTTGCCGATTGCATTGAAGCGGGCGACATGAAAAGACCAATAGGGATTATCCTTTTGCAGCTCATAGTGAATTTCCGCACCATCGGGATTCTCCATGGGGACGATCACCAGATTCAACCGTTCTGACAGATCCCGGTATTTGGGATCAGTTAGAAGAGTCTTGATCAGAAGGAAAGCACCGTTTGTGGCTGAGACTTCGTTAGCATGGTGCCTGGCATTGATATAAAAAGAGGGCAGATGAGTCAGGCGTTTTACTCTGGAAGTGTAGCCTTTTCTCGGTGCTGTTAGCTCTATGGCATGTAGGGTTCGTCCCAGATAAGATTTGGCAATAGGATACACTTCTATGCCTTCCACACTCTGCAAATCGTCGATAATGCGGCTGTATTTTTCGTAACCGATTAATTCTGACTCAGAGATATCAATCTCGTTGATATCTTTTCTCGGTCTGGCTTTTGCAGTTCCCGGTGTCAGTGGTATGGAATACTTACCGGAAGTTCCGGCCAGAACCAATTCCTCAATCTCGGGCAGAGAAGAAGTAAAAGCCAGGAAAGAGTTTGCAGCCAAAGAGGCCATACTCTCAAGTAGTTCCGGTCTGGGGCAGTCAATATCCAACGTCACTTGCCAGCCGCGATTTTTCCAGGTCACCGACTGCATCGAGACTGTGACCTGTTCGCGTGGCAGGACAGTAAAGTCAGTTTGCTGGGCAGAAACGGAGGGATTGATCGCTAACTGATCGAAGAGCTGTACTTTCAAGAAAGGCTTGCCGGTGCACTTTTTGATTCTGGGCAAGATTAACCCCGGTGCGTCAAGTGCTCCTGAACCTAAAGTCAAACCGAGATGTTTGAAAAAGTCAGTACCTGCAAAGTAGATATCTTCGTGCAGGGCATCGAGTGAGGACAAGAGATCTTGCCTGATACCCATTTGTTCATTGGGTTCGCTGACCCGAATATCTAAATCCAGCAGGCTGAAAAAGGGCTGTTTATCGATTGAGATATCGTCACCGTATTTGCTTTGGACAAAGGCAAGACAGTCTTCAAGGATCTCCTGCTGGTAGATATCCCAGATTCTCTCCAAGTCGGTCGGAATGGCAACTTGGTATCTCACTTCGCCATTGATGATGGCGGTCAATGAACCGGTGGCAGGATGTACTTTGCCTAGAAGAGGGAAGCGATCCAGATAAGGCCGTTCGCTGAATTCGGCCCGGTATTGATTGCAGTAGATTTCGTTGCCCTCATTGTCATAGGCCTGTACCAGATAACTCAGTTCTTCGTCGCCCTCATAGAGCGCAAGTTCAACTTTGTCGCGGCTAAAGCCCGTTTTCTGTTCAATCAGATCGTCGATGGGATAGAGTTCTTGGAGATATCTGATCGGCAGATCATTCCAGCGATCGGCACCGCCTTCGGTAGACATGGTGTATTTGGGGGTGGAGGCACTCTCGTCGATCCAACTTTCCTCACCGGGCGGTAAGAAGGAATTAAATGAAATCTTTAGTTGATCGATGGCCAAATCAGCCAGCTCAGGCAAAACAAAATCCATGATCCAAGAAATTCCTTGCTTATAGGCATTGACGATTTGGACTGAGCCCTCAGCATTAGCAGCGGCTATTTTCTCCTGTACCGTGGCAGTGAGGGCTTGACGCGATTCGAGATCCTCACTCAGAACACCTTGTATTTCTACTTGATCACCCGGCCTGAGCAGAGGAAGGACATTTTGCTCCAATTCGGCCAGAAAAACATCATTTTCCCAGGGAATATCATAGGTTTTTTCATAGATCAGGACGGCCTTTTTGTAATTTTCTACAGAGGCGTCCGGGAAGGCCTGTCTGATCTTTTCCAGTTTTTCTTCGTCCTGCTCTGAAACAAGAGCTTCGATTTTCTGAGCCTGGCGATCCGACAGATATTGCAGAGCGGCCAACTGCCCGTCCAAGTTCCTGAGTGCAAAACTGTCAGTCAGAGACATCAGATGCTCTGACCAGGTCAGTCCGGGTTGCAGCTGAGGAAAGTTTTCCAGAAAATGGGCACTGCGCTCAATTAATTCAGAGCCGGAACCGCTAACCTCGATAATCTGAGCGCCGTCTTCTTCCAGCAGGCGAAGGCCAAAACCCGGTTGCTCCGTAAAGACAATACGATTACCCTTATATCCCGGTGCGGCAATGATAGAGCCTTCGTAGGCCGTGGTTTCCATGCCCAGTCTGAAGGCGAAATTGCATGCAGCGGCTACGGTCTCGATTGCGGAATCGGGTGAGAGGATAATTTTGAGATTGATTGCATCCGGCAATAAATCCAAATTATTATCCGGCAGGAGAGAACCGGTACAAAAGATAGATTCCAAGCCCTTTTTCTTTCTCCAATCATAGGGTGGAACCTGCTGTGCTGCCTGTGTGGCATTGATATAATCAGCAGGCTGTTCCGGGCTGGAATATTTTGCTGTTGACCACTGTTCCCAGAGCCGGTCAACATTGGCCTCAGCAACGATGCTGACTACGGGGAATGTGGCATTAATTGTTTCAAAGCCCAAGCCCAAGGCCAAGTCTACAGCTTTTTTACAGGTTGGGAAATCGAGAGAAGTAGAGATTTTAATCATTGTGTCCATAGCAGTCTCCTTAGATTAGATACTTAGGTTATTGCTAAGCTGTGTACATAACTGACTGTGAATAACTAACTGTGAATAATTATAGGTCTAGTAAAATATTCAGTCAAACACAGTCAAACAAAAGAAAGTGACTGCAGGTTTTCCTGCAGTCACTCTCAGTAAGCTTAAAGCAAGCTAATTAGACTACCGAGGTCTCGAAGCAGAGCTCGCCACGCTCGAAGCGGCCCAGATCGAGATTGGTGATATCGATAGAAAGCGGTTCGCCCAGGATCATCTCAGTTAGGAGTATGCCTGTAGCCGGCGCGAGCATAAAGCCGTGTCCACTGTATCCGCAAGCCAGCCAGAAACCTTCGACATTATCAACTTTGCCGTAGATAGGCTGTGCGTCTTCGGTCATATTGTACAGACCGGCCCATTGACGGACCAGATTGAGCTTGCGCAGCGGCGGCAGCAGTGTGGTACAAGTATTGATCATCTCGTGCAGGAACTGCCAGGAAGAGGTCTGTCTTAGATCTCTTGGCTCTTCCGGGTTGCTGCGGCCCATGATAAATGAGCCGTGAGGCGTCTGCTGGATGTAAATGTTGAGTGAGAAGGCCATATACATGGGATCCTGGATCAACTCAACAGGTTCGGTGACAAGAATCTGGTGTCTTTCTGAATAGAGCGGCAGATCGACACCGGCCATCTTGCCGACTTCCTGAGCCCAGCCGCCGGCAGCATTAATGACAAGAGGAGTAGAGATATAGCCGCCTGTTGTTTCGACGCCGACTATTTTATCATTCTTAACATCAATGCCGGTGACTTTGGTTTTCTTGAGAATTTTGACTCCCAGTCTTTCGGCTGCTTTAGCAAAAGCTTCAGTTGTATTGAAAGGGTTAAGATGTCCGTCTTTCTGACAGAAAGTAGCTCCAACAATTTGAGTTTCGTCCATATGGGGCACAATCTCTTTGGCTTCTTGCGGTGTCAGATGCTTGGAGGGGATGCCCAGCGAATTCTGCAAAGCAATGTTTTTCTTGAACTGTTCGTTTTCTTTCTCGTTGCCGGCAACAATCAGATAACCGCCTTGGTCAAATTCGACATCTCGGTCATATTCAAGGATTTCATTTGCATTCTCAAAGAATTCAACGGACATTTTGGCCAGAAGACAGTTTTGCTCAGCTCCCCACTGCATTCTGATACCGGCACCGCAACGGCCTGTAGCGCCGGAGCAGACAGTTTTCTTTTCCAGAATAACGATATCTTTAACACCTTTTTTGGCGAGGTTCCAGGCAATTGCTACACCGGAAATACCTCCGCCGATGATGACGACATTAGCAGTTTTTGGATTAGACATCTTCTTTACCTCCTATGAGCTGTTCTAGCTGAATCGGTTTGGTCGGAGGTCTGAAAGCACCTAATTCGATATCTTCGAATTTCTTGCCGGTTTTACGAGAGATTTCCTGCATGATCAAATGACGGCAGGTTCTACCCTGACAAGGACCCATACCGGTTCTGATCAGACGCTTGAGTTCATCAAAGTCATCATAACCTTGATCAATCATCTTTCTTACTTCACCGACAGTGATATTTTCACAGCGGCAAATAATAGTGGTATCGGGCAGATTCTCTTCGTCATTTGGATCAGCTGTCGGCATAGCAACCTCAGCTTCCTGTTTTAGTTGCAAGAAACGGACTTCATTAACCTTGTCTTTCGGTACTTCTACGGTCACTACCGGAGTATTTTCATACTTTTTATTAGGTACTACCCTCAATACTTTTCCGTCGGTGACAAATTCTCCGGCACGGTCCATCATTTTGACTACATCACCCTTTTGGGGCAGTGGTACAAACTCGTAAGGGATGCCAACTGAAGCCACTGTATCTGAATAAGATTCATTGATGATGAAAATAGCCAAACCGGGACAAATTGCGGCGCAAAGGCCACAGCCGGTGCAAGTGTCATAGTCCATTCTGGGCAGATCATTGATATCATCCATCGGTAAGATCGATCCGAACGGACAGATTTCCGTGCAGGGATTACACGGGATTTCTTGGAAACATTCAATAATAGCGTACGGTCCTGATGCGCGACGTTCTTCTGTCGGAAGTGCGTTCGAGACCAGCTCCTTATCAGCAACGCCTGTTTTTAGATACATGTCTCGACCTCCTTATTTATCTAACATTACCTGGGCCATGCCTTGGTTGATATGATCACCGACAGGGCCAGAGCGCAACGATTTCAGCTGTTCTTTGCAGTCCAGAATATCCGCTTCCAGACTATCTGACTTAAAGCCCAGTGAAGAGGCTGCAGCCAGACCGGCGAGCCTGCCTTCGACCATTGCACTGCTGGCTTCTTCAATACCGGTCAAGTCGCCAGCGATATATACTTCATCTACAGTTGTCTTTAGATGGTGGTCGCGAACGGGCACATGACCGCCCAGCTGCGGAACATAGCGCATCTCACAGCCGGCTTGCCACAAGAGTTCTGCAAGAGGAGAAAGACCTACTGAGATACAGATGACATCGACATCAAGCTCTTGCTCTGTTCCTGGCAATGGCTGCCATTTCTCGTCCAGCGCAACAATTGTAGCTCCTTCAACGGCTTCTTTACCATAAGCACGTGTGACCGTGTGGCTAGTGATAATCGGCACGCCTGCACGTCTGATTTTGCTGGCATGGACCAGATAGCCACCGATTGTCGGTGCAGCATCGATGATGGCAGCTACTTCAACACCTGCCTGCAATAGCTGGTAACTGACGATCAGGCCTATATTGCCCGCGCCTACCATCAATACCCGCTGACCGGGGCGTACACCATTAACATTCATCAGGGTCTGAACAGCACCTGCACCATAAATTCCGGGCAGGTCATTGTTGACAAAGGTCAAGAATTTTTCAGAAGCTCCGGTTGCAACAATTATGCGTTTCGGCTTGATTTTCACAAATTCTTTGCCTTTTTCAACTGTCAGAACGCCGTCTTCATAGAGACCGAGTGCTGTGGCGTCAGTCCAGATCTCTACGAGATCACTCATTCCTTGCAGTTTTTCTTCCAGAATTGTGGCAATCTTAACGCCGCGGACAGAAGCATACTGTTTCTCAGATCCAAAGAATTTATGGGTCTGTTTTACCAGTTGACCGCCTAGATGTCCATCGCGCTCCAACAGGAGAACCGAGGCACCGTTGGTTGCTGCTGCGTCAGCAGCCATCAATCCGGCCGGACCTCCGCCGACAATAGCAATATCTACTTCTCTCATAACAGATCCCCCCGGTTATTCTGGGTCTCTACGACCATGCCTTCTTCCAGCGGTACTACGCATACCCTGATGTTAGGCTCACCATTGACGATCATCAAACAGGAGCCGCAGTTTCCAATAGCGCAGTAGAAACCGCGCGGTCTGCCTGAAACATGATGATGTCCCATGACCTTGACACCTGCCGCATGCAATGCGGAAGCAATTGTGTCACCTTCATAGCCTTGAAGCTCTTTGCCGTCAAAGGTGAAGGTTACCAGCTTGCCTTTTTCGAATGTCAGAATAGGATGTTCCTCAATTCTAAGCATCTTTACCTCCTAAGTACTTTATTGCTCTTCCATTGAAATATAATTAACATCGTCTGTAAAGACGAAGTTTTCCTTAATTACACGAGCACTGACCCAGCGATAGAGGTGCATTGCTGTACCTGTCTTATCATTGGTGCCTGATAGACGAGTGCCGCCGAAGGGTTGCTGCCCCACAGTTGACCCGGTCGGCTTATCATTAATATAGAAATTACCGGCGGCATGGCTCAACTTCTTTTCAAGATCTTGTATCACGTCCCGAGATCTGGCGAAGATGGAACCGGTCAGCCCATATGGAGTGTCCTCATCGCAATAATTCACTGCAGTTTCCAATTCTTCATCCTCATAAACATAGATTGTCAACACCGGACCGAATATTTCCTCAACCATAGTCTTAAAGCGGGGCGTTTTCGCTTCAATAACAGTGGGATAGATAAAGTACCCCTTGCTGTCATCGTAATGACCGATTAGAACTTCCGCATCATCCGACTCATTGGCATAGTCAATATATAATTTTATTTTATTGAAGGCTACTTGGTCAATTACTGCACCCATGAAATTAGTGAAATCACATATGTCTCCCACTTTAAGCTCCGCTGTTTTATCCAGAAGCATCTTTTTGATGTCCGGCCAGAGCGATCTGGGCACATAAGCACGGGTAGCAGCAGAGCATTTCTGCCCCTGATACTCAAAGGCACCGCGAATCATCGCTGCGACCACCTTTGACACCTCAGCGGTATTGTGGACGAAGATGAAACCTTTACCGCCTGTTTCACCTACGATGCGGGGAAACTGACGATAGTTATCAAGATTAAGAGCGATATCTTTCCAAAGCGAGCCGAAAGTCTTATTTGAGCCTGTGAAATGCAATCCGCCGAAATTAGGATGGGGTAAGGCGATACGACTGACATCAGCTCCGCGAGCAGGAACGAAATTAATGACCCCGGGCGGCAAACCGGCTTCTAAGAGTGCCTGATAAAAATACCAAGCGGACAGCAAAGCTGTCTGTGCGGGTTTCCAGATGACCACATTGCCCATAATGGCAGGAGCGCAGGCCAGATTGACACCCATTGCCAGGAAATTGAATGGGCTTAGAGCCAGGACAAAACCATCCAATGCCCTATATTCCATGCGGTTGAAAGAGCCCTCCGTTTCCAGCGGCTGATTACTGTAAATTGTATGCATGCCGGATAAGTAAAAATTAAGAAAATCGCAAGACTCGCAGGTGTCGATCTCAGCCTGGAAGCAGGTTTTACTCTGACCTAACATTGTAGCGGCATTAAGTCTGTCACGCCACTTATTCCTTATCAGATGGGTGGCTTTAAGGAAAATGGCAGCCCTGTGCTCCCAAGGCATTTCCGCCCAACTTTCTTTGGCGGCCATAGCTGACTCGATAGCCATATTAATACCTTTATCGTCAGCAAATACTGCTTCAGCCAAAACATGCTGATGGTCATGGGGCATAACTACTTGGTATTTTTCAGAAGAATAATAGGGCTTACCATCAATATAAGCCGGTATATCAATTACTGTATTCGCTTGTCGTTCCAGTTCTGCTTTCAGTGAAGCTCTTTCAGATGAACCTGGTGCATAATGGCGTATGGGCTCATTTATTGCAACCGGAATTTTGAATAAACCATTACTCATAATATAAAAGTCTCTCTTTCCCAATCACTTATATTGCCGGTAAATCATTACCGACAAATTGATGGCAAAATTTGCCGTAAGCATTATAATACACTAAATTCCTTGCTCTTCAGTAAGGCAATTTTCAGATTCGCTATTTTGCCTGTTATTGTTCCAGTTCACTACTCTACTTTGGAGGACAAGCATAGTATATGTTTCTATAATTCCTACAAACTGAAGCATCTGATCGTGTAGTGCACTGATATTAGCAGTACTTTTTGCCTTAACTCTTAATAGTATACAGTGTTTACCGGTTACTCTGTAAACATTTAGGATGATCCAATCCTGATCTTCATGCTTAAGCTTAAGCAATTCTTCGATCATTTCATTGAAGTCTTTGGTATAAACAGTGGCCAGAATAAAAGCATCAATAGCATAGCCTAACTTTTCCCAATTAATCTCGGTAGTATAGTTCTTGATGATTCCTTTTTCAGTCAGTTTAGCGACTCTCTGATGTATTGCCGGCCGCGAAAAGTTCAATCTCTTGGCAATTTCTTCATGTGTGATCCTGCCATTTTGTAGCAGCAAATCAATTATTTTGCGGTCAACCTCATCGATCATGTTCCGACTCTCCAAACTACCCGGTAGCGGAAGGGGCAAGTATTATTAGTCTGCAATCATTATGTCTCTAATTACTGACGAAGACCTTGTATATTATAGCAGATATCCCCGGTGTATTTACTAAAAGAAAGTAAATTTTACAAAAACAGGATCTGATCAAAAAATGTCGGTGTAAATCTCTGGCAAAGCCGGAGCACGCGGTCTAGCTAAATTTGACAAGTCAATGCAGCGGTGGTAAATTATCTAGGCATATAGGCAGACTTCGCTCGTGTGGCGGAATTGGCAGACGCACCGGACTTAAAATCCGTCGGATTAAACCCCGTGCCGGTTCGAGTCCGGCCACGAGCACCATAATTAGCATTTTATATCGCGGAGTAGAGCAGCTGGTAGCTTGTCGGGCTCATAACCCGAAGGACGGGGGTTCGAATCCCCCCTCCGCAACCAACTTAGAACGCAGTTATTGATACAATTTCCCGTATTGGTAGCTGCTTTCTTTTGTTTTGAATCTATTTTTGGTGTTCATGAAACAATCAAAGAAATTTAAACTTTTAGATAGACTCCTATTTGAATTTCAGTGTGCCTTTGTGTTTGCGTCATTGGATGGTGCAGAAAAGTAAGAATTTTAATTGGTTACATGGTAATATGGAATGAGCACAAGACCTCAAAGTATCAAAAATATACGAAGTTAACATAGAACTTACGTAAAGAACTTGCGTAAAAAACGGGAACCGACAAGAATAAACATACGGTAAAAGGCGCAATTTTTTTGGATATGAGTTTATGAAATACAGCTTAAGTTTGTCGATTTTGTACTATCTCTGCGGCTTTTTTTATATGGGTTTCGGCACATATGCATTAGAGACCAATGCCAAAAGCCGTGTCAACCAACTGTTTATACTTATAACGGCTTCAACAGCAACTTGGGCCTTTGCATATTCCATTTCAATTTCGGCATCTACGGCGGAAGCAAGTATATTTTGGGGATGTCTTTCCGTTTTCGGTTGGGGAGTTTTTTACAGCATTATGCTCCATTTTGTGCTTATTCTCACAAAAGCCAAAATTTCATTCAAGAAGCAAAATATGCTCGCTATAATTTATTTGCCCGCGGTTATAAATATACTTCTGTTTGCGCCCTTCGGATATCTTGCGGAGAAGCAATTCCAAATGGTGGAAACCGATTTCGGCTGGATAAATGTACTTCCCGTCAATATGGGCAACATTTGGTTTATCACATATTACTCTATATTTACGCTTGTGATTCTAATATTACTTATTCGCTGGTGGAGAAGAATTGAGCCTCAGGATCCTCAAAAACGGCAAGCAACATATTTCTTAATATCCATACTATTTCCCCTTGTCTTGGGAGTAGCCACAGAAACTATACCTGACATCCTTGGGAAAGGCTCTTTTGTCGAATTAACCGTTGTATTTCTGATGGCTCCCGTGACAACGCTATTCTCAACATTGAAAAAATCGGGCCTGCTTCTCGAAAAACCTGTGGACATATCCTTGCCCTTGAAAAGCGACCAACTCGCAGACGCAGACCGCTTGCGCATGTTTCGAACGGTTGCCTCCATATTTACTGCTGGCAGTGCAGTCTCATTTTTCATAGGATATTTTGCCATGAAAAGGACGGCGGAAAATGAGATTCTCCTGGCCGCGACTTTATTGTCGCTTGGAATATTTATAAGATTTATACCCCGCATAACGAGAAATCATAATACTCAGAATACCATGTTTCTGGTAGCAGGCGCACTTAGTTTGCTCTATCTTATGAAAAGGAACGCCGAAACGGGAGCGGTTACGATATGGTCCATATACATATTGTTCTTTATGTTTACCGTCATCCTCGACAGTAAAATCCACCTCATTATCTATGCCGGATTGGTGGTAATAATTCAAATTATTTTCTCGATAATCCAGCCGGCTGTTTCTGTCGTTATCGACATAAATGAATACATGACAAGGATTGCTCTTGTTATGCTTACTTATTTTGCCGTAAGGCGATTGGCAGGCGAATATACTTTAAAGCTGGAGGCACATAAAAAGCTTATAAAAGAACAACAAGTACTTGAAGCCATTTCAACCAATTTTATTACAATCAGCAGCGAAAACGCTAAAGAAAAAGTTGATGAGATGTTGAAAATGTCCGCTGAGGTTCTTGAATTTGATTATGCATATTTAATCGGATTCAGCGAGGATTATGATGAAACAAATGTTTTCAGCACATACACGAAAGATTTTGAGAGCGCTTCACTTCCCTATCACCCGGGCATGAAAGTTAAAATGAACGACTTACCTATGGCCAAATTTCTGCTTGCCAAAGGTACACCAATAATGTGTGAAGACATCATAAACAAATCTTTAAATGAATGTGGTGAGACAAGAAATTTCCTTATCTCAAGAGGGATAAACTCCTTTTTTGCATTTCCGCTGCAAATCGAAGGGCGACAAATAGAAGGAATGCTTATCTTTGAATACTATGACCGGAGCAATCAGAACCTAAGCGAAAATCGATTGCACTTTTTAAAACTGGTTGTGAACATGCTGGGAGATGCAAGGAGAAAGACCTTGTACGAAGAAATGCTATATGATGTAGCTTATTTCGATGAGACCACAAAATTAGCGAACAGAAGCATGTTAATAAAAACGCTTGAGAAAAGCATACAGGACAGAAAAGAATTAGGGAAAATTGCAATTTTAAACATTGAACTCGCGAACATGAGGATGATTAAGGATACCTTCGGACACGGTATGGTCGATCAGGTAATGTTGAAATCAGCGACAATGCTTAAAAATCTGTTGGAGGCCTCTTGTACTATCTCAAGGACAAATGATGGCGAGTTTGCCGTTATTTTGCCCAATGTAGAAAGTACCGAGCAGATAGAAGGCTGTGCAAACAGATTGCTTGCCGCTTTTTCCCATCCTATATCGACCGATCTGGAGATAGAAGCATTATTTGTTGTCCCCCGCATAGGCATCTCCGTGTATCCGGATGACGGAAAAGATATAAGGACTGTTTTGAAGAACGCCGATTTAGCAGGGTATGAAGCGGTAAGAAACAATGAGGATATTGTTTTCTATGCAGAGCGACTGGAAAACCATATTGCGGAAAACACCTTGTTCACGAACAAGCTTTTTAAGTCCTTGGAAAACAAAGAATTCTTTTTGGAATTTCAACCTCAGATCAGCTGTGATACGGGGAAAACAGTCGGGATTGAAGCTTTGCTCAGATGGACCGTTAACGGCAACAGAAGAGTTCCTCCGGACAGATTTGTTACCATACTTGAGCAGACGGGATTAATTTATGATGTTGGTCTCTGGGTCTTGGAGCAGACGCTTCTGGAACATAATAAACTTATTAGCAAAGGATTTCCGCCTCTGCACGTTTCTGTAAATTTATCGGTTGTACAATTCGAAGGAAAAGATTTTATTTCTGATATTACCAAAATTATAGAGGGCAGTGGTGTGGATCCGAAATATATAGAGCTGGAGATTACGGAGAGTCTGTTCTCTAAGGATCCTGAAGATGTACTTAAGAAATTGTACGAATTGAAAGAGTTGGGAGTAAGTATAGCCATAGATGATTTCGGCAGCGGTTATTCATCATTAAACCGATTGAAACTAGTACCTTTTGACAGATTGAAAATAGATAAAGAAATCATTGATTACATTGAGTTGGAAGGGAAAGGGGCTTCTTTAACGGAAAATATTATTTCATTAGCTCGGATTTTCAGGGCTAGTGTTACTGCTGAAGGTGTGGAAACAAAGGGGCAAGCGGATTTCCTGAAAAGCATAAATTGCGATGAAATACAGGGATATTATTATTCAAGACCTTTATCGTCGGAAGCGCTGGAAGAATTCCTTAAAAAGGAATGATATTGGCGTCTTGGCTAATTGCTCTTTAAGATTGTTTATGTGCATATTTTGTATTAACTACTCAATCCTCAGCCAAGCAAGAAAGCAGTTATTGATACTAATAGCCGCTGTCCTTTATTTCCTTTATTTTCGAGTGTGTTGTATATTTATATCGTAGAATATGCAGTTATTTAAATAAAGAAAAATTTTCTCAACATTGAGCATGCCATCGCCAATATGAGAAAAAACGGCAGATTTGTTAAAAGCCGAAATAGCAGAATAAACTTGCAAAAAGCAGAAATTTAGAGTTTTGCTTTGGAGATTAAAAAACATGAAATATGCTTTTATTCTATCAATAACTTTTTATGTTTGCAGTTGTTTTTATGCGATTTTCGGTTCGTATCTAATAGTTAATAATGAGAATAACAAAGCCAATAGATTGTTTGTGCTCCTTACAAGTTCAATGGCAATTTGGTCGTTTGCGTATTCTATTGCAAATTCAGTACCTACAGCGGAAGAAAATGCTTTTTGGAGATGTATGTCCGTTTTCGGCTGGGGGGTTTTTTACAGTATTTTACTCCATTTTATACTCGTTCTAACAAACACTGAAGAGCGATTAAATAAGCGATTGATGTTAGTTGTACTCTATCTGCCCGCTGTGATAAATATAATTTTGTATGCGCCCTTTGGATATCTTGCAGAGAAACAATATAAAGTAGTGCAGACTGACTTCGGTTGGATAGACAAGCTTCCCATGGATATGGGGAAACTTTGGATTAACCTATACCCTATCATATTTGTGATTCCAAGCATTATATTACTGATTCGCTGGCGGAGAGAACTTGAACCTCATAGCCTTATGAAGCGACAGGCAACAATTTTTTTAATAACCGTATTATTTCCCTTTTTTGTGGGAGGCCTAACAGATATTTTACCTGATATTCTTGGTATAGAAGCATTTCCGAAAGTGGCGGCTATATTTATTACCCTTCCCGTGACCATGCTGTTTTTGGCATCGAAAAGATACGGGGTGTTTCTGGAAAAGAGGAAGGAAGTGATAATATATCGGGAAACTGAAGAGGTGGCGGACAGCAGTCGATTACGTTTGTTTGAAACGGCAGCAGCCATATTTACAATTGGTGCCTTAGGATCCTTTTTTGCAGGATATTTTATTGCGGGAGGAGATTTAGCACATGAGCTTTCACTTGCATTAGTTGTGTTGA
>JAAYQX010000052.1 GCA_012519085.1 Clostridiaceae bacterium
AGTATTATTTCTGAATAGGTATTAACTACCATAAGTATCATAATTAAATAAAGGGAGGATGAAATGGTAATTGCTTTGGTTTTGCTCCTGTTCGCGGCCGTACTGGGGCTAGCCTACTCAATGTTCAATTTCTACTATGTCAAGAGGTTTGATGAAGGTACGGAGCGCATGCAACGGATTGCGGCCGCTATCAGATTGGGCACTAATACTTTCATCGTGTATGAGTACAAGATTGCCGCCAAGATTGCGCTGGCTCTTGCTGTTCTGCTCGGTGTAGCTATTTCCTGGCAGATGGCTCTCGCCTTTCTGATTGGCGCAGTTATGTCAGGTTCCGCCGGTTGGGTCGGAATGAAAATAGCTACTTATGCCAATGTTCGCGTAACCAATCGCGCCAGGGAAACCAATAGTTTGGGCGAGACTCTGAAATTGGCCTATCGCGGCGGTTCTGTCATGGGACTTTGTGTAGGCGGATTTGCCTTGTTGGGTATTTTCATTGTTTACCTGGTCTTTGGCGTTCTCTTGGGGCAATACAAGGATCTGGTAGATGCTGTCGCCACCACTAACTGGTGGGGACTGCCGATCTCGTTTACGCTTACTTTGTCCGGCTATGCCCTGGGTTGCTCAGTCATTGCCATGTTCAACCGTGTGGGCGGCGGTATTTATACTAAGGCTGCCGACATGGGAGCGGATCTGGTGGGCAAGACTGAGGTTAATATCCCTGAGGATGACCCTCGCAACCCGGCTACAATCGCTGACAATGTCGGCGATAATGTCGGTGACGTGGCAGGCCTGGGAGCTGACTTACTTGAATCATATGTCGGCGCCATCATGTCTGCTATAATTCTGGCCAGCGAGTTGTTCCGGAGCCATCATACTGTGTTCAGCTCCAGCATGCTGGAGAATATGATGTTCTATCCGTTCCTGCTTGCTGCCGGCGGCATGATCTCCTGCGTGATCGGTACTTTCGTCATGCTGGCGCGCAAAAAGCTGTCCGATTTCCCGCATAAGGAGCTTAATCGCTCAACATATATCTCTGCCAGTCTGACCATGATTGTGGGATTTTTTATTACACTTTTACAGTTCCGCAATATGTCTGCTGATGATCTGTCAGGTGCAGGATTTTCTCTCGGCTTCCTCTCTCCCTGGGTGGCTTCCTGTCTGGGCGTGCTGTCCGGTATCGTGATCGGTTATCTGGCTGAGTACTACACCAGCTATGATTACAACCCAACCAGAAATATTGCTGAGGCTAGTAAGGAAGGACCGGCTCTGACTGTTACCGAGGGCATGTCTGTCGGTTTCAAATCGACCATGGCCCCGGTTGCGGTCATCGCCATTGCTATCCTCATTTCCTACGCCGCATGCGGCATGTATGGCGTAGCTATGGCAGCTACCGGAATGTTGGCTTTTGTCACAGCTACAGTTTCAGTTGACACTTATGGCCCGATTTCGGACAATGCCGGCGGTATTGCAGAGATGAGCGGACTCGATCACAGTGTTCGCGACATCACAGACACTCTGGACGCAGTAGGCAATACGACTGCTGCTATCGGCAAAGGCTTTGCTATTGGTTCAGCCGCTCTGGCTGCCCTGTCTATGATGGTGTCCTATCTCTTCTCATTTACGCCGGCAGATCAGACTCTGTCTTTGAATCTGGTAGAACCCATGACATTGGCCGGTGGTCTGGTAGGGGCGGCACTGCCTTTCCTGTTCTCCGGTATTTTAATCAATGCTGTAACCAGGACCGCCCGTGAGATGGTGGTCGAGGTTCGTCGTCAGTTCGCCGAGATCAAGGGTTTGCTGGAAGGTACAGCTGATCCGGACTACAAGACCTGCATTGAGATCTCCTCACGCGGTGCGCTCAATGAAATGAAAATACCGGCCCTAATGTCTGTCGGAGTACCGGTAATTTGTGGCTTCCTCTTTGGTGTACAATTTGTCGGCGGTCTTCTGATCGGCTCTACCCTGTCAGCGGTAATGATGGCGCTGGCTGCAGGAAATATGGGCGGTGCCTGGGACAATGCCAAGAAGTACATTGAAGCCGGGATGTTGAAAGGATTCGGTCGCGGTTCCGATGCACACGAAGCAGCCATCATCGGTGATACCATCGGCGACCCGCTTAAAGATACTGTCGGGCCGTCACTGAACATTCTGATTAAGATCATGTCTGTTGTTTCTCTGGTTATGGTAACTCTCTTCAGCAGATACAATCTGGTGGATTGGATTAGCGGCCTGTTCTAAATCATATAGCACATTAATTGATAATAAGGCCCCTGGGATCTTTCGGTTCCAGGGGCTTCATTAACACATCGAATTTACAAGCAATTGAGATTTTTTCGATCTTTTACTAAAGTCCGTAACCCTGCGAATTTCTGAAAAACTTCTTCCGCGGATTTTGATCTTCCGGCTTTAATATCATCCATTTTATCCCTTTATACTATAGCCAATGGATTTTTCCGGCCAGACCATTGTCTTCTCATCAATCCTATATACTTTAGCTTTAATGTTATATACTTCTTCCAAAATCTCTTCATCAATAATATTTTCCGGTATTCCCTGCTTCTCAATTTGCCCCTTGGAATTCATAATAATTAAATTATCCGCAAACTTTAAAGATAAGTTTATATCATGCATAACTATTATAAAAAGGATTTTTTTCTCTGTTGAGATCTTACTCATTACATAAAACAGTTCCAATTGCCTCTGTATGTCCAAGTTATTAGTAGGTTCATCCATTAAAATTATCTCCGGACTCCTAACTAAACTTTGTGCTATAGAAACCAGTTTTTTTTGCCCTCCCGATAACTCGCCTAGTCTTCTTTTTGCTAAATTTTCTATTCTTAGAGTTTTTAGTGCGTTCATTACTGCATCCAGGTCTTTGTCTTGAACCTTAAAAGTCAAAGAGCTCAGTCGCCCTAAAAGAACGGTTTCAAATACGGTAAGGGAGTTGCCGGCTATATCTTCTTGGGGAATATATACCATCAACTCCATCCTATCTTCAAGGTTCAAGTCTTGAAGATTCTTACCTTTCCAGGAAATATGCCCTTTTGGACTTAACAGGCCAAAAATTGATTTAACTAAGGTAGATTTGCCCGCCGCATTAGGTCCTATTAATATATTTATTCCTTCATCGATTTGTAGGTCTATATCCTTAAATACTTGAGTCTTCCCATATGAAAAACTTAAATTTTCAATTTTAAGCATTTCTTCTCACCCCTGAAAAGATCAGATAAGTGAAAAACGGCACACCTATAATGGATGTCATAAGTCCAATTGGCAGTATGATCCCTTTAATTAAAACTTTGCTTAGAATAGAAGCAATCGACAAAAGAAAAGAACCTATCAGGGCGGAAATAATTATAAAAAATCTTTGCTCTTCGCCGGAAATAATCCTAGAAATATGAGGAGCGACTAAGCCAACAAAACCTATTGTGCCGGCAAAACTAACTACCGTGGCGGACATCAAGGCCACCAAAAATATAATCTTTCTCCTTAAGCTTTTCGGGTCTATGCCTAGGCTCATTGCTGTTTCATCTGAAGTTGTCATAGCAGTTAACTTCCAAGAATTCTTTAGAAATATAACTGTAACAAAAATAAAAACACCAGTTATTATGGCAAGCTTTGTCCAATCGACTCTTGTTAAACTGCCAAAAGACCAGAATGTTAAGGTCTGCAAGCTTTCTTCGCTAGCCAAATATTGGAGTAATTGAGTAAGGGCACTGAATAGAAAATTCAAGGCAATCCCAAATAAAATCAATGAATTTCTACTTGCGCTTCTGTTCTTAGCAAATATATTTAGAGCTCCTGCCGCCAAAACCGTGAATAAAAAAGAATTGGCAGTGACTAATATATGGCCTGCAACCGGAATTAGAGATACTCTTAATACTATGGCCAAGGCAGCGCCTAAAGACGCTGCCGAAGAAATTCCCAAGGTGTAGGGACTGGCCATAGGGTTTCTTAAAATTGTTTGCATTTCACAGCCTGCCACAGCCAAGGCAGCACCAATAACAATGGCTGCCAAGGCCATGGGCATTCTCAACTTCCAGATAATAAACTCAGCCAAGTCATTTTTTCCACTCATCACCAGCGCGCTAAGAGTCTCCTTAATCCCAAAATCCGCACTACCGGCAAATAAGTTGATTACAAGTGTAATTATTATTAAGCAAAGTAATGTGACTATAATAATAATTTTTTTATTGATTAAACTTTTATAAACATCCTTGGCTTGACTCAGCTGGTTACTCAAGTTCTTCTCCTAGCTTATACTTCCAAAATCCATCTTCATAATCCGGATATAAAAACTTGTCAAAAAACTCTTTCAACTCATCTTCAGGATTAATATCGGAAAACTCTTCAGGATAAAACATCTTTGCCATATCCATCGTGTAGTAAAAAACTAAAGGACTTCTCTGATGGTTGTGATAATAGGAATACACATTTTTATTTTGAACTGCTTTCAGTCTGTCCCAGCCTGTTCTTAGAACATATTCACCTACACTGTTATTAATAGATTCCATAGAGGCTTCCGCAGGACCATATCCCATTCCACTGGTTATGAAAATAAAGTCCGGATCACTTTCCAGCAGATACTCAGGATCAATTCTGCCCTTGTCATTAACATTGTTAACGGATATATTGTCCCCGCCGGCAAAAGCCATAATTAAGCCCCAGCCGCTATCAGTGAAGCTCATAGAATATTCATCCCTAGAGCCTGATCCGGCCTCGTGATAAACCTTGGGCTTTTCACCATCCTCAGGAACTCTTTCATCAATAAGCGCAAATTTTTCATCCAAATATTGAATTAATTCATCCGCTCTTTCATTTGTTTGATAAATTTCTCCCAATATTTTCGCAGCCTTTTGTGGAGAGGTAAACGGATCGTCAGAAAGTGGCAGAAATACCATAGGAATACCAGCTTCATCCAAAGTGTTTACTACTTCCGGGAATCCTTCAATAAAGCCCTCACCAAAGTTAATTAAAAAAGCATCAGGTTCTAGGCTTAGTATTTTTTCAATATCGTAGCTTCCCACCGTACCAATTGAAGGCAGGTCGGCAAGATGCGGAAAGTGTTCCGCATAAACATTTTGGTATCTTTCCATTCCACCGGATTCACCAATACCTACTACAGAATCAAATATTTTTTCGCCTACCGGAGCACTATAGGCTTCTAAACTTTCCCAGTGACTAATAATAACCCTTTCCAAAGGCAGCTCAAGCTCAACTTCCCTACCGATTAAATCAACAATAGTGATACTTTTCTTTTCCGCATCTATGGCTTCAGTTTCTTCTACTTCAGTTTCTTCTAATTCAGTTTCCTCTGCTTCAGTTTTTTCTACTTCAGTTTCTTCTAATTCAGTTTCCTTTACTTCGGTGTCTTTTACTTCGGTTTTCTTTACTTTGGTTTCCTTTTCACCACAAGACGCAAGTGAAAGGACTAGAATAATAACCAACAAGAAAGAAAGCAATCCCTTAAAAAATTTTCTCATATTATTTTCCTCTCCTTATCATAATTTTTTTCGGTTTTGGTTCTCAAGTTTTGTTGTGTATCAAGTGAAAAAGATACTCAACATGGCGTTTGTTTGTAAAAAAAAGAGATGCTTGAAAGCATCCCATCGGTCTAAAACTCAGGCAGTGTACGTAAAAGCATATTTCTACTTTAGCAGTCTGTCTGTAGAGGCAGGACAAGTCACCTATAAGGGAGGCTCTTGTTTCAATTACTGAGCAGGTTTCCTGACTCCATGTCTCTACGCATCTCCGCCTTCTCGCAATTCTTATGCAATGGCTTCTTTACACCAACGGTGTGTAGGAAATGCATTCAATGATTACAGTGACCCGTTCGTGCGGGGATTTCACCCGACTTCCCTTTTCATCCCGAGTTTCGGGACACTCAGCAATTACAAACTGTATTCAATTTGAATAGAAGCTAGCATCAGAACAGATATCTGTCAAGTGCTTCTTAATTCGAGACAGAATCCAAATCGTTTTGACCCATGAAATCACAAATAAAAAACCGCATTGCTGCGGTGAGAAAGGATAAAAATATCACTCATCATCTCTTAGAAATCATGTCTTCTATCGGAAATTAATCTTTCCCTAATCTTTCTCTTCTTATCATCATACAGAGAAGCATCGACCTTCTTTAAAAAATCATCTATTGAATCATGCTTAATTTCGTATGTACTATAACCGATTGAAAAATTTATCTCATAAGGTTTCTGTTCCGATTCATTGAACAATCTTGCCTGCGTTTTAATGGTGTCAATCATATCTGTAATTTCATTCTGAGAGTTTATATACATTAATATGATAAACTCATCACCACCGTACCTGCATACTTTCCCTTTACCATCTACAGCTGAATGTAATATCTTGCCGGCTGCAGAAATAGCATCATCTCCTACAATATGTCCTAATCTATCATTGATGCCTTTCAGGTCATCAATGTCTAACATAATTCCAGCTAGTGCACGGGTAGCGCTCCCTCTTCTACTACACATAAACAATACGTTATTTAAATACTGTCTGTTAAATAATCCCGACAGCGCATCCACATAAGCTGATTCATTTTGAACATTGATGAATAAGGAAATCAGTCCTACAGCCACGCCAAGCCACACGAGAGAGTATCCATAAAAGAAGAACTGCAACAGACTGCCAATCAAAATAGGAATCATAAACAGAATAGCAGGCATCGACAAATATTTATTTACCTTCTTGCGATGCGAATAAATTAATACAACCCCATATGCCAGATAAAAATAAGTAACAACATATGGAATGAGATATAAAAATGTTCTTTTATAAACATTAAATTTATCAATTTCAAAAAACACAGGTGTCACTAAGTTTATTAAGCTGCCGATTATAATTAGTAAGGCAGGTATAGCTACAAAAGTGTATGTCCGCTTGATTCTTTCTATGTCTGCAAACAATTTATAATCCGCATATACTGTCCATAAAAACGAAAATATAGTAGTGTTAATAAATAAAATGGCATTCAGCACTATCAGCAATGTATGGTATCCATATACCATTTTCCCATCCATAAAAAAAACAACCGTTTCAATAATGCATTGCAGGATATTCAAAATAACCATCACGAAGTAAATTTGTTCGTCGAAAAATCCATGACGTATTGATTTTTTTGAACTCGATATAATAATGGATAGCAACAATATTGCTGTTCCATTTGCAATACATATCGCCGGGAAATTAAACATCTTAAAAATGCTCCCTCGTTATTTATCACTATAATAACCATATCATAAAACTAACTATTTTCACGTTAGTTTTAGGCAAAAACTTGAGAAACATTTGCGCAAATGCCGGAGTCATTTCACCGTCTGTGGCACAAATACTCAGATATATTTTCCCTCGGGTAAAAATATCATTATTTGAGCGAAAAGAAAAGCCCCCTGAAAGCAAGAAGTTTCAGGGAACTTTTAGTTTTGGCTTACGAGTCCGCAAGTATTCAGCTGGAACAAGAGCCGGAACGGCGACTGCAGCGGTGATGGCAAGCCAGGTGTCTTAGGCGACTAAGCCGTTAGCTCTATGTGTTGCGGAATCTGGCCAAGAAATCGATTGTTTCCTGCCGCTTTGGATTTCCGAATATTTCCTCCGGAGTGCCGGATTCATGGATAACGCCTTCGTTCATAAAAAATACTTGATTGCTAACATCGCGGGCAAAGGCCATTTCATGTGAGACAACCAGCATTGTCATGCCCTCATTGGCCAGATTTTTCATGACCGCAAGCACCTCGCCTACCGTCTCCGGATCAAGAGCCGAGGTCGGCTCGTCGAACAGCAATAGATCCGGGTCCATCGCCAGAGCACGGGCAATCGCCACCCGTTGCTGCTGACCGCCCGAAATCTGACGAGGTTTGGCATCGATATAGGGAGCCATACCCACTTTATCCAGAAGCTCAAGAGCATATTGTTTGGCCTGATCGCGACTGCGCTTGAGCACTCGTACCTGTCCGACCACACAGTTCTCCAACACGGTCAAATTCTTAAACAGATTGAACGACTGGAAGACCATACCGACATGCGAACGGTATTTGGTCGCATTGACTCCCGGCGCCAATACATTAACACCCTTGTAGATAATTTCGCCGCCTGTCGGCGTTTCCAACAGGTTGATGCAGCGCAGCAAAGTCGATTTGCCCGAGCCGGAAGCACCGATCACGCTAATCACATCGCCCTGGTAGACATCGAAATGAATATCATTCAGGACCTTATTATTGCCGAACGCTTTCGACAGGTGATCAATTTGCAGAATCGGCTGGGAACGGGAATTATGCTCATTATTGTTATTTGCCATCGCGCTCTAACTCCTTGCTGCGTTCGGCTAAATGCTCGCCCTTGCCGGGATGTCTGTACGTACCGGCCACCATCACAAGCTGATCGGCGGCAGCCAGTTCGTAGCTGGCATCGCCCTCCAATTTCTTTTCAATCCGGCGCAGAATAAAAGATGAGACCAGTGTCACAGTGAGATAGCCGATCATCTCAATCGTGGCCGAAGGAAAGAAAAGATAATTTGCTCCCGAGGCCGACCTGTGAGCGGCAAAAAAGTCCGGAAAGCCGATGACGAACATTACCGAAGTATCCTTGACATTGATAATAAAGTTATTGCCAATCTGGGGCATAATATTGCGCAGCGCTTGCGGCAAAATTACGGAGGTCATGGTCTGAAAGTGGTTCATACCGATAGCCTTTGCGCCCTCGGTCTGTCCCGGGTCGATCGAAATAATCCCGCCGCGGACCGATTCCGCCATATAGGCTCCCGTATTGATTGAGACAACCAGGATTGATGCCACCCAGATACTATCGAATCTATGCTGCAGATTCGTCACATACGGCAAACCATAGAAGATAAAGACCGCCTGCAACATCATGGGCGTACCACGAAAAACTTCAACATAGATCCTGATCACAACCCGGATCAGTTTCAGGACGAATCTTTTGGGCAGAGGATCTTTTTTCGTGTAGGGAATTGTGTTCAGAACACCGCAGGCAAAGCCGATCAGACAACCGATCGCCGTCGCGACCAGCGCCAGGATCAGCGTAGAACGGATACCCCTGAGATACACATCACCGAATTTATCCCACAGTTTTTCTATATCCTGTATTAATTGTGCAAATTTTCCCATTGTCAGGCGTCTCCTTTAGTCCGGCCCGGTCTGCGGCGGGCAGGTTTACGACTGCCCGCACGCCCCGGGTCTCAGACACAGTTTCAGACCTATTCTTCACTCAAGGGCTGAATCTTGATCGCATCTTCCATCATGGTATTGAAATCATCTTCGGTCATGGTGCTGAGCACATTATTCAGCGCCGTCAGTAGAGCGGCATTGCCTTTCATGACTGAAATACCGATATTGACATTCTCGGCTCTGACTTCGTCCGAGAACTGGAAATCGCCGTCCGTACCCGAGAAGTCCAGAATTTTCATCTCCGGATAGGCAACCACGGCACCTTGGGCTGTCGGCAGATCAGTGCAGACAAAGTCCACAGTACCGGTCGCCAGTGCCATCAACATGGCCGGCACGTCCGAAGACTTCAGCGGGATTTCGATATCGGGGATCTGCGGCAGACACTGATCAAACCAAATCGTACCTTCTTGAGCCGTACCTCTGCCGCCCGCCAGATCGGCGATGCCCTGGGCAGCGGCAAATTTACTATCTGATCTGGTCAGCACTACCATCGTGGCATAGAAATAAGGTCCGGCGAAATCCACTTGCTCAGAGCGCTCGGCTGTCATTGACTGGCCGGCAATAACCGCGTCAAAAGTACCAGTCATCACGCCCGGTACCAATGAATCCCAATCGGACTGGATAATCTCCAGCTCCCAGCCATTAGCTTCACAAAGTATTTTGGCCATCATCACATCATAGCCATTGGCAAAAGCACCCGGTGAATTGCTGATCGGCACTGCACCATTGGAATCATCCTGCTGTACCCAATTGTATGGCGCATAGGCACATTCCATCGCGACAGTCAGGACACCGTCCTCAACACCTGTCGGTACGCTCTGAGCTTCCGGTGCGGTCGTCTCAGCGGCTTCTGCCTCAGTGTTTTCCTCCGCCTCCGCCGCAGTGGTGTCTGCAGCCTCCTCGGCAGTGGTATCCTCCTGTTCAGCTTCTCCGCCGGCGGTGGCTTCAACTTCCGCCTCTGTAGCTGCTTCAGTCGCAGCAGAATCCGATTTTCCGCAAGCTACCAACGCCAACAACATCACTACTGCGAGAAATAATGCAATCTTTCTCATCCTTTTTCCATCCTTTCCTCACCTGTACTACTTAAGTACAGATCCGGCTCTTACCCGGCCGGCCGGTTTTAATAAAAAAGAACCGCTTTGTCAAGCGGTCCATGGAAATCGGATAATATTCGATCAGTGCCGATGCCATCGATAGCGCTCCACAAAAGCTTGTGACAGTTCGTCAGATCTTATCTGCCGACCCAGCTCCGGAAAATCAGGCCATCTTCCGAAACTTCGGCGATTTCCCCTTTCATATCGACGGCGACCTGCCTTGCCGATAATACTCTTGAAAACCGCGCCTCTACCTAAAGCGATTCAATTTCGTGCAATCATAACATTAAGAAAAAGCTCTGTCAAATTTGCGCCGGCAGGCATTGGAGGCATTGGAGAGGATGTATAACAAATCTCATTTGTTCATATATGACTGATTTAGTCTATAATAATGTATTGATTTGAGAAAAGGAACGGAGTGAAATTATGAGACGTACAGACTATTGCGGTCTGATGACCGAGGCAGATATTGGCAAAGATGCCGTCGCCTGCGGCTGGGTAGCCAATAAAAGGGATATGGGCGGCGTCATTTTCATTGATCTGGTTGACCATACCGGCGTACTGCAGATTGTCTTTAATCCGCAAAATACGGATCAGAACT
>JAAYQX010000053.1 GCA_012519085.1 Clostridiaceae bacterium
ATAAGGAGGATGGGCCAGCGCCCGACAGAAAATGAGCAAACGTGGCATGAATGAAAGAATCCAAAAACTACGGGAAGAATCCGTTTCGACTCAGCCTGTAATCTCAATGGAGAGAGCTATAATCGAAACTGATGTTTACAAAAAATATCAAGGTCAGGTATCCGTTCCCGTACTGCGCGCACTTTTCTTCAAAGAATTAATGGAGAACAAAGAACTTTATATCGGAGACGGTGAGCTGATCGTCGGTGAGAAAGGCGAGCACCCGCAAGCTGCTCCTACCTTCCCCGAACTGTGCTGTCACTCACTGGAAGATATGAGAGTCATGGATCAGCGTGATCTGATTTCATTTAAGGTTAAGGATGAATATTTCGATATTCAGGAAGAAACCATTCTGCCTTTCTGGGAGAATCGTTCCACCAGAAGCAAAATTCTGTCCCTGATGACAGATGAATGGAAAGAAGCTTATGGCGCAGGTATTTTTACCGAGTTCATGGAGCAAAGAGGACCCGGCCATACAGTAGGTTCAGATGAAATTTATGCCAGAGGCTTTAATGACCGGATTGCCCAGATCAATGATGAACTGGCCAATCTGGATTATGCCAAGGATATGGAAGCTCCTCATAAGGCTGAGCAGCTGAAAGCTATGAGAATTGCCTCGGAAGCTATTATCTCGCTGGGACGTCGTTACAGCGAATATGCCACCGAATTGGCCGAGCAGGAAACCGATCCGCAGCGCAAAGCTGAGCTCCTGCAAATCGCCGAGAACTGTAGAGTTGTTCCGGCTGAAAAGCCCCGCACCTTCTGGCAGGCACTGCAGATGTACTGGTTTGTTCATCTCGGTGTCACGCTCGAAATCAATCCCTGGGACGCCTTTAGTCCGGGTCGCCTGGACCAGCATCTCTACCCCTTCTATACCAAAGATGTGGCGGATGGCATACTTGACGACTACAAAGCCAAAGAGCTTCTGCAGTGTCTGTGGGTGAAATTCAATAACCAGCCTGCCCCGCCCAAGGTCGGTATTACACTGAAAGAAAGCAGCACTTATACTGACTTTGCCAATATCAACACCGGCGGCATCACTCCTGACGGCCGCGATGGCGTCAATGATGTCAGCTATCTGATCCTCGACACCATGGACGAGATGCGTCTCCTACAGCCCAGTTCCAATGTCCAGATCAGCAGAAAAACTCCGGACCGTTTCCTGCACCGCGCCTGTGAGATTTCGCGCCAGGGCTGGGGCCAACCGGCATTCTATAATACCGAAGCCATTATTCAGGAATTGCTGAACGCAGGGAAAACCTTGGCTGATGCCCGCATGGGCGGTTCTTCAGGCTGTGTCGAAACCGGCTGTTTCGGACGGGAGGCTTATATCCTGACCGGTTACTTTAACCTGCCCAAGGTTTTGATGATTACTTTACATGACGGCTTCGATCCCTATACCGGCAAGCAGCTGGGCCTCCATACCGGCAAAGCAGACAGCTATAAGAGCTATGAAGAGCTGATGGCAGCTTTTACCAAGCAGATTAAGCATTTTGTCGATATCAAATTGGCAGGCTCCAATGTGATCGAATCAATCTTTGCCCGGTATATGCCTGTACCTTTCCTGTCAACCATTACTTTTGACTGTATCAGCAGGGGCAAGGATTATAATGCCGGCGGTGCCCGCTATAATACCTGCTATCTCCAGGGCGTGGGCATCGGTTCTGTAACAGACTCAATGGCAGCTCTGAAATACCATGTCTTTGATAACAAGGAACTGACACTGTCGGAATTCCTCGATATTCTTGACAAAAACTTTGAAGGACATGAGGCTTTCCGCTCCAAGCTGCTGCTTGACACGCCCAAATACGGCAACGACGAAGAATATCCTGACAGTATCATGCAGGAAATCTTTGAGACCTATGCCGGGATTATCACCGGCAGACCAACCTATAAAGGCGGCCAGTACCGGGTGAATATGCTGCCAACCACCTGCCATGTCTATTTCGGCAGTGTCATTGGTGCCACTCCGGATGGTCGTTTGGCTTACAAGCCACTGTCGGAAGGTATTTCCCCCGTCCAGGGCGCAGACCATAAGGGACCGACCGCGGTCGTCAACTCCGCGGCCAAGATGGATCACCTGCGTACAGGCGGCACACTGCTGAACCAGAAGTTTACGCCATCTCTGGTCAAAGGCGAGAACGGACTGCGGATGATGGGCAATGTGATCAGAACCTACTTTGATAAGGACGGCCATCATATCCAGTTCAATGTTATCAACAAGGCTACTCTGATCAAGGCGCAGAAGAATCCGGAAGAGTATCGCGACCTGATTGTCCGTGTTGCAGGCTACAGTGATTATTTCCGCAACTTGGATCTTGAGCTGCAAAACGAAATCATCAACCGGACCGAGCACGAAAGCTTCTAAGCACTGAGCTCAAATATAAATCGCAAAAGCCGAACGACTCATGCCCAACCGAGTCGTTCGGCTTTTCGGTTTAAATTATATTTTATTTTACAACTCATCGGACAGAAATAAGATATATAATTGTTTCGTCAAAGAAAAGCACGGAACAGACCGATTTTTAGTTTAGGGGGTACCCCCCCTGAATTAAAACCACAACCACGACTTAGATGTAGGAGTCCATAGTTGCGAACATGATTTGACAGTACTACTTAAAAGCGGGAGCGCTATAATAACAATAATTCCGGGCAGCGTGATTGCCATTTTAGACAGAGATACGGATTGGGGAAATTATGGGTAAAAAAATTGTCGTCGCATTGGGCGGTAATGCCATTTTAACTGATGACTCTACTGCAGCCGGCCAAATCAAAGCGCTTACAAATACGAGCGAGAAACTCATAAAATTGATTACGGCGGGTTACGAACTTATTATTACTCACGGCAACGGTCCGCAAGTGGGAAATTTGCTTTTGCAACAAGAGGCGGCGGCTTCAAAGTCCAATCCCGCTATGCCCCTCGATACCGCTGTGGCAATGACACAGGGCAGTATCGGCTTTTGGCTCCAAAATACGCTGTACAAGGCCATGCAAAAAGCCGGTATTGATAAGCCAGTTGTCACTTTACTTACGCAGGTTTTAGTTTCCGAGGATGACCCGGCTTTCCAAAACCCGACAAAACCGATAGGACCCTTTATCTCCAAGGCAGAAGCTGATAAAAGAGCTGCGGCGTCCGGAGACACATATGTTGAAGACGCAGGTCGCGGCTACCGCAAGGTAGTTCCTTCGCCGAAACCGATTTCTATTTTAGAGGCTGATACGATCAATGCCTTGGTGAATAACGGAGTAATTACAATTTCTGCCGGCGGGGGCGGCATACCTGTTATTAAACGCGGTGATGCTTACGAAGGTATAGAAGCGGTTGTGGATAAGGATTTTGCGGCAGCAAAACTGGCTGAGATTGTCAAAGCGGATTACTTGTTAATCCTGACCGCTGTCGATAATGTATACATCAATTTCAACCAGCCTAATCAGGAAAAGTTGCAGGCGGTTAATGTTCAACAAATGAAGCAATATATTAAGGATGGTCATTTTGCCGCCGGCAGCATGCTCCCCAAAATAGAAGCCTCAATTTCCTTTGTGGAAAATGTAAAAAACGCTAAAGCATATATCACTTCATTAGATAATGTGGAAGCCATTTTAGATGGCGGATCCGCTACGATAATTACAAATTAAGTTTCAGTCTGAGGTTTGGGGCGTCCCTGTTTCTTAGACTGGATCTTTTTGCGCCGGATTTTGCGCCCGGCTTTCCTTGTGCTCAGTTTGAGTTTTTCCTTTTTATCCTCAGCGCTCTTGACTTGCTCAGCAGCCGCTTCCATTTTCTGTGCTTTCTGCGCTTCAGATTTCTGCTTACTCGAATCAAAGATAACATCGACCTCAGCCGCTTTCAGTTCGACTAGGGCCGGCCCGTCACTGCGCTCAAATCTGACCTGCAAAGTTTCTTTGAGCAAATTGACACTCTCTACATTGCCCGTCTCGCCCTGATATCTGATCTTGCTGTTTTTGCCGGGCAGGACTCGGGCAGCGCTGACATATGCTTCCTGTTCGTAATTCAGACAACAGAGCAGGCGTCCGCATGAACCGGAGATCTTGGCCGGATTCATGGAGAGACTTTGATCTTTTGCCATGCGAATTGAAACCGGCGAGAAAGTCTGTAAAAAAGAGGCACAGCAAAGCTCGCGACCGCAGACGCCGAGCCCTCCTATCATGCCCGCTTCATCACGGACTCCGATCTGACGCAACTCGATTCTGGTATGAAAAATGGAAGCCAGATCGCGAACCAACTCGCGAAAATCAATCCTGCCATCAGCAGTGAAATAAAATAAGAGTTTATGTCTGTCAAAGGGATAATACGCCGAAACCAAATTCATCTCCAACTCATGGTCAGCCACCCGCTCACAGGCAATCTTTAGAGCTTCTTTCTCGTCGGCGCAATTAGTCTCAAACTGTGCTCTGTCGTCATCTGTCGCAAGCCGCAGGATCTTCAAAGGCTGCTCCCGGTAAATTTCTGCCGCAATTTGATAAGGCGACATCATGGTATAGGCAAAGGCAGTTCCCTGCTCATCTTCAACAATAACGGCCTCGCCCTGTTTTAAGTCTAAATCACCCGCATCCGCCTGATAATAACGTGATCGGCCGTGCAGTTGTACATTAACTATTCTAATCATTTTTCCTGCTTTCTATTATTTCATCACCTGCTGCCAGAAATTTCAAATGTAGCAGCAGACGTGTAATTGTCAATTCAAAATTTACATTGCGCGCTAAAGCTTCGCGGCTTTCTTCTACCAGGCCGGCTGCTGTGGCAAGTCTGTCCTGCAGCTCTCGCTCTGCCCGGCTCCATTCCGAGTCTTCTTCCTCTTTCCAGCGCACCAGGCCTTGGTCTTTTGCTGCCTGCTCGGCACAGCGCGCCAGATTCTGCTGTTTGCGTTCGATCACAGTCTTGAGCTGTGGCAGCAGATCGCTATTGATAATCTCCGCCTCTGTGCGCCAAAGCAAACAGAGTTCATCTCTGATCAGACTCTGCAAAACTGCAAATATAATATCTATCTGCTCTTTGTGCTCCAGAAAGAAAGCACTGCAGTCAGTAAACAGATCCAGTTCGCTGGCCTGATCCAGTGACAGATAGATGGCAGTGGTGTCTGAACGCAGCTGGCGAAACCAATCACCGCCTGCTAATTCCAGAGCCAGGCCGGGCAGGCCGGAAGCAAATTTAGCGAAGAATCTGATATCATCGTCAGTCAACAGGTCGCCTTCGCTCCGTTCCTGATCCACCAGTTCTTCTCTGATAATCTGCCGGATTTCATCTTCTTTACGCCGATCAACTTTCAGACTGATCACGCGCGATATTACTGTCGGCAATAATCTGGACTGATCACTGCTGGTCAAGATCAGGCGGACATGGGGCAAAGGCTCTTCAAGGGTTTTCAGCAGTACATTTTGCCCTTGTTCATTCAATTCATCAGCATCAATGAGAATAACTCTACGCTTGCCCAGGCGCGGATAGCGGACTAAGTCCGACAGTTCTGAACGGACACTTGCGGTCGGAATTGTTTTTTTACCGCTTTCTGCTGCCAGAATGCTGAAATCCAGATGATTGCCTTGGTCGAAATAATGGCATGAAGTACAGTTTTCACAGGCTCCCTCTGCCGTAGGAGCATGACAAAGCAAAGCTTGTGCAATGAGATTCGCAATTTTCTTCTTGCCGCTGCCAGAGGGACCCGTCAGGAGGATACAGGAATTGTCCTCTGTCAAAATAAGACCGGCTAAACGACTCTTGAGTGCAGATAAGCCTGTGATCCGAGAAAAACCTTTATGCTCAGATTTTTTCGAAGTGCTCGACATTAACTACGAAAACCGTAGCTCCGCCAATCTGAACTTCTACGGGTAAGGGCATGAAAGTTCCGCCCAACACGCTTGGCGTAACACTTGAGTTAACTACAGCCTTGCGACTCTTGGCATATTTGCGAATAATACCTAGCAAAGTATCCAGCAGATCATTTTCGACAACAATCATCAGAGTCGTATTGCCGGCTCTGAGAAAACCGCCTGTAGAGTTTAGCTTGGTAACGCGCTGTCCTGCACGGTTAATCTCTGATATAAGGCGCGGGCTGTCCTCGTCATTGATAATGGCAAAGATCAATTTCATAGAATTTCCCTCCTAACGCATTGTATGATCTGTTCATAAGTATCATTCTTATCCGGCATCGATACTACACGGAAGACGCGCTCCGGCTCAGATGCCTGAATTTCCTGATATCCGGCTCTGACCTTGCCTCGGAAAGCCATTGGCTCCAGATCCAGGCGATCCGATTGATTGTTTTTGGTTCTTTTGCCCAGTCTTTTTGCCAGTGCTTCCAGATCAATATCTATCCAAATTGTGAGGTCAGGCTTCGTCTCCCCGACAGCCGCCTCATTGACGCGACGTACAAAATCAACATCCAGTCCCCTGCCGTATCCTTGATAAGCGACAGTGGAATCTATGAAGCGATCGCAGATTACATACACTCCGCGCTCAAGTGCCGGCCGGATAACCTCTCTGACCAGCTGCGACCTGGCGGCAGCGAAGAGAAACAACTCGCTGATCCCGGTCATAGTTTGATGTTCGCGTGTGAGCAGGATCTGTCGAATCTGTTCACCGATAGAGGTACCGCCCGGCTCTCTCAGCAACAGTGTTTCATGACCCGCGGCTGTCAGATCGGCAGCTAACCTCTCGGCATGAGTGGTTTTGCCTGTTCCATCTACACCCTCGAAGGTGATGAAAAAACCTCTTTTTTTCATTTGTCAATCTCCACTCTCCGCTACTATCTTATTCTAACACGACAACGCTACTGCTGTCAGGATCACGCACACCATAAACCGTAATATCGGCAGCCAGGAAACGCTTGATGGCTCTGATGCGATCCGCTGTGATAATCTCCCCCGGCCAGATCAGGGCGATGCCCGGCGGATATGGCACAATCGCCTCGGCAGCGATTCGTCCATTGGCTTCATGCAACGGAATTGCGGTTTTCTTTAAGTCCCCGAACAGAACTGCGCTGCAGGGCACAGCGGAAGGAGGAGCCTGATCAAATAAGGCTTCCTCCGCTATAGCGGCAGGATCGATCTGAACCGGCACTGCGCCGGGAGCAGTACTGGCCACTGTCTGCAGGACGGAGGCTAGCGCCTTCGTCTCGTCTTGAGTAGTATCCAGTGCCGGAATGAGAATGATGCGGGTCAGATCAACCAGTTCCGGGTCAACCCGGCCGGCATCAAAAATGGCATTTACCTGCGGGCGGCTGAGGCCGGTTCGACTGTAATCATAGGTCAGACGCAACGGATCGGAACCCGGAAGCTGAATGCGCTTGATAGCCGGGGGCAGGCCGCGGTCGAGAGCGGCGATCAGAGCCAAAAGATTCTCGACGGCTTGGCGTCCATGATGCTCCAGCCACCAGCGGGCATAATCCAAAGTGGCGGCGATGACAAAAGAGGGGCTGGAAGTTTGGAAGACCTTGAGCATCTGCCCTAATTTGTCGGCCTTGATCTTACCTGTGGCCAGGGCTTTGTGACCGATATGCAAATAGCTGGCCGGTGTCAGAGCCGGCAGAGTCTTATGGGCGCTCATGGCGACCAGATCCGCCCCTTGGGCGAGTGCTGAAGGCGGTAGCAGATCCGGCGCCGCCGCGAAGTGAGAGCCATGGGCTTCGTCGACTATAATAATCGTTCCGCAGCGGTCCGCCAGCTGTACGAGCTCCGTCAGGCAGACCGTCCTGCCGTCATAACCCGGCGAGGTGACAAATAAAGCCCGGGCTTGCGGATTGGCCTTCAAAGTACGCAGCAAGGCCTGTTCGACCTGCTCGCCCTCACGGATTTCGGCCCAGATCGGAGTCAAGTTCAGCAAGGCCGTACCATGCAGCAAGGTCTGATGAACCCGGCGGGGCAAGATCAGTTCACTGCCGTACGGACAGGCCGTAGCCAGGGCCGTTAGCAATGAAGTGGTCGTGCCCGTGGTCACAAAGCGAGTGTGGCCGGCGCCAAAAAAGGAGGCGGCCAGATCCATCGCTTGTCGCACCTTACCGGTCGGGTTCTGGATATCCCCGGTCTGTGCCAGCTCTGTCGTATCCAATGACCACAGATTATCTCTCAGCCAGCCGGGAAATGATTGGCCGTGACGGTTGCCGGGCATATGGAAAGAAAAACGCTCCTGTGCCGCAGCAAAGAGCGTTTCCACTAAGGGCATCTGCGAAATACTATTCATTATCGGCTCCCAATATATTCATTAAAAATCTCTTAGAAATCAAGGTTGATATTGGAAATAGATCTGATCTCCAAAGAAATCTCTTTTTCCAGAGCTCTGATTTCCTTTTCAATATCCGCCAGAGTCTCCGGGGCTTTAATCGTCTTGAGCGGGGTCTTACTGCGTTGACGTACCTGCCGGACCTGTCGGCTTGATCTCTTCTGAGATACTATATGCGTATCTTTTCTGCTCTGCTGACTCTGCTGAGAAGCAGCCGCTGCTTTGGACTGCTGTTGTTCTTTGCCGGCTGGGCGTTCGGCTTGTTTTTCTCTGCTCTCGCGCGGCTGATCCTGTCTCTGAGTTTGTTTTTGCCTTGAGGCCTGACTGCGCCGTCTTCTATTGCCGGAACCGGATCTGGATTGAGTCTTTTTTCCTTCCGCGGCAGCTTGAGATCCGTCAGTGCTTTTTGTTCTATTATCCGGTCGGCGATTGCGGCTGCTGCCGCCTTGACGCGATGTCCTGCTCTTTTGGCCTGAGGCTCTGGCAGGCTTTTTATCGCGGCTTTGAGTATTTTTGTCGCGCGGCTGATTCTGGCCGGAACGTTTACTCCTGCGCTTTTCTGTCTGAGCTTGATCTGAATGAACTGCTTCTGACATATTACCTCCTATTGCTTCTTAACTATAACGGATACCAGCAGGATTTTACAAGTTTAACCGCCTCTGTTTCGCGTTTTCCGGCTCCCGTTATTTCCGCCAGAGGAATCGTAACAAATTCTCTTTCCGGATAGCGCGGGTGAGGTAGAATCAGCCTCTCTGTCTCCATGACCAGCTGATCATAGCTAATCAGATCGAGATCTAAAGTGCGAGGGCCCCATTTGACTTCTCTGCTGCGGCCGCGTTCGGCTTCGATTGCTTGACACAGATCAAGCATCGAGATGGGCTCCAGCCTGGTTTTGAAAGCAGCAACGGCATTCAGATATTTCGCTTGTTCTGTATTACCCCACGGCTCCGTTTCATAGAGAGAGGAAAGCCGGTCCAGCTTTAGACCCGGTGTTGCTTGTAAGCGAGTCAGAGCATAGGCCAGGTGTGCTCTGCGGTCACCTATATTAGAGCCAAGACTGATAATTACCGTGTGCTGCAGGCTCTCAGTCAGGCCCGGCGCTGAATCCGACGCCAAACCGGAAAGCGCTTCCTCCCGGCTGGCGGTCAGAGTAAAGGCCATATAGGCGAAGTCGCCTTCAATAGGTGCCTGCGGTTTTTTGATCGTCAATGACAGTGCTGCGACCAAAGGAAAGCGGACAAAAATACCCTTAGCAATTGCGCCGGCCAGATGCTCAATCAGATCACTTTCCGTTGTTTCGACCATCGCTTTGACATAGGAGAAGACTTGCGCATAATTTACCGTCTGCTCAAGCTGGTCCGTCTCAACCGCCAAAGGATAGAAACAGGAAAGTTCAAGATCAACGACTATAGTTTGACCTTGCTCTTTTTCTGCCGCCAGCACCCCCAGATGGGAGTGAAATTTCATCTCCGCCATGGTGATGAGATATTGGGGACGGTTGAAACTTAAATTGCTGGTCATGGCTTTTCTCGCTCCTCCGTGTCAAAAGGGTGGCCTCTCATTTAGGACTTAGAGTATTTAAGGGCATCTGCGATTGCCACATAAGCTCTCTGTCTGCCGACATCATGGACGCGCAGCATATCAGCGCCTTTCTGGACGGCATAGACTGAAACCGCACCCGTGCCGATATCGGCCAAATCCTGATTGATCCCTTCTGACGGCTCCGTACAACCGCCATCAGTCAAAACCCGGCGCACAAAGCGTTTGCGTGAAGCGGCGACCAGAACCGGATAATCCAGGGCAACAATCTGCTCCAGATTTTGCAGCAGGCAGAGATTTTCCTCAGTTGACAGACCAAAGCCCAGACCGGGGTCAAGCATAATGCTGCGGGCAGAAATGCCTGCTGAGAGTGCGCGCTCCAGACTGGCCAGTAGGAATTTATGGCAAGCCGACATCAGATCGATTGAATTCAATTCTTGGCTCAATGACACCGGCAGACCCCGGCCCTCTTGAAAGGCCGGGAAAACCGCTGATTTGCTGTCCTGTGTGCGATACATAGTGGCATTAAACATCAAGATCACAGCGGCATCGTATTTGGCGATTACTGCCGCCATTTCATCACTGCCAAAAAGGCCGGTAATATCATTGATAATCCCCGCTCCGGCTTCTAAGACGGCTTCCGCCACCTCGGCTTTCCAGGTATCCACGGAGATCAAGGCCTCCGGTTCCCGCCGCAAAATATTTTCGATCACAGGAACGATTCTGGCTATTTCTTCCTCGGCAGGAATCGGAACCGAACCCGGCCTGGTAGATTCACCGCCAATATCCAAAATATCCGCTCCGGCGGCTAATAAGGCCAGGCCGTGCTCAACTGCTCGGTCAAGAGCAAAATAGCGGCCGCCGTCGGAAAAGGAATCCGGCGTCACATTGAGGATCCCCATAAGGCCGGTTTTGTTTCCCAGCGACAAAGATTTATTTCTTATTTTTAATGTTTTCATCAGTTGTTTCTACCTCGCCAGATTAAAGACATCGCCTCCGACCTGCTCCTCAGATCACTGCGCAATATGCCGCGCACACCGGAGGTGACAGTGACCGCTCCCGGCTTCTTGATGCCGCGCATTGTCATGCAGAGATGTTCGGCTTCAATGACGACTGCGACACCATAGGGATTAACAACTTCCATCAAAATATCCGCTATAGAAGAAGTAAGCCGCTCTTGCAATTGGGGCTTTCTGGCTTCGTGATCGACAATCCGCGCAATCTTGCTCAAACCGAGGATTTTACCATCCTTGGGTATATACACCACATGAGCCTTGCCGATGAAAGGAATTAAATGATGCTCGCACATGGAGTAAAAGGGGATGTCTCCCACCAATATCATCTCTTCGCTGTCCGGCTCATCAAAAACTTTAATCAGTTCCGTGACATCCTGGGACAGGCCTGAGAATAATTCCTGGTACATCCTGGCTACCCGCGCCGGCGTTTCCTGCAATCCGGGCCGATCCGGATCTTCACCTATTGCCAGCAATATTTCTCTGACTGCTTTCTCGATACGCACTAGATCCATAGCTATACCTCACCAATATCCTTATGCCAACATTTTCCTAAGCATAACCCAGTCCGTCAAATGAGGTAAAGTCTAAGTTTTAAGCCGGATAATCCGTAGCCGGTGACACTGTCGGCGAGGCTCGCATTCTCTGCCTTTTATTCGGTCCGGTCAGGCCGGGGAGAGATAGTCAATTTATATTCAATTTGTATCGATACCGGCCGTGACTGATCCAGTCCCCAGAGAGGAATGGCAGGCAACTGCAGGCCGGGATTAGGCGGGAGCAGATTAGGACTGACGGAACTGCCGGAAGTTACCGCGGCTGGCCTGCCGGGATAGTCTAAGGGCACAGACAACTCTTGCTCCGCTTCAGAATCAAGCGCTTCCTGCTGTGTAGCTTCAATCACAGTTTCTGCCCGCCGTTCAGGCTTAATTTCCTGCCAGCGCCGGAGCAATTGTCTATGCTCAGCGGAAAGTCTGCGCAAGACCTCGTCCCTGTCAGGCTCAGTCAGAGCCTGATAGGGCTTGCCCGCCAGGACAGAAATTGCCGTCCTGGCCAAACTGAAAAGATCCGAATTAGCATGAGGATGGCCTTGTTGTACCTCCGGAGCGGCATAAGCTGCTGTTGCCCGCTTGACTTCGACCCATTTGTCAGCAAAATCATCCAGGATCAGCGCACAGCCGAAATCAATCAGAGCCGGCGTTCCGGTAGGCATAATCACAATATTGCCGGGCTTGATATCCAGATGCAAAAAAGGATTTTGCAGCAATAAGGACAAATCTTGTAAGCCGGCAGCCAGATGCAGCAGCCAGTCCATAACCCGGTCAACCGCTAAATTCTCCGTCCTCAGCTCCGCCAAGGTTTGACCCTCGATATATTCAAACAGATAGGCCGGTTGCCGCGGTTCCGGACTGACAATCAGTTCCGGCAGACCGGAACTGAACTCTCCCTTTTCTGCCGCAGCGGCAGGACCGCTCCAGCCCAGACAGCGGGGGAACTCCGCAGCCTGCAAATAGGACAAAATCGAAGCCACTCTGTGATCCGTCCATTCCGAGACAGATTTAGCAACCAATACTTTGTCTGCTTCGTCCCTGACCAGTGCGAGGCGGTGTGTTTTCTGTCCGGACGGGCGATGCGGGCTGCTTGTACCGGCAGTGTCTTGGGCATTATTTGTCATGACCGGAGTCCTTCCTCTCTTAGTTCAGCTTAAGTATAGCGGCAGGAAAAAATCCGCCGCCTGATCCGGGCGACGGATTTCGTCAATAATCGTCAACAGCATCCCCTTATTGGGCTTTTTTAGCCGGCTCTTTCTTTCTGAAAATCAGCTTCGGTTCTTCTTTACCGTCGACTGATTTTTCTGTAATGATAACCTTGGCAATATCAGGCCGCGAAGGCACTTCATACATCAGATCCATAATCATATCTTCCAGGATCGTGCGCAGACCGCGGGCGCCGGTCTTCAAGGCCATTGCTTTTTTAGCGATGGCACTGATGGCCTTGGGCTCAAACTCCAGCTCGACATCGTCAAAGGAGAAAAGCTTTTTATACTGTTTAATCAGAGCATTCTTCGGCTCTGTCAAAATCCGCTCCAAAGCTTCCTGATCCAGCTCGTTCAGGGCCACCGTTACCGGGACTCTGCCGATAAACTCGGGGATGAGGCCAAACTTGAGCAGATCCTCCGGCATGATCTTGCTCAGAACCATATCGGGCGAGGTCTTGTCCAGATCCTCAATAATGGCGCCGAAGCCGATTGATTTTTGGCCGATGCGGTTCATGATGATCTTTTCCAGACCGTCAAAGGCACCGCCTAAAATGAAAAGGATATTGGTCGTATCGATCTGGATGAATTCCTGATGCGGATGTTTGCGACCACCCTGGGGCGGCACATTGGCTATGGTACTTTCCAGTATTTTGAGCAAAGCCTGTTGCACGCCTTCGCCGGAAACATCCCGTGTAATGGAAGGATTGTCCGAGCGCCTGGTGATCTTGTCTATTTCATCGACATAAATGATGCCGCGCTCGGCTCTGTCAATATCAAAATCCGCATTTTGCAACAGACGCAGCAAGATATTCTCCACATCCTCACCCACATAACCGGCCTCGGTCAAAGCGGTGGCATCCGCGATGGCAAACGGCACATGCAACAGTCGGGCCAGGGTCTGAGCCAAGAGGGTTTTACCGCTGCCGGTAGGACCGATCAACATGATATTACTCTTGCCGAGCTCTACGCCGTCTTCGACTTCCAGACGGGGGGAGAAGACACGCTTATAATGATTGTAGACGGAAACGGCCAAGATTTTTTTCGCTGCTTCCTGACCGATAACATATTCATCAAGCGCTTCTTTGATCTCCTGCGGTGTCATCAGCCTTTCCGGCTCTCGCACGGGAGCCAGAGCATAGTCGGGAGCGGAAGTATCATCCAACAGCATATTGCACAGATCAACACAATCGCTGCAAATATAGACGCCGGGTCCGGCAATCAGACGGTTCACCTCACGTTCGGTCTTACCGCAAAAGGAACAGCGCAAACCGCTGTATATCTTATTACTGCTGCCATTGTCGCCAGTCATAATATCAAACCCGTTTTTCCATTATTTCATCGATAATACCGTATTCTTTGGCCTCTTCCGCCGACATCCAAAAATCACGATCCGTATCGCGTTCGATAACTTCGTAGGGCTGGCCGGTGCGCTCGGACAGAATCTGATTCAGTCTTTGCTTCATGCGCAGGATATGCTCAGCCATAATATTAATATCGGAGGCCTGACCCGAAACCTGACCCAGCGGCTGGTGAATCATTACCTCGGCATTGGGCAGCATATAGCGCTTGCCCTTGGTGCCGGCTGCCAGAATAAAGGCCCCCATACTCGCCGCCATGCCCATACAGATAGTTTGGACATCGGCTTTGATATACTGCATGGTGTCATAGATCATAAAGCCCGAAGCGATCTCGCCACCCGGACTGTTGATATAGAGCTGGATATCCTTGTCGGGATCTTCAGCTTCCAAGAACAACAGCTGGGCAGTTACCAGACTGGCCGTTACGGAATTTACTTGATCAGACAAGATGATTATCCGCTCTTTGAGCAAGCGAGAGAAAATATCATAGGAGCGCTCGCCGCGGTTAGTCTGTTCTATGACCATCGGAACCAGGTTCATCTGCAACTGTTTATCTTTCTGTTCAGACTCACCGGGCTGTTTCTGTAAAAATGGATTGGTGTTGTACATTATCTTTTCTCACATTCTAAATATAAGTCGGTATCAGGGTCGCTGACCTAATCATCAGTATTTTCAGCATCGGAGTCGACTGCCTGATCCGCGTCATCAACTGCCTCTTCCTCAACATCTGCTAAGTCCTCTGCCAATTCGTCGTCTGCTTCGGATTCCGGCTTGACATCAGTAGCAATGCCGTTCTCCCGCAGGAAAGTGACAGCCTTATTATTTCTAATTGTACTCTTAATATAATCGGTTTCAGGGGCAAAACTCTCTCTGAATTTCTCCTCTTCAAAGCCATACATAGCCGCCATGCTCTTGATCTCAGCATCAACTTCTTCCTCTGTGGCCTCAAAGTCCTGAATCTCAACAATTTTATCAATGACTAAACGGGACTTGATGCGATTTAGCGCCGTATCATGCAATTGCAGTCTGAAGTGATCCAGCGATGTGCCGGCATATTCCAGATACTGTTCCAGCTCGATGCCCTGATAGCGCATCCGGTTGCGCTGCTCATCCACAATACGGTCAATTTCGTCATGAATCATAATATTTGGAATATCGATTTCACTGGTCTCAACCACAGCTGCCAGCAGATTATCTTCAAAGGTCGCATCCGCAGAAGCATTGGCGGCCTTGAGCAAGCGCTCATGCACATCCGCTTTATATTCTTCCAGGGTGTCGAATTCACTGACATCCTTGGCGAACTCGTCGTCAAGCTCAGGCAGTTCTTTAGTGGTAATATTATTGATCTTGACCTTAAAGACTACCGGCTGGCCGGCCAAACTCTCCTCGTGATACTCTGCCGGGAATGAAAGCTCGAGATCGAACTCCGCGCCGGATTCTTTGCCGACCAGTCCTTCTTCAAAACCGGGGATGAAGGTATTGGAACCTATCTTCAAATCATAGCCGGCACCTTTGCCGCCATCAAAGGCCACACCGTCTTTGAAACCCTCATAATCAATATTAACTGTGTCGCCCTCTTCGACGGGACGGTCTGTAATCGTAAGCAGACGAGCAACCTTGACGCGTTCACGCTCAATCTCCCGGTTCATCTCTTCTTCGGTAACCTCTGCAGGAGGGCGATAGGCCGTGATACCTTTATACTCGCCCAGCACCACTTCCGGCTTGATCGCGACATCAATCGTAAAGACCAGACCGTTGTCACCGCCAATTTCCAAAATCTCCAGCTCGGGGCTCGAGAACGGCTCAATCTCATGCTCCGCCAGTGCCTCCTGATAAGCAGGATCAACTGCGAAGCCGATCGCGTCTTCATACAAAACGCCTTCGCCATAATAATTGACCACGATCGGATACGGAGCCTTGCCTTTTCTGAAACCGGGAACACTAAAGCGCCTAATATTTTTGCGATAAGCAGACATTAGTGACTTTTTAAATTCATCCTTGGGAACTGTAATGGTAAACTGCACCATATTCTGTTCTTTTTTCTCAACTGTTGACGTCATCAAAGTCCTCCATTGGCTAATCTACTTTTGATAGCTATTTTCCTAATAAATGCTTAAGAAGTTTACCATATCTACATTGTAAAGTAAAAGCATGAAACTTGTGCAACATCTGCCACAGACGACAATTGACGACAAATAATTAGTGGCTTCTCCGGAAGCTAAAGAAAACTGAACTCTTGCTCAAACATTACCCGCTTTCTCCGCCATTAAGGCAGTTTCCGGAACAAATCTGACATCTGCGGTGCAAATCAGCAAGGCGATAGCGTTTGTGCTAAAATATACTTGCCTGGAATGTTCGATACTCCTCATATTGAGCCACCATGACATAAACGGGAGTCCGGGTTAGTGTGGAATAGGATCGAACCGTCTTTGAGCGGATGATCTAAGACCGCCGCAGGGCACCCACCTGGCGAAATGCTGGGCGTCAATCGAGGGTAACGGCATTCCGGGTCTTGTATATTGTGAGGAGAAATTAAAATGAAAATATACAATACTTTAACACGTAGAAAAGATGAACTGATCCCGTTGGAAGAAAATCATTTCAAAATATATGTCTGCGGACCCACTGTCTATGACTTCTTCCATATCGGCAATGCCCGCCCTTTTATTACTTTCGACACTTTAAGACGTTATCTGGAACATAGCGGCTATAAAGTCACTTATGTGCAAAACTTCACGGATATTGACGACAAAGTAATCAACCGGGCCCATGAAGAAAACACTACGATCGCAGAACTTGCGAATCGGATGATCGCAGAGTATTTCAAAGATGCCGATGCTCTTAATATCCGCCGGGCGGATATCTATCCCCGGGCTACCGAGAGCATAGAGGATATCATCGAGCTGATCCGGATGCTGGAAGAGAAAGGCTTTACCTATGTTTCCTCCGACGGCGTCTATTTTGAAATTGCCAAGAATCCTAATTACGGCAAGTTATCCGGCAAGAATGTCGAAGATCTGCTGGCAGGCGCATCCGACCGCGTGGACAGCAAAGAAGACAAAAAGAGCCCGCTGGATTTTGTACTCTGGAAATTCAAGAAAGAAGGAGAACCTTTCTGGCCCTCACCTTGGGGCGACGGTCGCCCCGGCTGGCATATTGAATGCTCGGCCATGACCAGGGCAACCCTCGGCGAAACCATCGATCTGCACTGCGGCGGCGTGGACCTGGTCTTCCCGCATCACGAGAATGAGATCGCCCAAAGTGAATGCGCAACCGGCAAAACCTTTGTCCGCTATTGGATGCATAATGGCTTTATCAATATCGATAAAGAAAAAATGTCCAAATCAAAGGGCAATTTCTTCCTGGTCCGTGATCTGACCGAGCAATATCCGCCGATGGTGCTGCGTTTCTTCATGCTGCAGGCCCACTACAGAATGCCGATCAACTTTGAAAAGGATCTGCTGGATGCCGCGGTCAATGCCTGGCATCGCATTACCAATAGTGTCGAGAATCTGAAACATGTCATGACAGGTGCGCCCGCAGAGGCGGCAAATCCTCAGGCGCTAAGCGCAGAACAGGTGCTGGCCGCAGCAGTCGCTGAGTCCGAAGCGGAATGGGAGCGCGGCATGTCTGACGATTTGAACACGGCGGATGCGATCGCCGCTATCTTCGACCTGGTGCGCGCCGCCAATACCGCAGCTGCTGTTCCCGGCCTCTCCGCACCGGCTCTAAAAGCAGCCCATGACAAATTGCTTGAACTGCTGGATGTCCTGGGTCTTGATCCCACACTCGGCTCCGAAGCCGGCATCCCGGCCGAGATCATGGAGCTGGTGGAACGCCGTCAAGCAGCCAAGAAAGAGCGCGACTTTGCTCTGGCGGACAGCCTGCGGGACGAGATCACTGCAGCCGGATACAAAATTGAGGACACACCGCAAGGACCGAAAGTAACGGTAAACTAAAATATTGGAAGCATTTCTGTTAGAACATCAACCCATCACCAGCGATCTGCGCGAAATGCCAATCTCTACTTTGGCCTGGATCGGAGATTGTGTTTTCGATTTGCATGTTCGCATGGCTCTGGCGGAAAAGCAGTCCGCCTGCAATTCAGGTGATCTCCATCGCGCCGCGGTAAAGATCGTCTCAGCAGCCGCCCAGGCGGAAGCTCTGAGCAAGCTGATGCCGCTGCTGGGACAGGAGGAAACAGCTCTGATCCGCCGGGCAAGAAATCACGATCCCGGCAGTCTGCCGCGCCATGCCGACCCGCTTCAATACCGCCATGCCACAGCCCTGGAGGCCCTGATCGGCTACCATTATCTGGCCCACAACCGGGAGCGTCTAACCGAACTGATGAACGTGATCCTCAGTGACAAAACTTCATAAGCAAATAAGTGCTCTTTTAAAAACAACACAGGTGTAAAAGCAATACGGGAGCAAGATGACTCAGAATAAAGCACAAAGACGGGGCAGATCCGCCACCCAGGCCCCAAGAAGCCAAGGCAGATATCCGGCCGGTTCCGGATCAGGCCGCCGACCGGATAAACCGAGGGCAGGCCGTAGGCCGGGATCAGCTCTGCCGCAGCAAAAACAATTCGAGGACAGGACACGAAAGCACAGCCCACAGATGGAAACGAAGACCGGCAGACCAGGCAGGCAGACAGTGCCCGCAGCGGGACCTATTGACCGCCTGGAAGGCAGAAATCCGATCCGGGAAGCCCTGCACGCCGGCCGCAATATCAATAAAATCTGGATAAAAAGACGGGATAGCGGCAAAACGGATCCCGATCTGGCCCAGCTGATTCAGGAATGCCGCCGGGCCGGAGCCGTCACTGTCGAAGTTACGGCCGAAGTCTTAGACAGCATGGCTACATCCTATGGTCATCAGGGCATAATCGCCCAAGTGGCCGCTCACGAATATATCCCTTTACCTGATCTGATAGCGCGCGGAGCAGCACAGCAGGAACAGGGAATCTATCCTTTATTGATTCTGCTCGACGGACTGGAGGAAAGTTATAATCTGGGCTCTATCCTCCGCATCGCCGATGCGGCCGGAGCGACCGGGATTATCATTCCGGAACGGCGTTCCGTCGCTTTAGACGCCACAGTAGCCAAAGCCTCCGCCGGGGCGATTGAGCATGTCCCCGTGGCACGCGTCACTAATCTCAGCGCCACTATCCGGACCCTGAAAGAAGCCGGTTATTGGATCTACGGCGCCGATGCGGCCGGAACGGCCAGGCCGGAAGATAGTGACTGGCTGCGCAGCATCGCTCTGGTCATCGGCAGCGAAGGCAAAGGCATGAGCGCCAAAATTACCGCTGCCTGTGATCATCTGGTCAGTATCCCGCAATATGGCAAAGTCAACTCACTTAATGCCGCCGTAGCTTGCGGTATTCTGACTTATGAAGCGAGAAGACAAGCCCGCAATCAGGACAGATCAATCAGTATAGCCACTACAGCGGAGACCGGTGACCGGAATTCAGACACGGATACAATCATTTCAGTAGGAACCGGTAACCAAAATTCCGATAAGGATACGACCGCAGCGGAGGTGCTCTGATGCCGGAGCCGGATCTATCACTGCAAGAGCCAGACCTATCACAACAAGCCAAGCGCGACCTCGAATTGCTGCTTCAGTATCGCCGGGGCGACACTGAAGCCGCGGAAGAGCTATTTGCCCACTATAAGCCGCTGGTCATCTCCCGGGCCAATCGTTATTTTTTACAAGGCGGTGAACCGGAAGATCTGATTCAGGAAGGGATGATCGGTCTTTTTCAGGCTGTCGAAAGATATGACACCGCTTCCGGCCTGCCCTTTTCAGCTTTGGCAGATATGCTGATCCGGGCCAGACTGATCGATGCAGTCCGCTCCAGCACCAGAAAGAAGCATCAGATCATGAACGAATCCATCTCACTGGACGAGAAGATGAATAATGATTCGGATACGGTGCAAGATCTCTGGCGCCACAGCGGTGCGCTGGCACTAGATCCTGAAGAAAAAGCCATCGCCCAAGAAGAGGTTGAAGCTTTACAGGCTTTCATGCACAATAAACTTAGTGCCTTCGAAACCCAGGTAGTTGGCCTGCTCGGGCAGGGTTGCAGCTATCGTGAAGCGGCTGAGGCCTTGGACAAAGATATCAAAAGCATAGACAATGCAGTACAAAGAATCAGACGCAAGATGCGGCGCTTTAAAGATGAAGTCCGCGCATAAAGCGGCTTCCGGGATCGGACAATGTGGAAGAGTAATCAAGGAAATCAAGGAGATCTATATTTTACAAAGGAGCGGAGCTGGTGGACCTCCGCGCTGGCCGGACTGTTGGTTTTGCTGATTCTACTCTTCGTGGGCTGTGAAAATGTCTTGGATAGAATTATCCCGGAGCGAAACGGAAATAATGATGCCCAGATTATCAGCCTCGGCACGGAAAGCACAATGTCTTCGCTGGAACTGGCCCAATCCCTGGTCCTGGCCGTGAAGCCTTATAATACGGAAGCTGTTTACAATTCCATTCCCCGCCTGCAAATCGAAGGTGTTGATAAAACCGATTTTCATCAATATATCCAAGCGCTGCAGCACGGCTTATCCGGCGCTATCACCGGGATTCAGCCCATAGTAGGACAGGATAAGAGAGCCATCATCGCTTTATTGGAAGCGGGAAATCCCCGGATCTTAGAGTTGGCCCAGGCGTCCGACTTCTATCTGCTAACCTATGGTCGTGATACCTCCAGATCAGGCGGCTTCGTCGTAGCTATCCAAAAAAGAGACAACGGCCAGGCTTATCTGGACCCGCTCTGGGTGAAAAGCATTGTCTCGATCAATAATTATATGCTGCTCTATTTTGAAGCGATCGAAAGCCGCAACTTCGCTTCACTGGACTCCTTGTTGAGAGCGGGAATCAAACCGCGCAATGAGCTCGAAGAAGCCGCTCTTAATGCCCGCTGCCAAGCGACTTTAGACTTTTATCACCATAAGGTCAGAACACAAAGAGAGCAATACGATCTACTGGCGATCTATCCCGGCTATGCCCAAGTAGAGCAATATGCCACGACTAAAGACCAGAAACAAAAAATCAGCAGACTGGTCAGTTTCCACGAAGTCAATAATCAGATGGTAATCAATGATCCGGTCAGTGTTACTCTGGATAACCTCGATCTGACTGTAAAAACCGAGGACGGAATTCTCTTCGCCCTGGATGCCAGCAGGAATAATATCATGGTCACATCAGTAATATTTGACCGCCTGCTGGGCACGCCGCTCTCGCACAACAATAATACCTGCTATCGCACCTCGGCCGGCAAAGATGTCTTCACCATCGAGTACCCGGGCATCATTATCTCCGCCAGCGGCAGCTGCACTGATGAACACCAAAGATGGTCCGGCAAACTGACCAGAGCCGAGATCTTTTACAGCAATTATGAATTAGGCTCCGGTCTCAAACCGGGCATGAATATCAATGAGCTGTATGTCCACTATCCGTTCGCGCGCGAAAACAATTATCTGATCCAAAGCCAAATTGATGGCAAAACCTATACTCTGGCGATCCAAGTCGAATCAGATACTATTTCCAAGCTGACCATAACCTGCGAATAGTAAGCTGTACTTCGCTCTCATCTCATACCGGGGATAACCCTCCGAAACCATAGTCTGCGAATAAGTCATTGCTCCCCACCACAAGTCTTTGCCATGCGCGCGATAAAGTGCGTAGTCTATTGCTACGAACCTTGGTGGCGGCCTTTCAGCTCAGCTAAGAAAAGTGTATTGCCATTAACCTTTGTAACGGCCTTTGGGCTCAGCCAAAAAAGTATATTGCCATTAACCTTTGTAGCGGCCCGCCAGCTCGGCCAAGATATCGGAGATCTGAATATCCATATCGGCCATCAGAACCAAGCTGTGATAGAGCAAGTCCGCCAACTCGTAGATGGTTTCCCCTTTGTCGTCGCCCTTGGCGGCGATAACAACTTCAGTGGACTCTTCACCGATTTTTTTCAGGATTTTATCCCTGCCCTCCCGGAACAGATAACTGGTATAGGATTTTTCACCCGGGTTTTCCTTGCGTCCGAGTATCAAGTCATAGAGCTTAGCGAGGGAAAATGCAGCGTCTTTTTTCTCCTCGTCCTGATAAACAATGTTGAAAAAGCAGCTTTCTTCCCCCGTATGGCAAGCGGGGCCGTCTTTATTGACATAGACCAGGAGGGTATCCAGATCGCAATCGGCGACTATCTTGACAATATGCTGATAATTACCGCTGGTTTCGCCTTTCAGCCACAGCGACTGCCTGCTCCGGCTGTAAAAATGAGTCAACCTCTTTTCAATGGAGAGGGTCAGGCTTTCCCGGTTCATATAGGCCAGCATCAAAGTATTGTTATTTTGGGCATCGACTACGATGGCAGGTATCAGTCCCCGCTCATCAAATTTCAAATTATCTATATCTATATCTATATCTATCATTGTTCCCATCGCCTCTTTAATCTCTTTTATACTTACCAGGTCATAGTGGAAGATCGACGCCGCTAAAGCACCGGTAACTTTTTTATTCTTGCGAAATACTTCTAAAAAGTCCTCTATCTTCCCCGCGCCGCCTGAGGCCACTACATTGCAGCTGACATTTTCAGTCAGGATCTCCAGCATAGCCAGATCGTAGCCCTCTTTTACGCCGTCGGTATCTATGGAATTGATCACCACCGTGCCGGCACCCAGAGCCACTCCCTTTTCTATCCATTTTTTAGCATCAAGCCCCGTATCTTCTTTGCCCGCACCCAAAAACACATGGTAAGCAGCGCCCACTTTCTTGACATCGACCGAGAGGATCAGGCTGTCACTGCCATATTTGGCGCTGACTTCCTGCAGCAAAGCGGGATTTCTGATCGCGGCGGAATTGATGCTGAAGTGCCTGACACCGAGATCATATAATCGGTCGCAGTCGGACAAGGTCCTGATGCCGCCGCCGACAACCACAGGGATATTGACGGCTTTCAATATTTCAGCGATTTTGTCATAAAAGATATCCTTGTTATCAACGGTCGCCCCTATATCGTAAAAGACCAGATAGTCGGCGCCGTCCTGCTCGTATTTTTGAGCCAGAGCGACGGGATCTGCGGAAATTTCCTGAATATCGGCAAACTTTACCCCTTTTACGACTTTGCCGCCCTTGATATCCATACAGGCATATATGCTTTTAGTCTTCATATTTCACTGCCTCACTAAGCTTGATATCACCGGTGTAATAGGCCTTGCCGATGATAGCGCCGTAGAGATCCAAAGCATGGACTTTCTTCAATTCCTCTATATTGTGGATGCCGCCGGATGCCACCAGGTCGGCATCTGTCAGTTTTTGCAAATTCTCGTAGAGGGTAATATTGGTCCCTGTCATGGCCCCGTCCTTGGAGATATCGGTCGCTATAATAGTTCTGACCTTGAGGGCGTTTAACTTCTCGCAATAGTCTTGCAAGTAAATACCGGTGGATTTTCGCCAACCGTGGGTCTTGACGATGCCGTCCCTCACATCCACACCGACAGCTATTCTCTCCTGATATTTTTCTACCAGCTTCTCCAGCAGACTTTCGTCTTCGATCGCAGCCGTACCCAGGATGATCCGGTTGATGCCCAGGTCGAGATATCTTTCGGCTTGCTCAATACTCCTGATGCCGCCTCCGAGCTGGATGAAGATATCCGAGCTGTCGCGGATCTTGGCAATCATCCTAAAGTTCTTATTGTCTCCGCTTTGGGCTCCTTCCAGGTCAACCATATGCATATGGCTGATACCGTTTCTTTCGAAGTCGCGCACTATTTCTACAGGATTGTCGGAGTAGACGGTCATTTGCTCGTAATCGCCTTTGAGCAGCCTGACCGCCTTGGAATCATATAAATCTATGGCCGGAAATATATACAATTACAGCACCCCTTTAGTCGACGGTATATCGTCATGGTCTTCCAGAGCAACCGCCATCTGTGCCGCCTTGGCAAAGGCCTTGAATATGCTCTCGATGCAATGGTGGCTGTTCTTGCCGTCCAGAAGCCGGATATGCAGATTGCACTTCGAGCCGCGGGCAAAGCCCCGGAAAAATTCTTCGACCAATTCCGTGTCGAAGGTGCCTACCTTCTCGGAATTAAAACTGGCGTCAAAGACTGTATACTCTCTGCCGGAAAAGTCGAGTGCCACCAAGGACAGAGCCTCGTCCATCGGTATAATGGCCGAGCCAAATCTCCTGATGCCCCTTTTATCGGCCAGAGCTTGCAAAAAAGCCTCGCCCAGCACTATGCCGACATCTTCCGTGGTGTGATGATCGTCGACATCAATATCGCCGACAGCTTTAACTGTCAGGTCAAAGCGGCCGTGCCTGGCCAAGCTGTCCAGCATATGGTTTAAGAAGCCGACTCCCGTAGCGATCTCAGACTTACCGATGCCGTCTAAGTCCAAGCTGACATTGATATCGGTTTCGCCGGTGGTGCGTGAAATATCCGCTTTTCTCATCTCTAATCTATCTCCTTCAAAATATTTTTTATTTCTTCGGCCAGTGAGAGCATATCCTCTCTCTTGCCTATGGTGATCCGGACAAAATCAGTTAAAAGCTCGGTATCGAAATGCCTGACCAGAAATCCCCTTTCCTTCAGTACAGCATAAAG
>JAAYQX010000054.1 GCA_012519085.1 Clostridiaceae bacterium
AATACCATGACAAATCTCGGGATCAACATGATAAGGCCGACCGGCCAAAATCATAATCCGCTTATGATGCCGGCGTGCATATCTCACGGCCTCTTCACCGGCCTGACGCACTGCAGCCCGTTCGGCTGCTAGAGCAGCATAACCGGCTTCAACCGCCCGCCTCACTTCGCGTCTGGTTATTGTCGGATCGATCTCCAGCAACGCTCGATACAGCGTGTTGGTCAGCTGCCTGATACTATTGACATTCAGATAGGGATAGAAAAATTTCACAGACTTCAGAGCATCCATATTGCCCTGCAAGACCTCACCGTAATAGGCGACAACCGGACAGTTAAAATGGTTGCTGCTGCCGCCCTCGTCAACATTGTAGGTCAGGCTGGGATAAAACAGCAGCTCCACTCCCTGCTCCAGCAATAGTTCAATGTGACCATGCATTATTTTCGCAGGATAACAAATCGTATCCGACGGAATCGATAGCTGCCCTTGCTCATATATGCTTCTGGTTGATAGCGGCGAGAAGACCACCTCGTAGCCCAGCTCTGTAAATAGCGTCTGCCAGAGCGGCGCCAACTCATAGGTGGACAGCGTAGTGGGCAAACCGATCCGACCGCGCGGACTCTCGCGCATTTGTCCCGTTGTAACAACCGGCTTATCTTCCCGCTCATCGCTTCTTTTTTGACGAAGGCGCTTTACATCCGTCCCGGCACCCGGTCCGGCAGCCAAAGCCAGGAGTCTCTCTCGCTTCCAGTGATATAGATTGGGCAATTCCTCATAATCATCAAGTCCCAGCGGCTTCTGACACTGATTGCCGGAAATATAGCGCCCGCCATCAGCGAAGCGATTGATTGTCAATGTGCAGTGATTGGTACAGCCGCGGCAAATACGCACCGAAGACTCATGCTTGAATTCTGCTAGCTCAGCTTCTGACAGCAAATTGCTCGACTCAAACTGCCCGGCAAAAAGGGCAGCACCGAAAGCACCCATCAGCCCGGCGATCTCAGGACGAATTACATTACGACCCAACTCAAGTTCAAGAGCCCGCAGTACCGCATCATTCAGCAAAGTGCCGCCCTGCACTACAATATGCTCCCCCAGCTCATCCGGCGAGCCGGTACGAATCACCTTGTACAGAGCATTCTTGACCACACTGATCGAAAGCCCGGCCGCAATATCCGCTAGAGAGGCTCCTTCTCTTTGTGCCTGCTTGATTGAGGAATTCATAAATACGGTACAACGCGAACCTAGATCGACCGGAGCCTTTGCCTTAATGCCCAGCCTGGCAAATTCATCGACTTCATAGCCCATGGCATGAGCATAAGTCTCCAAGAAAGAACCGCAGCCCGAAGAACAGGCTTCATTGAGCATAATCGAATCAATGGCGCCGTTCTTGATATAGAAGCATTTGATGTCTTGGCCACCGATATCCAGGATAAAATCGACTTCGGGTTGAAAAAATTGCGCCGCCGTATAATGGGCAATCGTCTCCACCACGCCGGCATCCGTATGAAAGGCATGCTGCATTAAAGCTTCGCCATAACCTGTGCTGGCGGCTCCACAGATCTCAATTCTGTCACTGCAGAGACGACGAATTTCCCGTAACTGCTCCAGCACGATCTCGACCGGCGAACCGCGGTTGACACAATAATAACTGTATAGCAGTTCCTGATCTTCCGAGATCAGAACCAGTTTCGTCGTCGTACTGCCGCTGTCAATTCCCAACCAAGCCCGACCGCTATAATCTTCGATACTGCGCTCAACGACATTATCCAGTTCATGACGCTCACTGAAACTTTCGTATTCTTGCGCGTCTTTGAACAGGGGCTCCACAAAACCGCGCTCATAATGAGATTTCTCATCCGTGCGCCTGATACTCTCAATCAATCTATCATAAGTATACGGTTCTAAATTCCGGCTCAGGTATGCAGCGCCTCGCGCTACTGCAAATAAAGCATAGTCCGGACAAATGCAGTCTGTTTCATCCCGTTGCAGCGTCTCACGGAAACGCTGACGCAGACCGGCACAGTAGTACAGCGGTCCGCCCAGAAAAAGCAATTTACCCTGCAGTTGCCTGCCCTGGGCCAGACCGACGATAGTCTGATTGACTACCGCCTGATAGATCGAAGCCGCCACATCCTCTTTACTGGCACCCTGATTGAACAGCGCTTGCACATCCGTCTTGGCGAACACGCCGCATCTGGAAGCGATCGGATAGATCCGTTCCGCTCGAAAAGAGGCTTCATCCAGTTCCGGAATAGTCATGTCAAGCAGAGCAGCCATCTGGTCAATGAAAGCTCCCGTGCCGCCGGCACAACTTCCGTTCATACGGGCATCGATACCACCGGCAAAAAAGATCACCTTGGCATCTTCGCCGCCGAGCTCAACCACTGCACCGATGTCCGGCTCCAGCTGCTTTACGATCTCTCCCGTTGCATAAACCTCTTGCACAAAGGGCAGACCGGATATTTCGGACAGTCCCAAACCGGCTGACCCGGACAGAGCCACCGTAAAAGGAGCCTCCGCCAACAGATCTTCCGCCTGTTGCAACAGCTCAATCGTCTTATCTTGGACATGGGAAAGATGGCGCTCGTAGCGCTCAAAAACAATCCGCTCGCCACAAGTAAGGGATACTTTTACAGTCGTCGAACCGATATCTATCCCCAGTGCTCGATTAAAATGCAAAGCTTCAGCCATGCCTCACCATCACATTAAGCCTCACACCGCGTCTCCACATTAGATGATTATAGATAGGGTTATCATAACTGTCAAAGCGCCGACATGTATCAAATCTTTTGCCGGCGAAAAGAGGCCACTGATTACAGTGACAGTACCCGCCAATCCCTGGCAGGTACTGTTAACCAAGCTTGCACTGTATTTAACACCACATGGCGTAGCGAGCGCGAACAGAACAGTCGCAATCAGTGTGAAACTATTCTTCCACCGCCAAAATTTCCATAAATTCTGCGCCGGTGATCGTTTCCTTTTCGATCAGATGGGCAGTTAGTTGATCAAGTTTATCCCGATTGGCCATCAGAATATCCCGAGCATTGTCCTGACTCTTTTGAATCAAGGCCAGAACTTCTTCGTCAATCTCCTTGGCCGTCTCCGAGGAACAGGAGAGTCTGCCCTCACCACCCAGATACTGCGACCCTGATGTTTCAAGCGCCATCATACCGAAGCGCTCAGACATGCCGTACTGTGTAACCATTTGGCGGGCCAGTTGAGTCACCTTTTCTATATCATTGGCGGCACCCGTTGTGATCTCGTTAAAGACGATTTCTTCCGCCGCTCGCCCGCCACAGAGAACTTCCAGACGATTGAGCGCATCACGTTTACTCATCAATGACTTTTCCTCTTCCTCGACCTGCATGGTATAGCCTAAGGCACCAGATGTTCTGGGAATGATAGTAATTTTCTGTACAGGAGCAGCACCGGTCTGATTTGCCGCCACGAGCGCATGCCCAATCTCATGATAGGCAACGATCTCTTTTTCTTGATCCGACAAAATGGCATTTTTCTTTTGTTGACCGGCAATAACCGTTTCGATTGACTCCTCGAGATCAGTCGTCGTCACAAACTCGCGACCCATGCGCACAGCACGCAACGCCGCCTCATTCACAATATTTGCCATATCGGCACCAGAAGCACCGGCTGTCATACGAGCTATCAGAGAATAGTCTATATCTTCCGCATGTTTTACCTTGCGCATATGCACTTTCATTAGTGCAATACGATCTTGCAGATCCGGCAATTCAACGCGCACCAGGCGATCAAAGCGACCGGGACGCAGCAAAGCAGGATCAAGTATCTCCGGCCGGTTAGTCGCTGCTAGAATAATCACGCCCTTATTACTATCAAAGCCATCCATCTCCGTCAAAAGCTGATTCAGTGTTTGTTCGCGTTCATCATTGGTCGCTATCTGACCATCGCGTTTCTTACCGATGGTATCAATCTCATCGATAAAGACAATGCAGGGAGCTTTCTTAGAAGCTTGTTCAAACAGCTCACGCACTTTCGCTGCCCCGCGTCCAACAAACATCTCGACAAATTCCGAACCGGAAATCGAAAAGAACGGAACATCCGCTTCGCCGGCAACGGCTTTGGCGATTAAGGTTTTTCCTGTACCAGGCGGTCCTACAAGCAAAACGCCTTTGGGACATTTGGCGCCAATGGCTTTATATTTTTGCGGATCACCCAGGAAATCAATAATCTCTTTTAAGGATTCTTTGGCTTCGGCTTGACCTGCAACATCTGAAAAATCTTTTTTATCTTCGTCCGGAACATAAATGCGTGCTGCATTATGCCCGCTGAAACTCATACCGCTGGCGGTCATTCTTCCCTGCAGAGAACGTGACACGAAACGACCCATCATTACGAAGAATAAAATGGGTAAGCCCCAAGTAAGCAGCAGCGATAAAAAGGTATTGGGACGCTCCGGAATAACGGCACCGAACTCGACACTTTTTGCTTCTAAATTGGTGATCAGATCAGGATCATTCATAATGCCGGTTTTGAAATAGTTGACCTGTTCGCCCTCTCGCGTAGCATATTGAATCTCCGTGTTGGAAATTTCAACTTGCGTGACAATACCGCTATCTACATCCCGCATAAATTGGCTATAAGCCACCTGTCTAGGCCTGGGATAAAATAGAAGCGGAAAAACAACATAATTTAAGAAAATAATGATGAGTATGGCTAGGCCATAATATGTCGCCAGTTTCTTTCTGGGACTATTGTGTTTAGGATCTTGAGCTTTCATTTGTTACCTCTGAAAATTATTTGGAAATATAAGTGGTTGCTGAATACACTTCTACATAAAGGGTATATTCGTCCCCCGCTATATCCCTAGTTTAAATATTAAATGATTACAAAGATAAGTCACACCAACAAAATCAGCTATCTGTCGGGATTTGGCAAAAATTCTTTCCTGATTTTTGCTTTTGCATCTTTGTAGAAAACAGCGTACACTTTTTGCACATACTTGTGCTGATCACATCGACCGCAGAGATCAGACTGGGACGGAGAATAAAAATGAGAAAACAAGCAGAAAAAACAGCTCATACCCGCAGGCAAATTATTGACACATTTTGGCAGAAATACCAAGAAAATCCGGGGCAGATGGTTTCCGTCACTGAAATCGTTAAAGATCTCGATATCAATCGTTCCACCTTCTATTATTATTTTCGGGATGCTCTCGCTGTGCTTGAAGCGATCGAAGATGAATTGATACCAAGCAAAGAAGTTCTCAAAGATATTCTCATCATCGGCGCCCGAAAAGACAGCTCTTCCAAACAATTATTGCAGCAGTTACTGTATTTTCATAAACAAAATCAAAGCAAATTCGAAATATTGTTAGGACCTAATGGCAGTCCGCATTTTATGCATCGCCTTGTCTCCGCTATCAAACAAGCAGTAAGTGAACTAGTTGAACCGCGCCTGGGTCTGAGCGAACTGGAATTAGACTATACATTGGAATTTTTTGTTGGAGGCTTTCTGCACACCCTGAACTATATAACGCGTAAAACTGATGGTCTGGTAGATGCCGAACGAATCTCT
>JAAYQX010000055.1 GCA_012519085.1 Clostridiaceae bacterium
ACGGCCTTGGCGGATCCTATGCCGGGTAGAGCAGCAGCTAAACTGGCGCCCAACAAAGTAAGTCCCGGTCCGATCAATTCTGCAAAACTCATAATTTCCTCCATCTATGTCTTTCTCAATCCGGCTTCCGCCGGATCTTTGCTAAAATTATTTACAGCGTCTCGGCGCTGATTATTATTTATTGTCACCGCAATCCGGACGCAAATTATCGCCCTCAGGCGGCTGACCGCTAAGCAGCCCCCTGCTGCCGTTCTTGCTCCGCTTTATTCTGAATCCTGTAATATTTGGTTTTGCGCCGCAGTGGCTTAAAGAACTGCCCTCCGCCCTCAAAAAATTTGCCAAACATCTCGACATATTGGAGACGGCTGGCATGGACGTAAGCGGACAAACCTGACAAGGCCAGGTTCAAAGTATGCCCCAGCAGGCCGACCAGAATAAACATAATATAACCGATCGGAGTGGGACCAAGCAGGAAGCCTAATTTATTCACAACAATAGCAATGACACTGGTAGCCAGCACCAAGGCCAGAATACGCGTATATGACAAAATATCTCCAAGAAAACCGGTCACATCGTATAAAGATACAATCCCTTTGAACAGGCGAACGATCGGGTTTTTAGCTTCCCGTCCGCCAAACAAAACCACGACAGCTGCGCCGGCCAGTGCCAGATAAATGCCGATACTGCTGCTGATGTCTGAAGCTGCGCCCAAGGCTCCGGTTGTGCCTCCGGCATAGAGCAGCAGCCCGCCAACAATCAGATACCAGGGCACTACATCCAATAAGCCGCCCACCAGATTACCCTGCAGTCGGGCATTCTTAATTTGTAGGCCCATACCGAAGAACAGATGCACTACGCCGAACAGCATGCTGAAGATCATAAGCTTCATGGCATCTTCCATCGGATTAAACCAGAGGGCGGGAAAATTAATGCGGCCTTCAGACACAACTGTCAGCAGATCGCCAAAGAAACCGCCGAAGACAAAGCCCCAGGCCACGGAAGAAATGCCGCTGACAAAGAGCATTTTAGTCATTTCTTGTAATTCGCCTTTAACTTTGAATTTCCACAGCAGCAAAGCGCACAGACCAACCAGAGCAAGCCCATAGCCGACATCTGACAACATCATGCCGAATAGAAGCATATAGAACGGTGCCATCACAGGTGTGGGATCTGCTTCTTCCGCATTGGGAGCGCCGAACATGGCCAAAATAATCTCAAAATTCCGGTTAAGAGGATTATTTTTCAATTTGATCGGATAGTTTTCCGACCTCCGGCCGGCTACGCAGGAAATCGCAACATCATGCTCAGCCTGAAGTGTTTTGATCAGGTCGGCCGCTTGTTCGTGCGGCACCCATCCCCTGAGCCAGAATGTAGAAGCTGATCTTGAGAGATCGGCTGCTGCCGTGTCCCGCTCCAGAATGACACGATAATAATCTTCCAACAGCCAGAAAGACGAGCGTTTTTCTGCCAGTTGGGACATCTGTTCAAATAAATGGTTTATTTCCGTTTCTGTATCACTGATTCGGCTCTGCAAAACGGAAATAATCTTATTCGGTCTATCAGTTCGAAGCGCTGCCGGCACAGCATGGAAATCGGCAGCTTGAATCAGTAATCTGGTATAGGCAGCATCTTCCCGCAGCATAATAACCGCAGCCAGAACGCCCGTCTCAACAGTACGCAATCGTATAATCTGAGTTTCAGGAGCATCTTCTGCCAGCTGTGCTTCCAGTCTTTCGAGTTCAGTCAGATCGGAGAAAATACCATAGCTGATCTCTGTTCTTTGCGTGCCGGATACTGAGAGATTAAGATCCAGATCCTGCCAGTAGGAAATCTGATCATAGTCCTCCTGCAGAGAGATCAGATCTTGTTTGCGACCGGCTTCCGTGGAGACAAGCTTCTCCCACCGTTCCAGTTGTTCCAGTATCTCGGCCTCGGTCGCTGCCGAAACCATGAACTCGCTCTCGCTGATATCGACCTTGTTCTTAAATAGACTTCCTTTCTGAGGCGGGAAACGCCTGTCCATCTGTAGAATAGCTTGTTCCAGGCGGTTCAGACGCTGCTCCAGATCTACCCTGTCCGCACTGGAAACCGGCTCAACCTCGTCCTCACGGGATATAATCTCGAGCACACCGGTGCGCATCAAGGTATCTAGGACGACATCGCGGTCGGAAGCTAGGCCTACAACCGTTATTTTATCCATCTCAACGATTGCCAATAAGATTCACGATCCTTTCTGACAATTCAGCAACAGCTTCGGCTTTCAACCCCGCCGGCAGATCGGCACGGGCGGACCGGCGCTCCTGCTCCAGTTGCTCCAACATAGATTGATATGCGGTTTCAGCTTGAGACAGCTCTTCCTGCCTCTCAGCTCCGGCCTTTGCACCGGCAGCGGCAATGATCTCATCCGCTCTGCGCAAGGCTTCACTATTGATCTCGGAGGCTTTACGCTCAGCATCAGAAACAATTGTTTCTGCCTCCGCCTCGGCTTGTTTAATCGCTTCCAAAAACTGTTCTGAGGCCACTTTGCTTCCTCCACTTCTCTCAGGTCAAAAGCTGTCAGATCAAGTCTGCCTTTCCTTGACACAAAATCAATTCAGAGTATAGATTCAGAAGATTCTGAGTAACCGCTATTCTACCATATAACTGAGAGTTTGTGATTCATTATGAACTTATTTGAGTCAATATAAGATATATTAAACAGGAAACAACCAATCAGCCGCAAATATCGTCGTTAATTAACACGCAAATAGCCGAGAAATCTCAGACCGTCTCAGGCCGGAAGATAAATTGAGGGATATCCGTACTAAGTCTAGAAAAAGTCTAGAGACTGTTGCCCGTCATCAGCCAATCGTGAACAATTATTGGCACCGATTTGATTTCAGGGCTGAAAACCCAGGTGCCGGACCGGTTGGCCTGGCGGAAATTCTTGCCATAGCTTGCATAAAGGCCTGTCTGTCCGCTGCGAGGGAAGCTCAGTTCATCTGCCGGAAGCTCCTGTCCGGCTGCGGGTGTAAACCAGAGTTTGGTCTGATCAAGTGAAATCGTGCCTGCCACAGCGGGCGTAGCTTGTTGATCTTCCCGTCTAGCGACATGGGCGGCGAAAGTCAGAATAGTGTCTGGCTTAGTCGCAAATAAAGCCGCCAACTGTTCCTGCTGCCACTTATGCCAGATGCTGGGGCGATCGAAAAACGGCGCTCCGACCGGTCCGTCGGGAACAAAGAAACCGTCCAGTCCGAGCCGCAGCTCCCAGCCGCAATGACGACAGGCTAGAGTCCGTCCCGTACTTTCTATCGCTTGCATTTCGCCGCAAGCAGGACAATGATGCAAAATGTTTTCCAGACCATCTGCCGGTCTGCGAGTCAGATACTTACCCGGCTTTTTACGTGACAGTTGAAAATCATAGTCGGAGACATTAAGTGCGTCTTTAACTTTGAGATGGATTTCCTCGGCAGTCATTTGCTTGACTTCCTCAGCCGTTAAGATAACATCGCTGCTGACAACCACTTTGCCCGGTCTGACAAAGGACGTCGACCAGCGCGGCCAAGCCAGATAAGCACCTCGGAATATTACTGCACCTACTGCTACACCGGCTCTTTTGACCAGACGGGAGAACTGTGGATCAAGATAGTTGGGATCCCCATTGACCGAGCGCTGACCCTCGGGAAAGATCATAATTTTTCTACCCCTTTGCAACGCCCTGATTAGTAATAGCACAGTCCTGACATCAGGTTGAAACTGCTTCTTAGGAATGACTCTCAGATAATCGAGAAATTTTTGCGTCTTTTTGTTATAGATGAAGTCTCCTCCTACAAAGTGCATCCGCTTCCAACCTGCACCGACAATTGCCAAGGGAGCATCCAGATAACTGCCATGGTTGCCGATTATGATCATAGCTTCCTTATGCCGTCTGAAATTGCGGGTTCTGCGATAACTGGCTCTAAACAGGATTTTGGATATAAGCCAGCACACTATATAGGCTGCACCATAGATCAGAGCATTGGGCGCCTTGACAACATCTTTCTGAGCTTTATTATCGGTTCTCATGGCTTTTGGCGTTTTACCGACGCTGTTATAATCAATTTCCTGAGTCTTATTGCCCCCTGACATGCCAATATCCTCCACATGGTTCAAGTCTAATTTCGTAATCTTGTCACAATTTATACCATAATTAAGGTTAATATAATTCCTGGACAGAAGAAAGGGGCTTTATGGCAAGATATTGTTTCTATTGCGGCAAAGAATTGAGCGCCGAAGAAAAATGCCGCTGTCGTGAGCAGGCCTACAACAATTATACAACTGCCGACTCCGAGCAGTCCGACAGCCGGTCTGAAAGTCGCAGCTCAGGACCAAATCAGCAAAGCAGCTATCAAAGCAGCCAGTCTCAGCAGAACAGCTCCTCTGATAGCTCCCGGCAGAGCGGCCGTTACTCGTCAAGTTCCGGTCAAAGTAGCACCGGTGGTTACAGTCAGCAGGATCCGTACAGCTACAGCCGGCAAAACAGTAGCAGACGTTTCGGCTTTGGCAGTCTGTTCAGCCGCCTACATAGGAGAAGAGCCTGGCCGACCGGCACTTCCGCTACTTCTGTTCCCGGCGCTATTTTCGGCATCGCCGGTTGGATTACCGCTCCGGCAGACAAGATCAGAACCGAAGCCCTGAATCCCAAGCGCAATCGGATTGCACCCGTGCCACTGGCTCTGAATCTGATCTTTCTCATGCTCTGGTTTGCTTTTTTCTATTATCGTATCGCCCATTCACTGTCCCTATTCCATGCCGGCATTGCCAGCCCCGAGATCAGCCGACTTCTGCTCTACTCCTTATTGATTTCCCTCTTTCTCTGCCTGATGGAAGTATTCCTAATCTGGCTCCTGCTCAAATTGCTGGCCAAGCTACCCGTAACCTATCTGGATGTCTTGCGCCGCAGCCGTTCCGCCTACATCTATCTGCTGCTCTTCGTTCTCCTGGCCCTGGGCAGCGTCTCGGCCATACCCATGACTAGCCTGGCCGTGGTTATCTCCGGCTTCTTCTTTGCAATCTATGTTCACATCCGCACCCTGGTCTACACCTACAAACTGAGCGGCAATATGCAGTTGCGCCTGATGGTCTTCACCATGATCCTGTTCTCTGCCCTCTTTGCCCTGGTTGAACGCTTGATCCCCGTCCTGATCAGGGTCACCGTCGCTGCCCCGGCCAACCCCATCGTGTAAACATCATAGTCTGGCCTCTTCGGCAGCCCTATATTTCCTGATTCTCACTGCCTGAACAATCACGATAATGAGCAAGATCAGGATTATAGAACCCAGTCCGATCACCCAAGCATAAGGGAAAGCGGCTTCTGCTTGTTGCTCAGTTTTTTCACTTGGAGTAAATTCCACCTTTTTTTGTACTTCCAGTTTTACCGGCAACTCTTGTGAGTAAGACCTGCCTCTCTCATCTTCATAACTGAGCAAAATAGTTCCGTCATAAGCTTTGACTTCCTGTTCGGGTTTGATATAAACGCTCAGCGTACCCTTGTTACTTTGGCCGGGCCCGATTGTTCCCACCAATGAGCTGATACCATCAGACAAGCCGGGGATCTTCGTTTGGAGCATGACATTGTTGATTGAGCCTTTGCCCAGATTCATAATATTCAACGAGAAATCCAGCACTTCCCCCTGAATCATTCTATTGGTATAGATCAGATCATCATATTCCAGGCGCAGCTCCTGCCCCAATTCCAGATAAAAAATCTGAGAGCCGTTGTATGTGTTTCCTTGAGGGTCCTGATAGTCCCAGGAGAAACTCACCGCATGCAGACCCGGAACAGCAGTTTCCGGAATCTTGGCCGGGAACACCCATTCTTCTTCATTCCAGGCGGGAATGCTGTCAATATAATATGAGCTATTGACAAGCGGTATGACAGCATTATCTTCCGCCTGGCAAGTGATAGCGATATTTTTGGCTTTCAGCCCCGGCTGCATATTCTTCAATAAAATGCGCAAAGTGACTTCATCGCCGGGCAACAATTCTCCGCCGCCTTCTTTTTCAACTTGAAAATCCTCGATCATAAGTCGGGGCGGAGCTTTGGTTTTCGCCTGGACATTTTTGCCGGGCACCAGTAGCAGAGCCGGTAACAACAGCAGACCGACAATAATTACAAATTCACGGATATTCTGCACAATAGATCGCTTCATAATTCGACTAACTTTCCTATATGCCCCTAACGAAACTATTAATAGTAGAATAGCAATAAAAGCCAGGGGCAAAAGCAGCGGCCAGGGTGAGAATGCGGCTTCATATTTTTGATAGAGATAAATCAGCACTGCCGTGCCTAAGATCAGCCCCAATATATTACCTATCAGGAAGAAACCCAGTATCTGATAGAAAAATGACTTCCAGACCATATTCTTGGGCGCACCGACCGCACGGACGGTTCCGATCGCCCGTTTGCTGCTTCTGATTCTGGCAGAGATATTATTGCTGATAATGCTGCCGCAAATACTGGCCAACACAATAAAGACTGCGGCAGCGGTAATCAAGGTCTGAGTAAACTCTTTTCTGGCTGCCTCTCTGAACTGGCGCTGATTGACAAGGTATGAACCATGAACACGCCAAGTCAGCTGTTCCAAGGCTGTTTCGACATAGGCTGCTGTTTCCTGACTAAGACGCGGTTGCATGTTTACCAAAATCTCGCAATAGCTACCGTCAAAACCCAGATTTGCCATGCCCTCAAGGGTAGTTATAGCTGCAAAGTTTCCTAAAACACGATGTTCTAGGACATCGGGATAGTCGCTGGAAAAGACCTCGGCGATTTCAACACTTCTGGCCAGACTATCCACTTGGTCCGGTAAGTTAACGTCGGGCCTAAAAGGGAATGCTTCATCTAATTCTTCATCAGTACGGAGTAAGCGCAATGACAAAGAATCGCCGGCTCGAAAGTAATCATTCTCATAAATAGTCGTTTTAGCTGGCTTCTGAAAAAGATTAGTTATATTTCCCAAACCACAGCCGGCACTGCCATCCTCATAATACGTCACGTTCATAATCGGAATATTGACAATAACCGAGCGACCGGCATTGATCGCCGCTAGATCTACCCCGCTCACAGCCTTATATTTCAGAATTTCCCGGAGCGCATCCGGGGGCAAGGCCAACAATGTGAAAGGTATAAATTCTGTCTCAAATCCGTACTTTTCCTTGATTCGATAATATAGGTCGGGATCAATCATTCCGCTATAGCCATCGGGACCCGGACTTATGAAACCCAAAGGTCCATAACCATCCATAATAAAATAGGGAGTAGCCTCTCTGACCTCAAGATTCAAAGTAAGCTCTTTGATTCCCAGCACAGTGTCAACCAGAGGCAGTTTTCTGATGAAATCCAGATCATTTTCCGAAAAAGCCGGTCGCTGATAAGTACTGTTAATGACTGGGGAGCGATGAAGATAATGCTGTAAGATATAATCGTTTTTGTATTCCTCTCCTCGGTTCATTTTGATCTGAAGCAAACCGCCCGCATACATAGCAATCGCCAGACACAGTGCCAGAAAAAGACTGATTCCGGGCAGGCGCCCACTATAGAGGATGGTATTTCTGGTTGCCAACAGTCGGCTGGGAGAGAAATTACGCTTGCTGACCACTTTATGCCGTTTTAGCTTGCGCACTAGGTCTATGTTGCGTATCGCTTGCATCGGAGGAATCCGTGATACTTTAACCACCTGGCCGATATTAGTCATGAAAATCAAAACCAAACTAAAGACCACAATCCCCAGCAATAATAGAGGATGAAAAAACAAGGTAAAGCTTGCCGGTAGATATCTGCCGGCCAGCTTGAGTATAAGCACTGCCAATAATATAGCCGGCGGAATGGTCAGAGTAGTTATGGACAGTGTCTTTTTCATCTGGAGAGTAACGATCTGTCTTCTGGTGGCGCCTACTGCTCGCATCATAGCGATCTGCCTGCTCTTGCTGTCCAGGACGGAACGCATACTATTGCGGGTACCAAAGATAGCGGCCAGGACAAGAGCACAGGCTAAGATCGCAACCAGAGTAATCGGCATCGCAAAGTCAAATCGCCTATACATAACCGAAGTAAACAAATCCATTGAATACATCTCGAGCTCGTGGCTCATATTTAGTCCTGTAAGGCCAAACTTTTGTCGGATATCATTTTTGGTCCATCCTTTTACTTCCGCTTGAAAGGACTTATCGAGGCTGGAATAGATCACAAAAGCCGGGACTGTACCTGCTATCAAGGGTTCTGCCGCAGCCACATAAGCCAAAGGGATACGCCCATCGCCAATATCACCGGGACCTGTAAAACTTTGCATAATAGCTGCGTTTTTGTCTTTAACAATACCGACAACTGTATAGGGCTTTTCTACAGGATCCGGCGATGAGAACTTGTCCGTCCCAATGAGAAAATGCAGGGGCATAATGATCTCGTCACCTAACTCCGGGCTTTTGCCCAGCATACGTAAGGCAGATGCTTCTAAAGCGATTTCCCCTGTTTTTTCCGGCATGCGTCCGCTAAATAACTCAAGTTGCAGATACTCCTCTGCTCTGGCATCAAGGCTGGCTACTGCATATGGACTATTATTATATGCACCAGACACCTGCTCCTCCGGTTGAACATAGCCGATAACTCTGGCCACGCCATAGTCAGTGACAATACCGTCTCGGACAAATTCTTGAACCGTTGACTCCGCAGTATCAACAAAAATAAAATCCGCCTTGCTGAATCTGGAATAAAAATATTCTTTAGCCGAACTGTAAATACTGCCTATCAGTAAAGCCATGACCGCAATAAAAGTTACAGTCAGGATAATACCCATAATCAGTGACAGATATTGGCTCTTGCGTGTCTTGATATTATTTTTCAGTATCTGAG
>JAAYQX010000056.1 GCA_012519085.1 Clostridiaceae bacterium
ATCTGCCGGCCGAGCAACTGCCGGTTCAGGACTTCAGCTTCAGTCCGCTGCAAATTAGTGAGGGGCTGGCCCTCTCATCAAATGTGAATTATGTCACTTTGGTTTCCGACTACCGAGCCTATGGGATTAACTACAGTGGCATGCTGCCGGTCTTGGATAATCTGCTTTCCAGCGACTATCTGTATAAAATGATCCGCGCCCGGGGCGGCGCCTACGGCCAGGGCATCAGTTTCAGACCTGACGGGCAGTTGGCGCTTTTGTCCTATCGCGATCCCCGACTGGCGGAAACATTGACGGTCTATCAGGAATTGGGAAACTGGCTTCGCTCGCTGCAGTTGACGCCGGTTGAGCTGGAGCGCCTGATTATCGGTTCGCTCAATCAATTTGATCCGGCTATCAGTCCTTATGAGGTCGATATATTGATGCTGGAGCGGGAGTACTCCGGACTTAACCGGCAGACTCTGGAGCAGCTGAAGGCTGAGGCTATAGCGACGGAGCTGTCAGAGCTGCGAGCGGCTGCTGCCTGGCTGGAGCAAGCCATCAAGGATGGTAATATCTGCGTGATTGGTGCCGAGGAGAGACTCGGCAGTGCCAATGTGGAATTTGATCAGATCACTAAGATGAAGAGACTTTAAAGCCCCGGGTCCGGGTAATTGCTATACTCTGTGCTGCGGACGGCCCGGTGGCGTCTTCGATAAAAATTCGTCGGGAATGATGGCTTTTCGATTTTAGCGATGAGTGGTAGGTTACGGATTGTGCTGGGCTCGACCGATGGTCTCGCCTTGCAGGACAGGTATTTCTTCTTCAAAGCAGGTCTCGAATTTAGGGCTTAGCTGCAGCTGCCCCTCTTGAACCAGCAGAACTATCGTTGAACCGCCAAAACAGAAGTAGCCTTTCTCGTCACCTCTGGCAAATGTGGTTGCGGTGTGATTGACGATCCGGCCGACCAGCATGGCTCCGACCTCAACCTGAATAATTTCACCGATGTGGTCATAGCGAAGGCTTTGCCATTCGCGGGTATTTTCCTGCCAGACCGCCGTATGTTCCAGTCCGATCGGAGCAACCGTGTGATATTTGCCGGCGATGTGGTGGAGCTGCCCGGCAGTTCCGCTGTCCATATACATATAGCGGTGATAATCCTGGACCCGCAGGCGAAAAATCAAAGCCAGGCCGTTGGCGAATCTCCGCGCCGCCTGCAGTCGTTCGGTCCTTGCGGCAAGTTCGGTTCCGGCTGAGGAAGTAGCATTTCTGCTGTTGCGGTCCGATTCGGTATCACTGGAATCAGAAACAGAAATATGCCGAGCAAAATCAGCTTCCCCGGCGACGGCACCCAGCAATGTGGCGACTGAATAAGATTGTCCTTTGACCTGGAAAGTAGCGTCCTCGGTTAGACGTACTGCCGACAGCAGGCCGTCTGCCGGACTTATCACGGCCGCAGGATCAGATTCGAATGGGCGTTGACCGGACTTCAGTTTGCGGATAAAGAAATCATTGAAAGAACGATAGCGGGCAGGTTCATACTGCCTCAGATCAATATCGTGTTCCGTGATGAAGCGTTTGATCATGCGTCGGGACCAAGCACTATCAAAATACAGTGCCCCCAGTTGGGAAAACCAGCGGCGCAGAAATACTGTACGCAGGAAAAAGCGCCCTATATTCGTCTGATAAAGCCGTCTTGACCAAGCGGCCTGAACATTCTTTTCCCGGTCAGTTGTTGCAGACATGGCGCTAATCCTATTTGATCTGAGTCAGATCCTAAAAGCGTAGATGATGACCAGAATGATGCCGAGCAAAATCACGATCGGATATTGTTTCTTGCGTATTTTCGGTACGCGGATCGGCGAAACAAAGAGAATTGCCGAGATCAGCATGACAGCCGTGAGTAAGATTTTGCCCCAGGGTGACGGCAACCACTGTGCGATCAGCCAGGCCACCGGAAAGCTGGCAGCAGCACTGGTGACGGGCAAACCGACAAAATCGTAACCGATAGTACTATCACTGAACCTTTTGATAGATCTCACATTAAAATAAGCCAGCCGGACAATAGCGCACAGAATATAGAGGAAAAAGAACGGCACATAGAACCAACGCCGGAGACCGCTCATATACAGCAAGAGGGCCGGCACAAAGCCGAAGTTGATAACATCAGCCAAAGAATCCAGCTCAATGCCGAACATGAGCTCATCCTGAGATCTTTTCTGTTGCCTGCGTGCGATCGGTCCATCAAACATATCGAAGATCCCGGCCAGGATCAGGCAGACCATAGCGGCATCAACAAAACCCTGAAAAGCAAACCAGACTCCCATGAAATTGCTGGCCACGGCGGCAAAGGTAATAGGTAGGGCAAGATTCTTATAACCCAAAGGTCTGATATGCTTAGTCATAAACAGACTATACAATATCTCAGCCTTTTTAGCTATGACATATTTTTCAAAGTTTGACATTCTTTGAGGCTGGAGGCTAAAATGATTTGCGTGTCCTCATGGCTTTCCGGACAGAAAATTCAGGGCAGAATAATCTACAATTGACCTGTTTTTAACTCACGGATTGGCTATAACTACCGGCAGCACATTCGTGGAGAGTTGGTCGAGTGGCTGAAGGCACCGGTCTTGAAAACCGGGGAAGGCGTACGTCTTCCGAGGGTTCAAATCCCTCACTCTCCGCCACAATTGTCCGAAAATGTCCTATTTGAAGGCGTTTTCGGACTTTTTTGTCCTCCGGCTATTTAAAATGTGCCGTAGCGATTAGATGTGAGCTGTTTTCGGACAGCCTGGTCAACATTGAAACGCAGCTGTTGATACAATTTCTTGTACCATTATAGTTTTTCAGCAAGGAAGTGCAGCGTGACATAGCAGAGCAAGGGAGAAGCAATGTCACGAATATAGCAGGCAAGGGATGCTCCGGAGGGCCCGGATATGGTATATTAATCAATATGTTTCGAAGGCGTTATATCGTCTGCCCGGAGCGATATAAAGGGGGAAACTGTAGGTTTATGGTTCAGGCACTAATATTTATAGGCATTGTAGTATTGGTCAGCGTGCTGCTGAGCGAAGTGTCGGATAAATCCGGCATTCCTATGTTATTTATTTTTATAGTTTTCGGTATGGCGATTGGCAGTTCAGACTTGATGAGTAATTTTGACAATTTTGAACTGGCAGACAAGGTTTGCTCTACAGCCTTAATCTTCATTATGTTTTATGGTGGTTTCGGTACCAGCTGGCGGGCAGCAAAGCCGGTGGCGGGCAAAGCGCTAATCCTGGCTTCTTTTGGCGTCTTTTTCACTGCGGCTATCACCGGCATCTTTGTTCATTATGTATTGGGCTTCCCCCTGGTTGAATCCCTGCTCTTAGGCAGCGTGATCGGCTCTACGGATGCCGCTTCCGTCTTTTCTATCCTCAGACGGCGCAAACTCTCCTTAAAAGAGAATACAGACTCGCTGTTAGAAATGGAATCAGGTTCCAACGACCCCTTTTCCTATATTTTAACTATTGTCTGCCTAGCCTTGATTCAGGGCGGCATCAAGCCGGGAGAGGCACTATTGATGCTGTTTCTGCAGGTTGCCGTTGGTGTTGCTGTGGGCGGCCTGATCTCTTACGCTTTGGTCATTCTCATGCGCCGCAATATTTTCTTCAAGGGTGGCGGCAATGAGGTTTTTACCATCGCCGTTGCCTTGCTCGGTTATGCCCTGGCTGAGCTGCTCAGCGGCAATGGTTATTTGAGTGTCTATATTATCGGTATCGTATTGGGCAATCAGGAATTCCAGTCCAAGAGAGATCTGGTGGCCTTTTTCGACGGTATCAATATGATGGCTCAGATCCTGATCTTCTTCGTCCTGGGATTGCTGTCAGACTTGCACAGCATTATCGAGGTTTTCCCGGCTGCTTTGCTGGTCATGCTGTTCATGACTCTGGTCTCCAGGCCGGTCAGTGTTTTCGGCTTGATGCTTCCGATGCGGAACTCCTCGCTGCCTCAGAAGCTGGTAATATCCTGGGCCGGGATCAGAGGAGCCGCCAGTATCGTATTCGCCATCGTGGCTGTCAGCACAGTGGAATTACAGTATGACCTATTCCATATTGTCTTTACCGTAGTGCTGCTGTCACTGGCTATCCAGGGCGGCCTGATGCCTATGGTAGCGATCAAAACACGGATGTATGATCCCGAGGGCGATGTACTGAAAACCTTTACCGATTATGAAGAGGCGCGAAATGTACATTTCGTCATAACTGAAATCTATCCCGATCACCCCTGGATTAAACAGATGCTTCAGGATATTTTCCTGCCTAAGGATATCAGGGTCGTTATTGTTGAACGGGGCGAGAAACAATTTCTACCCAGTGGTCAAACCGTGATTGAGGAAGGTGACCGCCTGGTCTTAAGTGCTCTGCATTACGATGACGAGAGCGAACATATCAACCTCAGTGAACGGACCATCGAAGCAGGTGATCGTTTTGAGGGTCGTCTGATCAGAGATCTTAAATTGCACGCTCAGGAAAGAATCATCCTGTTGAAACGTGAAGACGAAGTCATTATACCTACCGGCGATGTTCGAATTTTACGTGATGATCTGGTCGTGACCAGCTGGCTGACGGAATAATATTTTTCATTGGCCGGAATATCAGTCTGGCTTATTGAGATTGATAAAGTCGGAATGATGATTCCGGAAGTTGCAATAAGCGACCCTAAAGTCTCAACTTAGAACACAGATGAAATAGAAGATTCGGAAACTCAGAGGCCCGGAACTCGAGCCCCTTGCGCGCAATGCATTTTTATGGTATAATATTCTAATTTTGCGGCATAATATTTCATTTATGCTTTCTAGTCTAGTAATGATTATCATAAAAAAGATATTAATATAAATTAGGAGGATTTTAAGAATGAGAGTATTGGTTCTAGGTGGCGCAGGACAGCAGGGTAGCTATTCCATCGAGAAGATGATCGCGGACGATTTCTTCGATGAGATGATCCTGGCAGATTACGACAAAGCAAAGGTTGATGCTTATGCTAAAGGGCTAAACCATCCTAAGATCAGCACGATGCAACTTGATGTCATGGATAAGGATGCTCTTGTGGCAGAGATGAATAAAGCTGACATCGTAGCGAACTGTACCGGTCCTTATTACAGATTGCTTGAGCCTGTAATTGATGCGCTGATGGCGTCTACCTGTAAAAACTATATAGATTTCTGTGATGATATTGAAGTTTTCCATAAGGTGATCACAGAAGAAAATCAGAGCATTGCCAAAGAGCGCGGCATGCGTGTCATTATTGGTATGGGCGGCAGCCCCGGCTTTAACTCGATCCTAGCCATGAGTGGCGGCTCTCTGATGGACGAAGTCGAAACCATTAATATGTACGCCATGATGGACGAGCTCGATGGCGGTGGCACGGCTGTATGGGACCATATGTTTGAAAACTTTGAGGGTACTCTTGAGGTTTACAAAGATGGCAAGATTGAGACGGAACAAGGTCTCTCGGTCAAAGAGTATCACGATTTCGATCCCGAGATCTTTGGTGATCTTGGCGAGATCCCGGTTTACACATTGGGACATCCAGAGATTTTCACACTGCCTAAGGCATACCCGGACCTCAAGGACATCAATATCAAAGTGTCGCTCTATCCTGTCAAGTTCATGGAAATGATAGTTGACCTGAACCATATCGGCATGCTCAGCAACGAGCCGATCCAGGTTGGTGATGTAAAAGTTAGCCCGAGAGCAGTGCTGTTGCAGCTCATGGAGAACTTCGAAAAAGATCCGAATACATCCGGTGGTTTCTTTGTACCAGGTGATCGTCCTGTTGAAGAACAGCAGGTTGGCTCCACGATGGAAGTTCACGGTAAAAAGAACGGCAAGAAAGCTCTCTACTCCGGTTCATATGAGCTCAATATGGGTGTAAATACCGGTTATCCCTTGGCTATCGGTGCTCGTCTCCTAGCCGAAGGCAAGATCAAGCCGACCGGTTTCATGGTTCCTGAAGAGGCCATTACCGAGCCGGCAGAGTTTGTTGAGGAGTTCTTTGCTTCCGCCGAGAAGGCGAATCATCCGTTGAAGAAGAACGAATACATAATCTACGATATTTAATTAAGTATAAGTTAAAGCATTAGGGAAGGTTTTGGTGTTGTTATGAAGAATAAAAAAATAGTAATATTAGCTATTCTGGTTGCATTTGCTATTCCAATGAGTACGCAGATTCCTGCGGCAGGAATTCAAAACGTAGCTGAAAGCTTCCCTGATGCGTCCGAGACCACAGTGGCTCTGATTGTGACCTTGCCGATTTTGGTAGCATCGTTGTTTGCATTGATTGCCGGTAAAGTTGCAGGTTCAGTGATAGAGTTCAAAAAGCTAATATTGGCGGCTTTGGTCTTTTTCACTGCCGGCGGAGTGGCTCCCTTCTTTTTTTCCGAAAGCTTGGGACTGGTTCTAGCCTTTAGAGTCGTCTGTGGTATAGGCATTGGATTGCTCTCCCCTCTAGGCGCAACCTTGGTTGTTAAACTGATTGACAGCGAGGAAGCTCAAGGAAAGGCCATGGGCATCGGTTCAATTGTTTTGAACATTAGCGGTATTGTCTATGTCAGTTTGGCGGGGGCTCTGGCCGATAGCCACTGGAGCAATATGTTCCTTGTGTATTTGGTAGGATTGCTATTTATCCCTATTATCATTTTTACACTGCCCAATATACCTTTGGAGAAGGACACCAAGGAAGAGGTTACAGCAACGAAAGAGCGCATCAATTTCGCTATGATTGCGATTGCATTAATGTGCTTCCTCATGGCTATTCTAGAATATCCGGTACATCTCAATATGTCATCGGTTGTTATTACGGAAAATCTCGGCACCTCAGCTACGGCAGGAATCATAATTGCGATGTATACCATCGGCGGCATTGTCGGTAGTGCTATCTACGCTCGATTCTCTAAGCTAACGAAAGACTACACGACATCTGCTGCGAGGCTTATTACTGCAGGGGGCTTGCTGATTCTTTTCTTCGGTGGCAATGCGACCATTTTAGCCATGGGCAACTTCCTGATTGGCTTATCTTTCGGTATTTACTACCCGGCCTTCTACATGCTGATGGGCAGAGCCGCGCCAGCCTCGTTGACCGCACTGGGCATGAGCCTGATTATGGTCGGTTATGATGGTGGCGGTTTCGTATCGCCCTACTTCTTCTCTGTCGTTAGGAAAGTGACTGGCAATGAGGGGGTACGTTTCCCCTTCCTCTTTAGCAGCATAGCTTTTACCGCTGTCACCTTGATCGTTGTAATGATCACTCGCAAGAGACCGCTAATTCCAGCTAATACGACAAGTGTTGAGGAGAAGGCGAAAGAGTAAGTTTTACCAAGAAGCTAATAATAGCCAAACGATCTTATGCACAGCACCTGATAATAGCGTTCAGGTGCTGTGTTTTTCTACTAAAAAGCCAGTGACAACGGGCTGACAAAAAAGAAGGGCGGACTTCAGATCCGCCCTTTAACTTGTACCATTTGAACTAACTAATGCCTAATAATTGCCGGCTACAAAATCCCAATTGACCAGATCCCAGAATTTTTCCACATATTTAGCGCGGGCATTTCTGTAATCGATATAATAGGCATGCTCCCAGACATCACAGGTCAAAAGCGGCGTCTGCCCCTTGGTGATCGGAGTTTCCGCATTGCTGGTGCTGACGATCTCCAGACCGCCATCTTGATTCTTGACTAGCCAAGCCCAGCCGGAACCGAAAGTTCCGATAGCCTTGGCCGAGAACAATTCCTTAAATTTGTCGAACGAGCCAAAGGCCTCATCGATCGCCTCGGCTAACTTGCCCGTAGGTTTGCCACCGGCTTCCGGTGCCAGACAGTTCCAGTAGAAAGTGTGGTTATAGACCTGCGCCGCATTATTAAAGATGCCGCCGCTGGACTTCTTAATAATATCCTCCAGCTCCATATCTGCAAACTCAGTTCCTACTATAAGATTATTCAGATTTGTGACATAAGTCTGATGATGCTTACCATAGTGATATTCGATAGTTTCCTTGGAAATTACCGGCTCCAGTGCGTCCTCGCTGAAAGGCAACTTAGGTAATTTATGCTCCATATTGGTACCTCCGTCTATTAAAATCCTGTTTCTTATTTTACTATGTCACACCATTCAGAACAAATAATCATCATTCCCGTAACATAGACCGCTTTTTTACTATGCCATCCCCCCTCAGAGCAAATAATCCTCATCCCCGTCACAGAGACTGCTTTTTTACCGAAGACGCTATAAAATAGGTTCTCCTTCTTTTAGATCAGAAAACCCGAGACCGGCAATCAGTATCCGCCAACCATCACAGGTCAATCAGCTTTCCAAACAAATTACAGTGAGTTGCGAATGGGAAGAATTACAATTCTGAGAATATTGTAAAAGAGATGCTTACCAAAGCTTAGTTTAATCGGGACAAATTCATCACCTAAAGTTTCGGTTCCATCGGGAGCGATGTGACGGCTTTTCTTCATTAAATCAAGAGACGAATTTCTTAGTTGAGAATTCAATTCCGGAGAATTTATGGCTAGCATTGATCCTGTATCCAAATATGTGCTCCTTATGTCCCAATTATAGGAGCCAACAATACTGAGCGAGTCATCGACCAGGATAGTTTTTCGATGCAAAGATTGATCACATAGCGCTTCAAATATATCTGAGCCGGTCCTTTGAATATTTTCTTTGTGGTTTAGATAATCTGCACAGCCAAAAGGATTGGCGCCGCTTTCTACGGCATTAATAATTATCTGCAAGTCTTTGCCATCCTTATTCAAAAGACCAAGCTTCTCATACATATTATCGTCGCAGATAATATATGGAGTCTCAATTATAAAGGACTTCCCCTGTTGTATTATCTGATACATTTCACTCAATAGCTCAGGCTTTTTATTCTCAGGCTCTATAGGATTTGTGAGCAAGATGATTCCCTTTGTTTCTATCGTTTCCGATTCCCAATCAATTTCTTGATCCGGCTCGGGATATCTATCTTTTATTTGCCGGTAGCGCTTAGCCATATCTGCCTGAGTATCCGCAATCTGACTTATAACTGCAGCCAAGGGTTCTTTATTGCATGACAATTTCCATATGCGATCAAAATACTCCCTAAGTTGTGCCATTGATTGCCCGTTAGCTTGTGAGTAAACTAAAATATCCCGATCAATCTTATATTTGTCCACATAAGAGCCAAGGAACATATCGTTTGTATTTCTTCCGCCCAAGAGATAAATATTGTGATCCACAATCATATATTTGTCATGCATTCGGTAATTAGCTTTCCTTAGTTTCAAGATATTTATTGGATTGTATAGCTTAGCCTGCACATTGGGATGAGAAATTAAGGCGGAAAAATAATGACTCCCCGCTAATTCGAAAGTTCCGAGAATGCCATCAATCAAAATCTTTACTGTAACTCCACGCTCTGCCGCATTGTATAAAGCTGACATTATATCTTGCCCGCTATTATCATTTCTGAGGGAAAATGTAACTAAAACCAGCTCTTCTTGCGCCAGATCTATCATGCGCAAGCGCCATTCAAGAGCTTGCTCATTATCGTCAATACACAAAACCCTTTCCCGGCAATCAGCGATCGGCTCCACAAGCGCTGCTGCATGCACTTGTTGACAGTACAAATGCGGAGCAAAAATGCTGATAAGCAAATATAGCAACAAGAGTCCCCAGCCAGTGATGACAATTTTTGGCGAATGCTTCTTCACAACAATAGTTCTCTCCTTTGCTAATATTCTATTTCCGTATGCGTATGCCTGCTGGTCTGCTTGTAATAGTACATAAAATTAGCTACTGTTTTTGTCCACGGTATATGCTTTTTGAAGTATGTCAAAAGCGCTTGCTGGAAACTTTGGACTAAGAGTTATTTGTGCCTTTTCAAAGAATAAAAAAGTCCTAAAACCCTATGAGATCAGGGGTTTTAGGACAATGGTGGAGAAAGAGGGATTCGAACCCTCGCTGGAGTTGCCCCCACTAACGGTTTAGCAAACCGTCCCCTTCGGCCTCTTGGGTATTTCTCCGTAGTTAGCTGTTTCGATTATGTTTTTGACCGGCAAGAGCTGGCTTGCTTATTCTATCCGCCTATCTGCCCTTTGTCAAAGATGATTTCGGCTATATTGCTTTTTGGGTGCCGAAAATTAAAATTCGGACACAAACAATAGTACAACTTATTCCTGACTACCGATCGGCTAGGCATCCGATTGCATTAGCTATTGGACTCTTCTAATCCGTCCTCAGTAAAGAATTTAAGCACAGTATCCAGAGCATCGGGCCACATTTTGAAGCCATCCCGCTCTTCCAGATAGTTAGTTGCCCTTTGATTCAGACCGCCCGGTGTCATTTCCCGCCAGATTTTAAGCACTTCATCAGTCTCGGCTCGCCGTGCCATATCCACCAGGGCGTCAAAGAAAGCTAGTGTGTAGTCGGCGGACTTTTCCAGGCTCAAATCATGCTCTGCGCCCCAGCGGATTGTCTCTGAGAGCAAGCGCAGGAAAGGACTGACCAGAGCCGTGACCGTGATCAGAACATCAAGCTGGTATTCATTCTCGACAATCACCAGCCTTCCAAGTTCGTCGAAAATCTCTGCCACCTCCGGATGATCAGGATAGAGCAGGATCGGACCCTTGCCGTATTGAATGAAGGGCAGCGGAATTACCTTATTGACCGGCAGCCAGTCCGGCAGCATGGCTTTGGTATTTTCCAGTGAGATGGGAGAGATCAGGCTGATCAGATGATGATCAGATCTGAACTTTAGTTCCGCCAATACACTAGGCGCAATTTGCGGTGTGACTGCCAGTACGATCCATTCAGCCTGGTCCAGCACTTCCTGATTGTTGCCCATCACCTGCACATAATCTGCTTCCTGCGCCAGTTGCTGTGCATTTTCTCGATTGCGTGGCGACAAGTAGATCTGCATCTCTCGTGTTCCGAATTTTAATAGGCTCCGTACAATTGCTGAAGCCATCGTACCGACACCGACAAAACCTATTTTCAATACACTTTTCTTTTCCATGCCATTAAAATAACATAATTGCCTGCTACAGCAAAGAAATACAATGTTGTCTTTAAGATCCTGCTGCAGAACAGGGCTTTTTTGCAGCTTAAGTTGGTATCTATTCTATGAATTTTTTCCAAAAGGCTTGACAGGCTTGTTTATTTCGGTTAGATTCGTTGGCAGTTATAATAACTGCCAATGCAAATGTGATGATTTGACTTAGCGCAGGAGAAGAGAAATGAAGCTAAAAGAAGATCATGTATTTTTAACCAGAGGAAAGGTCCTGAGGGACTTTCATTTGCCGCGCTGGAGTGAATTGCCGGCGGAAGAAATGCTGCGACAGCCGATGCTGGACTACATAGAGCAGGCTTTAGTTCCTCTTTTCCCTGAGAGAGCTATTATTACCGGCACTATGGTTCAAAACTATATCAAATGGGGTTTGGCGCCGAGGCCTGTCAACAGAAAATATAGGCGAATCCATTTTGCCTACTTCATAGTGCTGAGTATTTTTAAAGAAATTATCCCAACCCAGATTGTCCATACGGGTATCAATCTGCAGACCAGATTAATGAGTATCGAACAGGCATATGACAGCTTTTGCGCCCAAATTGAGGATTCTTTAAGACGAGCTACTTCGTTCTTGCTGGAACCTCTGGCTGAGGACAAATGGTTGATATTTGATGGTTTGCAAGTTTCATTAAGCAAGCTGAATTTGGCTTTTGTCTGCGAATCACTGGCCTTTAAGCTGGTGGCGGAAATGTTTATCGCTGAACAGGGGATTATGGGTGCCTTACGAGCTATGGAAGCCGTTTCTCCTGCGACAGAATAGATTACTTATTAAAGAAAGTGAGTTCAAAATGAGAATTGTTAAAGGATTACAACAAGTTGACTTTGCAACACCTTTTACTAATTTACGGGAGATGCTCGATGTTTCTGTTCAGAAATATCCGGGCATACCGGCCTATATCTTTCATGAAAAGGAAACTGATGGAGAAAAAACTGTTACTAAAGATTACGAACAGTTAAGAGACGATATCAATTCCTTTGCGGCTGCCATGATAAGCGCGGGCAAGATCAAGTTAGAACAACAGCAAAAAGAACATATTGCTGTCATCGGCGCCAATTCTTATCCTTGGGTAATAGTGCATAATGCAACCGTGTTCGGCTTGGGGATTGGTGTTCCTCTGGATAAACAGCTGGCAGATCATGAGGTCAGCAGGTTATGCCAAAGAGGAAAGGTCACAGTTTTTGCCTTCGATTATGCTCAACGCGATACAGCATATCTGGTTGCCAAGGAAAACCCGCAGATACATACCTATATTTTGCTGGACAAGCCGGAAAAATTTGATGAGGTGTTTGACAGAATCGACCATTTACAGAGCTTTGATTATCTGCTTGCCTCCGGCCGTCATCTGACAGAGAAAAAACAGGAGTTCAGATCGCTGCCGATTGACAATCAGACCATGGCAGCTATCTATTTCACTTCCGGCACTACAGCCTTGTCCAAAGGTGTTATGCTCAGTCAGCACAATCTGGTCAGCAATGTCAAACAAGGAATCAAAACCATTCCTTTACAAATAGGCTGGCGTGCCTTATCAGTTCTACCATTGCATCACACTTTTGAAAATACAGTAGGTATGTATTGTTTCTGGGCCACAGGCGTCAGCATCTGTATTAATGAGAATCTACGGACATTGGCTCGAAATCTTAAAGGCTGGAATATCAATATAATCCTGACGGTGCCTCTGATGATCAGCACTCTGTACCGTCAGATTATGAAAAATATTGAAAACCAAGGCAAGGCAGGAAAGCTCCGCTTCGGACTGAAATTGACCGGCTTCCTGGGCAAGCTGGGCATTGATATCCGGCGCAAGGTCTTTAAAGATATCCATGCTGCCTTAGGCGGAGAATTGTCTATGGTTGTCAGTGGTGCTGCTGCTCTGGCAGCGGAACATCAGCAGTTCTTTGAGGATATTGGTATTGTTTGCCTTTCCGGTTACGGCCTGACGGAGACGTCGCCCATTCTATCGGCCTGCACGCCGACGATGAATGTGATGGGAAGTGTGGGGCGCCCGATGTGTGATGTTACGCTGGCGATTGATTCGAACGGTCCGGCCGACAGCAAAGAGACAGCCGGGGAAATTCTGGCTCGGGGAGATAATGTTATGCTGGGCTACTATGAAAACGAGGAAGCTACCAGAGAGGTTATGACGGATGATGGCTGGTTCAGAACCGGAGATGTCGGCTATTTCGATCATAATGACTGTTTGCATATCACCGGCAGAGCCAAATCTATGATCGTGCTGGCCAACGGCAAAAATGTCTTCCCGGAGGAGTTGGAAATGTTCTTTTCAGATCTGGCCGGTGTGAAAAATATTATGATCTGGGGTGAACCTACAGAGCGTGGAGCAATCGATCTGGCTGCCCGTTTTCAAGTTGACCTCGAAGCTCTACCTGAAGGTATCGGTACGGATGATCCTTCCATCAGCAACTGGCTCGCACTTGAGATTCATCGAATAAATCAGCGCATGACAGAGTACAAAAAAGTTAAATATTTTATCTGGGATGAAAGTGATCCTGTACTCACAACTACACTG
>JAAYQX010000057.1 GCA_012519085.1 Clostridiaceae bacterium
AACAAAAGCCCTGCAATGCAAGCATTACAAGGCTTCATGGTGGGTACTATTGGACTCGAACCAACGACCCCTTCCGTGTGAAGGAAGTGCTCTCCCTGCTGAGCTAAGCACCCCCTATGGTGACCCGAACGGGGATCGAACCCGTGATTCCGCCGTGAAAGGGCGATGTCTTAACCGCTTGACCATCGGGCCATGGTAGCGGCAGCAGGATTTGAACCTGCGACTCTTCGGGTATGAACCGAATGCTCTGGCCAACTGAGCTATACCGCCATTGCGATTTGGTTAAAAGCGCTTCATGATTGTACCAGTGCCTGGAAGTTTCTGTCAACTTTTACACTAATAATCGATATAATACTGCATTAACCGCTCTGTTGAGAGAAAAAAGCCTTTTGACTGTCTGTGCTTTCGGGTCTGCTTTTTCTAACTGGTCCGGAAAGAGAAGAAGTCTGTTGTGTATTCAAATTTTGTTTGATTGTGTATCATTATATATAGAGCAATGCTCTATCGGCTGAAGAATATATTATGGATGAGGCTATATGACAGAAGAGATCTGGAATAATCAACAATATCGTGAGCTTACTATTTCCTGGAATCAGGCAATTTGCAGCCGTTTTGAAAATGTGTTCAGCCAGATCAGGGATATGGACAGCCTGACGGAACAGGATCTGTCAGACCGTGTATTCAAGCATTCGCTTGATCTGATGAATAAATGGTATCAGGAGCCGTCGCCGATGGAGGGCCTGAACAATGCTGAATTTATTTCCCAAATTGATGATCTCAAAGAGTTGATCAGTCTGGCAGCTACCATGAGTGTTTATGGCGAGATGATTGTGCCTGATCTGGTGATCAGGAGTCTGGAGAAATTCGGCGACAATTCGATGGATGCACTGGTTCGGGAGATCATGCGGGCGGATTTTGAAGCTTGTGACGATGAGAGCGAGTTTGATCTGCCGGATTATTTTGATAATGTCACGATTATCATGGGCAGCTCGATGCAAGATGAGGATAAAAAGAACGAGGACTGTGCCATTCCTGCTTGTGCCAAGAAAAGTGCGGCTAAGACTGCAGCATCAGCCAGCCCGGCTGAGGCTGGCTCCGGTTCTGCCGCAGACACAGACCTCGCGACTGGTGCTGAGTCTGCTCCTGAAACCTCTGACGGTATCAATCCTGTGCCCGGAGAGATAGACTATGCCGTCTGCGAGAGTCAGGCATCACAAAGAATAGCGGCGTCTTTCCTCACTATGATTGCCAACTCGACGGCGGCTATCTACATCCCTCTGATCGTTGAAAAGTTGGCCGCCACCAATAGGCCTGATACCGTCATCCAAGAAGCGGCAGCCCAGTTTCTTAGCGGCGCGTCTTACAATTCTCCTGCCTGGCTGATGGAATGGCTGAGTGAAACATTGATTTCTCGGGAAGACCTGACCGATCATCCTGTCATTTATCTGGTCATGTATGCCATAGCCAAGGCGCAACATAAAGGTGACAAAGCCGGTGTGTTGACGCTGCTCCTGCGCACTTTTGATTATATGAGCGAAAAAGCGATTGGGGCCGGTTGCCTGGCCAGTTTCGGTGATCCGCGCGCGATGGCTTTTTTGAAGTCATGGTTGCATCTTCATCAGAATCAGATCGATGAAAAAACCTGGCATGAATTTGCCATGGCGATCAGAAAGCTGGGCGGCAAAATAGATCCTGCGGAACACCCGAACCGCTTCCATTAAGAGCGTCTGACACTGCATTTTGTTATTGGCAGGAAAGGTTAAAACAGCTCAAAGAACATTCCTTAAGACAGGCTGACATTGCCAATTATTGCGTCGAAAGACGCAAGCTATTATAATAACAGTCAAACTACATGCTTGATTGGATGATCAGGTGTGCTTGATTTGACGAAGGCTGCATGGGTAGTACGGCAATATTTATCTGAGAATGGCATGGCCTGAATAAAGCGTCTTCGCCACTTCATGAAAAAGGTGAACTGCATGTATTGTCATAATTGCGGACAACCGATCAATGAAGATGATCTATTTTGTCCATACTGCGGCATAAACAATCCTGAAGCGGAAGCTCTAGCAGCCAGCAGGGCGGCAGGTGCCAGTATGTACGCTTCAGATACAGATCCCGATTATTATCCTCCCGATCAGGATGACTACTTTGAGGACGAGTACGAGGAGATCGTCCCTGAGAAAAATCCGCTGATACCGATTTTACTTGCTGTGGCGGCCGCTATTGTTCTGATAGCGGGCATCCTAATCTTGCTGCTAAAGAGCGGTGGGTCGGACGACAACAAATTGTTGTTTACTCAACCGGAGGATAAGGCCACCAATAATGAGATCATTAATTGGCAGACATTGCCGACCTTGGATCTGGAAAGGCCGGAGGATACTCTGGCGACAATACCTGATGATTTCGTCTGGACGATGCCGCCGGTACAGACGTCGGAGACGGAGCAGGTACAACCTACTATTACGCCGGAAACAACGGCTGAACCCGAGATCGTCATGATGACGCCGACACCGACCGCGACTCCTACACCTAAACCGACGGTGGCACCGACCGCGACTCCTACGCCTAAACCGACTGTGGCACCGACCGCGACCCCTACGCCTAAACCGACGGCTGCACCGACCACAGCGCCGACACCTGAGCCGACGACAGCACCGATAGAGGAGCCGATTGCCAGCGAGTCCGGTACTCCGGATTCTGGTGATACTTCTGATACGGCAGAGTCTACGGGTAGTGAGGGTACTGAGACAACTCCGGCGACAACCCCGGATACAACTCCCGAATCTACGACGCCGGAAAGCACTGCCGAAAATATACAACTGGTGATTAATGATATTGTTGCTTCCAAATTCCCAACGGTGCGACTGTATTTCAATTTATTGAACGAAAATGGTGTGGAATTAAAACCGGGTCCGCTGGCGTCGTTTTCTCTGACGGAAACTGTAGATGAGAATACTAGTGATATCGACAGACTCTTGATAGATGATGGCCATATTGAGATTTTGTCTCTGATTGAAGCCAGTGCCCATACACTGACGGATACCGGTACGCAAGCAGTCAAGGATGCGCACAAAGAGCTGGTAAAAAAGGTTTTGCCGGAAGGCAATGTGATCAACAGAATGGGTTTGGTTGTCGTACCGCACAATTTGGTTCCGGACAATATGCCTGATCCAATCTTCTATACTACCGCCCTCGATTCCGAGATACTATTGAATGAGATCGATGCCATAGTGCCTGCGGCAGAGGGAGACAAGGAATGCCATATCTATGATGCTATCTGGGCGGCGATCACGAAGCTGAATGATGTAGATTATACAGGTGCTCTAGTTGTTTATACCTACGGCAAGGATTCCGGCAGTACAACTACCAAAGAAAACCTAAAAAATTTGGTTTTAAGCTCGAATATCGCTATACATATTGTTTCTCTCACGGATGATCCCGATGATCCGGAAAATCCGGATGATGCTTATCTTAAGACTCTTGCTAACTGCAGTCGCGGCACTTTCACTTTTCTGGAGAATTTAGGCAGTCTGAGCGTAGCTCTGGATGGCAAATATACCCACGAGGCGGGGAACTACTATATAGAATTTGCCTCACCTTTTGCTGATCTTACTGATCCCACATTGACCGGGCAGAGGAAAGTTACTCTTAAATATACGGATCCGGAAGGAAATATCTCGCTTACAGCAGATGCGGTATACACACCGCCGTCGCCACCGACACCGACACCGACTCCGTAGATAAATCGCGTACAACTGAGAGAAATTGTGCAAGTCTCTATCTCAAAATAAGGAACATTGATTATGTCAAGTATGCTGGATTATTTTACCAATCTAACTGATATCGAAATTAAAATTGATTATCCGTTGGAGGAATACACACATTTCAGGACAGGCGGGCCGGCTGAAATATTAATTCAGCCTCAGACTGCCGAGGCAGCCGCTGATATTGTTGCAATCTGTCACGAGCAGGATATACCGCTACAGGTATTGGGCAAAGGCTGTAATGTTCTGGTGGCTGATCGGGGTATTCCCGGTGTGACTTTATTGCTGGCGAGCAAAATGGCCAGATATGATGTTGCCGGCGATCAGCTGTTTCTGCAGGCAGGACTGAGCATTGCAGAAGCCTGTGCTCTGGCAGCCCGCAATTCACTGACAGGTCTGGAGTTTGCCTGCGGGATACCCGGCAGCATTGGCGGTGCTCTGCGTATGAATGCCGGTGCCTATGACGGATCGTTTCAGAACCTTGTGATCAGAACACAGTATATAGATCAGACCGGTACAATGGGCTGGGTCGAAGGTGATGAACACGAGCATGCTTATCGCAGCAGTGTCTTTGCCAACAATAATTGGATCATAACTCAGACTGTGCTGCAGCTGGCAAAGGGTGAGCGTCAGGCTATCTATCGCCGGATGGCGGAAAACGCCCGCAAGCGCCGCGAATCACAGCCGTTGGAATATGCGAGTGGCGGCAGCGCTTTCAAGCGGCCGGCCGGAAATTTTGCCGGCAAGCTGATCACAGAGGCAGGTTTGAAGGGATTGCGCATGGGTTCTTGCGGAGTTTCGAAAAAACATGCCGGTTTTATTGTCAATTACGGTAAGGCTAAGTCGTCAGAAATCATGGCCGTCTTTATCAAAGTTCAGGACGAAGTGAAAAAACAGTTCGGCATCGATTTGGAGCCGGAAGTGGAGTTTATTGGCGACTGGTCCGGTGAACCGATGGCCAGAACAGGCCGGACCGGTTAAATGTCAGCTTCTTTTAGCAAGCGTCTGCGCGGCAATTTGTTGGCTCGAAGCCGGAAAAAGCTAAGCCGGCGTGAGGCCCGCGATATTCTGGGTCTGGTTTTGACTGTGGCCGGGCGCTCCGGCGAGGGTCTGATCACTTTTATTTCGGAGCAAATCGAATATGTGGATTACCTGGTAGATGCTGCGCAGTCGGCCCTGCTGGCGGTACATATGCGTAAAGCCTTCGTCAAAGGAAATGCGTTGTTATTCAGTTGGGACACTCTTGATGACGAGTTTTGTTCCCGCTTGGAGACGGCAGGTTTTGTGGCCGACTCGATACTCTCCCGCAGTGAGTTTCTCAGCCATTCATTCCTGGCCTGCGGTTCACTGGCTGATCCGAATTTGCAATTTGCTTTGGAATGGCAGCTGGCTCGTGAGAGAGCAGCGGAGGAGTTGAGGTCCAGACTGAAAAACTGGGGGCTGATGGCAAGCAGTACTGTACGGCGGGGCGTTCCGATCCTATATATCAAGAATGCCGAGCAAATTTCCGATTTTTTGATCATGACCGGTGCGACAGATCTGCTGCTCGAATATGTCGATATCCGGGTGCGGCACGAGATTACCGCCGGGGTTAACCGGCTGATGAATTGTGATGAGGCTAATACCAATCGCCAGGTTGATACTTCTTCCCGGCAATTGGAGGCCATTCGCTATATTGCAGCGACAGCCGGTCTGGGCAGCCTGCCTGACAATCTGCGACTGGCGGCCGAAAAACGCCTGGAGGCGCCTGAGCTTTCGATTAGGGAGCTGGGAGAACAGATGGTACCTCCGATCGGCAAATCAGGTATGAATCATCGCTTACGACGTCTGGAGGAGATTGCTGAAGAGCTAAAAAACGACCAGTCTATTTCCGGCTAATTATTGTTGTATAATGGTATCAATTAACGGGTGGAGGCGGAGATGGATTATCTGGAGGGATTCCTAATTGGACCGGTCTGGACCGATACTGACTACGAAACCAGACGACATACGGCAATCCATATCTTTGTATCAGCACTGGTTGGGCTGGTCTATGTCTTAATGATCATTTTCCCCTCCTATCAGGGAATCCTTCAGGCCATCCCTCTGCCGGCTTCTCTGATCATCTTCATCATGCTTATGCTAGTGACGCCGATTATTGCCTGCTTCTACTATCGGATGCCGCTCTATGTCCGTCCGTTGGTGCTGTTGCTCTATGCCTTCAAGTTTCTGCTGGGATTTTGGGCACTGCTGCAAGCGGTTTTGCCTCTGTATGTCCTGGAGATCGAAGGGCTGCAGGAATATGTTTTTGCAGAGGTGAATCAAAGTATTGAGAGCGCTATTAGCTGGTTCGATTTTGCGGGCTATCTCTTCTCCATGATCCTGGGTATAATTCTTGGCGGGCTCTGGTTGGTTTTGCGCCTGGTTATCATCTTGATACTGATAGCAGCCATTCCCTTAGCTTTCTTTATCTTGATCAAACTTATTCAGTATGGTTTGGACAGATTGGTGGAATGGTTTTATACCAAAGACAGACAAATCGTCTGATATTATCCGGTGATCAACAGGCGTGGTGCTAAGATGGAAAATTATTCTGATAGATTAAGGCAGCAACAAGATGTCAAGACGGAACTGGCTTAGAAATTTTATTCATCAGCTTATTATCTTTATCCTCTTCTTAGCAGGATTATATTATCTGTATCGCAAAATCAATAATACTCCGGAACTGAAAGACTTGGGCTGGCTCTCGACTCTACTCTGGATTGCCATCGCCCTTTATCTGCTTCTGTTTGCTCTTTTTATCAGAAACAGCTTCTTCGGCTATGCGCTGGAGCGCTTCGATCCGGGCAATGTAGAGAGTCTGCGGCGCCTGGCCGCAATGAAAAAATTCCATCTCTCTCCTGAACAAGCCCATCAAATCAGAGCCGCCGAGAACCCGATCGCCGAAGCCATCCTCTGGCTCAGTTCTCTAGGCTATGTAGAGGCCGGCAGGCGGACAATGGGACTGGTGTTTGAGCGCCCGGTTCGCAGGCTCTGGCCTTTTGGCCGGCAAAAGTTCGAGCGAGTCTTTCTGCTGTACTTGCCGATGCCGAATGTATTGATTGTGGATCGACTGCTGCGCGATTGCATCGCCTATATTGATCAGCAAAGCGAAACGAGACCGGCACCGCACAATCATCTCTTCCTGATTACCGATATGAACCAGAAAGATGAAGTAACCTCAGCTGCTTCCGGGGTGGTGAACTTCCTGCTCAAGATCGAACTGGGCAGTCTCTGCCCCTGGTTGTTGGACATCACATTCGGTCGCTTATTTTACCCGCTTGACCGCACCCTGATCAAGCCGGCGCAGCGGCGTCGACAGAATAGCTTGCGCAGCTCATTTTTACAATGGTTAACGAAGGCGGACAGAATGGAACAGCATCCTCAATCTCTATCCGCAGCGGAACCGTTATCCGGCAAACAGGCACAGCCTTCTGCCGCAGTGCGTGCGCCCCTAATCAACGGTGAGATGGTCACAGCGGACATTGACTTGTTGACCGCAGAGGGAGAAACAGAAGCGGCGGATGAGACAGAAAGTGAAGTAACGAGAGCAGAGGGGATTGAATCGCAGACTGTGGAAGAAGAGGCAGAAACAACTGGCGCGGGAGAGGAAGAGGCAGAAACGGAGAGCCGGTATGAAACCGCTGATTCTGACCATTGATCAGGGCACAACCAGTTCCCGTGCTATTGTCTATGACGAAGCGGGAAAACCGCTCTACAAAGCTCAGCGAGCCTTGGAGCTGATTTTCCCTCAGCCGGGCTGGGTGGAAGTCGATGCCATTGATCTCTGGCATTCAGTCCTGGCGGTGGTGACTGAGACAATCTCGCAGCCGGCAGTCGAGTCCGGACGCATTGTTGCTCTGGGCATTACCAATCAGAGGGAAACAACCGTAGTCTGGGACAAAAAAACCGGCCTTCCCATCGCAAAAGCGATCGTTTGGCAATCCAGACAGACGGCGGAAATTTGTGCCGAGCTTAGGCAGGCTGGGGCTGAAACAATGATCAGAGCTAAAACCGGTTTACCGCTCGATCCCTATTTTTCTGCCAGTAAGATCCGTTTTATCCTCGATGCAGTACCTGATGCCCAGCTCAGAGCCGAGCAAGGAGAACTACTCTGCGGCACGATCGATACCTGGCTGATCTGGCAGCTGACAGGCGGAAAAGTACATGCCACTGACAGCTCCAATGCCAGTCGGACCATGCTGTTCAATATCCATTCCGGACAATGGGATGATGAGCTGCTGAATCTTTTTGATATTCCGCGATTGATGCTGCCGGAAATTAGAGATTCGGCCGATGATTTCGGCCGGGCGCAGCTGGCGGATCTGACAATTCCGATTCTAGCAGTGCTGGGCGATCAGCAAGCTGCTCTTTACGGGCAAAACTGCTTGCAAAAGGGCGCTGCCAAGTCAACTTTCGGCACGGGCGGATTTTTGCTGATGAATACGGGAACTACTCCGGTTAATTCCGACACCGGTTTGTTGACGACCGTCGCTTGGCGCTTGGATGGTCAAACAACTTATGCCCTGGAGGGCAGCTTTTTTACGGCCGGATCGGCTCTGAGCTGGCTGCAAGACAGCCTGCATCTGATCGCTGATCCGAGCGAGGCAGATCAGCTTGCTAAAGCTGCTGATACTCGGAGCGCTGTCCATTTCGTACCCGCCTTATCGGGTCTAGGCACGCCCTGGTGGAATGACCGGGTCAGAGCTTCTTTCATGGGTATGACGCAGGGAACAGGCAAGGGAGAGCTGGTGCGGTCTGTCTTTGAAGCGGTTGCTTATCAGACGGCAACCATTTTCAACAGCATGCAGGCGGAGAGTCAACTACAGCTCACGACACTCCAAGTAGACGGCGGCCTGGTCTTGAGCGATTTTTTCTTGGCTTTTCTCAGTGATATTTTGCAGATCGAGATTGGCAGACCGGTAGACTTTGAAGTGACCGCACTGGGAGTAACTCTCCTGGCCGGGCTGGAAGCCGGCTGTTGGTCCGACATAGATATTGCAGCTCGTACCATAGAAGTCAACCAAACTTTCCGTCCCGGAATGACGGCAGAAGAGAGCAGACAGAGACTCAAGGACTGGCAGAGAGCAATCGAGCAAGTCTGTTCATATTATTGACAGCGCAAGTCTAACTGAGCAGTTATAACATAACAGTCTAGGGGCTTGGTCGCTGAAAAACGAGAGGAGATAAATATGAGAAAGGTGCAAAGTGATTTTTTGTCTGCTGACGGCAAAACCAGGATCAATGTCTTGTCTTGGCAGCCGGATGAGCCGAAAGGGGTTTTGCAGATCGCCCATGGTATGGTCGAATTTGCCGATCGCTATGACGAACTCGGGTGTTGGTTAACTGAGCAAGGCTTCCTGGTGGTAGCTAACGATCATCTGGGTCACGGTGATTCTGTTCTCACTCAGGCGGACTGGGGCTACTTTGCCGACGAAGACGGTTGGGGGAAAGTCCTGGCTGATATGCATACTTTGCGCCAGGCGACTGCAGCGGATTATCCGGACTTGCCGTATTTTCTCTTCGGTCACAGCATGGGTTCTTTCTTGGTTAGACATTATTTGCTGCGCTGGCCGCAAGATAATCTGAGCGGAGCAATTATTGTCGGCACCGGACAGAACCCAAATTTCCTGCTTGCAATTGCTAAGTCCCTGGCAGCATATCAGGTAAAAACCAAGGGACCTCGTTACCGCTGCGAGTTTTTAACCAGGCTGGCTCTGGGTAAGAATAACAAGTTTTTCCAGCCGGCCAGAACCAGAAATGATTGGCTGACCAGAGATGAGGATATTGTAGACCAATACAATGCCGACCCAAGGGATAATTTTGTCTTTACCGCCCAGGCATATTTTGACTTTTTCGGCGGTCTAAAGGCGATTGGCAATAAAGATAAACTGGAACGGATGGATCGGAAGCTGCCCCTTATTTTTATGTCCGGCGAGAAAGACCCCATTGGCAATCAGGGCAAAGGTGTTAAGCAGGCTTGCGCTTTATATCGCCGGCTGGGCTGTACAGATCTGGAACTTAAGCTCTATCCTGAAGCAAGGCATGAAATCTTTAATGAAATAAACCGCGAGAATGTATATACTGATTTGCTAGACTGGCTAATGCGCCAAAACAACAAAAGCAAATAAGGATTTGAGCATATGACAAAATTGTTTATTCCGGACGAAGTGCAAATTCCCAGAATTGCTGCCATCCATGATCTATGCGGTTATGGCAGCTGCTCTCTCACAACCGTAATCCCGGTTTTGGCGGCAGCAGGACTAGAAGCGATGCCGGTTCCGACATCTTATCTTTCGACCCATACCGCTTTCGGCAGCTATACTTTCTTTGATACTACGGAGAATTTGCCGACTTATTTGGGGCACTGGGATCAAGTCGGACTGCAGATCGATGGCGCCTATACCGGCTTTCTCGGTTCCTTGGAGCAAATTGATATAATTCTGGACTTCTTTCGCGGCCGTCCGGAGATGCTGTGTATCGTTGATCCTGTAATGGGTGATAAGGGCACGGTCTATGCTACCTATACAGAAGCGATGTGCCAGGAAATGAAAAAACTCGTTAGCACAGCTGATCTGTTGACACCCAATATCACGGAGGCTGCAGTATTGCTGGATAAAGAATATAGGGGGCAGGCCCTGAGCGAACAGCAGACACGTGAGATCTGTCAACGGCTATTGGATCTAGGCTGTGAACATATCATTCTCAAAGGCATTGAACGTGATGATGACAACCTGATCTGGAACGCCGTGGCTTCCAGCGACGGCAGTTATGCTGAAACCGGACATCAGCGCGTCGCAGCCGCAATGCACGGCACCGGCGACTTGTTCGCCAGCATTGTCACAGCCGGCATCTTTTCCGGACGGGATCTGCATGAAACGGTGGTTTTTGCCGGCAAACTGATCCATGATGCCATGAGCTATTCTCTGACCCAGAAGGGCTGGCAAGCCAGGGGTGTAAACTTTGAGCCGTTTCTAAATTATGTTTCATATTTCTGCGGTAACCAGCGGGGCCAGATCGAAGCTCCCGAGCTGAGCCAATTGTAATTTGCTGCCTGCCGTATAATTGACAAAAGGAGGCTTTGCGAAGCATACTGATACCTAGTTGAATATTGCATTTAAGTTCCGTTAATTTCGACAGGAAAAGACGGAGAATAGTGAATCCGGTTAGAATCCGGAACGGTACCGCCACTGTACGCATGGAGGCGCCGCATGTGACGAAAGTCAGCCATTGGGTATTATCCTGAGAAGGCAATGCGGTCAGCCTACGATATGCGAGTCAGGAGACCTGCTTAAATGATCAATGTCTATTAACTCTCGGGTATGGAGGAATGGGCATACTATTTGCAGGAAATTGGCTGCGGCACTTTGAAGAGACTGTCGCAGCTTTTTATTTTGTAAATTAGTAGCTGAATAATGCCTTTTCCTTCAGATGTGGATCACAAAAAGGACCTATATCCGGTCATTTTTGTGTATATCTACTTTGAAAATACAACCGATAATCGCCCCTCCGACGAGAAGCTTTAATTGTTGTTTTTCATGGTTGATCCCAAAAAAAATTATTAACCGAACGGAGGAATGAAAATGAAAATTACTAAAGAAATAATCCACGGTTGCCGCACGGATATACCGGTTTTGAAGAGTAATATTATGAGACGCGCCATCGCAATCTTGTTTTCCTGTCTGCTCATCTGCTCTCTTTTAACTACCTGTGGTAAAAAAGAACTGACTGATGGCACACATACAATTCAAGTCACATTGTCCGGTGGTTCCGGCCGGGCACATGTGGAATCTCCGGCTACAATCGTGGTTGATGGTAAGTCGATTACCGCAACGATAGTGTGGAGCAGTCCCAACTATGAATATATGATTGTGGATGGCATTCAGTATGATCCCATCCAGACGGAGGGCAATTCTACTTTCAAGATCCCGATCGTTTTGGATGTAGATATGGCTATCAGTGCTTCCACTGTCGCTATGAGTAAGCCTTACCTGATAGAATACACCCTGCATTTTGATAGCTCCACGATCAAGTGAGGTTGAGCTTGAAGCGATGACGGATACGCCATTTGGGAGGCAAACTATTTTTGCTGCAGTGTGAAGCGGTGGTTGATGCCGGAACACCGGCGGCTATTTAAGCAATAAAGCACTGAGTTGCTGAAACTGGCGGAAGAGAAGGGTAGACCTATTCATCGCAACAGAAACCAACAGGAGATATAGGTATGGATAACATAATTCCCAGAGTTGTTCTGGCCGGAACTAACAGCGACTGCGGGAAAACAACTATCAGCTGTGCCATTCAGCAGGCATTGGTCAATCGAAAATTAAAAGTCGGTGCTTTTAAGTGCGGACCGGATTATATAGATCCAATGTTCCACCGTCAGATCATCGGTGCCAAAAGTGCCAATCTTGACCTGTTCTTTTTTCAGGAGAATGTGCTGAAATATCTACTGGCAAAGAACGGGACAGATCGTGATATCAGCATTATTGAAGGTGTCATGGGCTTCTATGACGGTATGGGCTTGACTACCACTAACGCAAGCACCTACGAGGTTTCGCAGGTCACACAAAGCCCGGTGGTACTTGTTGTCGGAGCTAAAGGTGCGTCACTATCTATCTTAGCCACCATTCAAGGTTTTTTGGGCTTCTGTCCCGATAATCAAATCAAGGGTGTTATTCTGAATCAATGTAGCTCTAAGATTTATTCTGTTCTGGCCCAGGAGATTCAGAAACGGTTTTCAAACAAAGTCCGTCCTCTGGGCTTTATGCCTGTGCTGCCGGAGTGTTCTTTAGAAAGCCGTCACTTGGGGCTGGTTGCTGCGGCTGAAGTACAGGGCTTGCGTGAAAAGTTGCAAATACTGGCCGCACAAGCTGAGCAAAGCATTGATCTGGATGGAATACTGGAGATAGCAATGAATGCTCCCAAGATTTCCTATCAAGCGATTCAATTACCTCGCCGGCAAGAGCCGGTCCGAATTGCAGTAGCAAGGGATCAGGCTTTCTGCTTTTATTATGAGGATAGCCTGGACGCACTGAAAGAGATGGGGGCGGAATTAATTTCTTTCAGTCCTTTATCTGACCGTGAATTGCCACCCAATATCCAAGGCTTATATCTTGGCGGTGGTTATCCGGAGCTCTATGCGAGGCAGCTCAGCGAGAATACCACTATGCGTGTTTCAATAAAAGCTGCGCTTGAGCGAGGACTACCCTGTATTGCAGAGAGCGGCGGCTTTATGTATCTGACGGATTCTATTGGCGAGATTCCTATGATCGGTTATCTGCCCGGAAAAAGTTTTGATACCGGCAAATTGACCAGATTCGGCTATATTCGCCTGAGAGCCAATGAGGATAATATGCTTTGCAAGGCCGGGGAAGAAATAGCTGCACATGAATTCCATCGTTGGGACAGTGAATATTTAGGAAATTCTTTTACGGCAGTGAAGGCTTCCGGAAAAAGCTGGGGTTGTGTACATGCAACGGATCGGCTCTATGCCGGTTATCCTCATTTGCATTTTTATTCGAATCCTGATTTTGCCGTAAATTTTTATAAAACCTGTCTGAAAGAGAAACAACATTATGATTGAGAATATCAAACCCATGGATATTGAAAAACGCAGCTTTGAAATAATATCGGAGCTGCTGGGTGACAAAATTCTTGACCCGCAAAACGAAGCGGTTATTAAGCGAGTTATTCATACCACTGCCGATTTTGATTACGCAGATAATTTGGTCTTTTCTGAGGATGCAGTAGCAAAGGGTATTGATGCTCTTCGCAATAGTTGCGACATTGTAACTGATACTCAGATGGCCAAATCCGGCATCAATAAAACAATTCTTGGCCGGCTGGGGGGTACGGTCCATTGTTTTATGTCGGATGCGGATGTCGCAGAGGAAGCCAAACAACGCGGTGTCACGAGGGCTATCGTATCTATGGAACGCGCAGCCAAGTTGCCAAAGCCCTGCATTTTTGTTATCGGTAATGCCCCTACCGCTCTGATTGCTCTGCATGGCATGATCGAGGAAGGTAAACTCGCTCCGGCGCTGATCATTGGTGTACCTGTTGGCTTTGTAAATGTGATAGAGAGCAAGGAACTGATCATTGCATCCGAGGTCCCTTATATTGTTGCCAGGGGACGCAAGGGCGGCAGCAATGTGGCGGCAGCAATCTGCAATGCACTTCTTTACCAGATCATGCGGTAATGCCTATGGAAGAATATATCGTGAAAGATGGGAAAAAACTCCGTCTGGGCTATACAACCGGCTCCTGCGCTGC
>JAAYQX010000058.1 GCA_012519085.1 Clostridiaceae bacterium
CAGGCATAATAATTTTATTAGCCCGAACCTTCAAGGCGGAAATAACAGCAGAAGGAATTGAGACCAAAGAGCAGGCGGAGTTTTTGAAGAGTCTGGATTGTGATGAAATACAGGGATACTATTATTCGAGACCCCTATCGACTGAAGCGCTGGAAGAATTTCTTAAAGAGGCATAAGACGGACGGCTGTTTTTTCGTTATACAAATCTATTTTCTTAATTTAAAGAGCAAGCTTGACTTCGCTTACAGGCCGTCATCTTGGTTTAGATGGCGGAATAGATTCTTATTGGTGACGTAGAGCTTGGTGAAAGCAGCATAGTTTCGGTCATGTATGGCTCGAGTCTGCGGATCCGGTTGATAGACACGGCACGGTTGGATCAGATCTTCAGCAGCAGTAAGGTCTCTGATACGACCAAGACCGACTGCCGCGACCAGAGCTGCGCCGACGGCGCCGACATTCTGTGGTTCCGGAACTGTCTCTACCGGCAGCTGGAGGACATTGGCCAGGATGCCGGCTGTGACACCGGACAGGGCGCCACCGCCAACAAAGCGGACAGAGTCTGCGGTCTTAATTTTTTTCCGTATGGTTTCTAAGAACCAACGCATATGGTAGCAGATACCTTCGACAACGGAACGGATCAGTTCCGTCTTGCCTGTCTCTAAACTGATATTAAAGAAAATGCCGCGCGCATTGGCGTCTTCAAAGGGGCAGCGGTTGCCATGTAACCAGGGAGTGAAGATGACACCGCCCGAGCCTTCCTCTGTTTCGGAAATAACCTTGGACAGATAGTCGTAGAGGCTTTCGTATTCTGAACTTGGATCCTCTGACACGTCCAGTTTTTCCAGATAGATATTAATCTCATCCAGGGCTAAATGATCACGCACCCACTCCAGGCATTTGCCGGCTGTTTCTAACTCGGCAAAGTAATTATAGAGGCCGGGCTGGACACCAACGACAGAAGCAATCATGGCTGAGGTATCTACGGTATTCTTCTCGGTTACAGCGGATACCCAGCCCGATGTACCCATGTAGACATGAGTCATACCCTGGCGTACACAGCCGGCTCCCACACCGATCAGGGAAGAGTCGCTGCCGCCGGAAAAGACCGGTATGCCCGGTCGCAGATCCAGTTCTGCCGCAGGCTCCGGCAGCAAAGAGCCCACTTTGTCTGTTGAATTGACAATTTCAGGCATATGGCGCTTTAATATGCGAAGTCTTTTCATCAGGACGGAGCTAAACTGTGGCGGCTCCAAGTTCTTGTCCATGATCATGCTGGCAAAGGCCGAATCCCTGCTCATGGTAAAGCGCCCCGTCATCTTGGCTATTAAAGCGTCCTTGACATCAAGCCATTTGTAGATCCTGGCGTAAACTTCAGGTTCGTTTTCTTTTACCCAGATATATTTCCAGACCGGATCCTTGTCGCTGCCGGCCACGACACCGGTATGATAGAGACTCTGCAAGAGAAAAGGTATACCGGCACCGGCAATTTTGGGGCCGCGCCCGCTGTGAGCACGGCGCACAGTTCCTGAACGCTGATCCATATAGCTCATAGAGGGACGGACCGGGCGGGCGGCCTTGTCGAGGAGGACGAGGCTTTGTGCCTGGGCGCAGAAACTGATACCGGCAATCAGTGAGCATTCTTCCGGCCAGCGGTCAGCGAGCTGCCGTGTCGTTTGGCAGAGAGCCGTCCACCATTCCTCCGGGTCCTGCTCTGCTCCGCCATTGGGCAGAATGCGCAAGGAATATTCGGCAAAACATGAGTCCAATATATAGAGAGGCGGACCCTGGCGGCCGCCTTCGTCTTCTATGGAAAAGAGGCAAGTTTTGACACCCGTTGTGCCCACATCATAGGTTAGAATAATCATGGCTGTTAACCTTTCCGTTCATTCTCCGGCACTAAAAGAGCGCCACATAAAAACTTTAGCGTTTCTGCAATGACTTTTTCGTCATTTTTTTCCTGATCAATCCAGGGATTGTTGTAGATTTGGAAACGGATATTGTAATAATCGCAGGAGTAGGCATACTGAAGAGACATCAAGATATTGTCCATAGCAAAGGCGGCCAGACTGATATCCAGATCCGGTCTGACTTCACCCTTTTTTTGTCCCTCTTGCAGCATCGCAATATAGTGTCTGGCGGTAAAGCTTTCCAGACTTTGCGGTACCTTGGTCAGAAGATCATTATTGCCAAGCGAGGACATCTCGTGATAGAGGCGAATTAGAGTTTTCTCTTGGCGCGATGTCCGCACCACCAAGTGCAGCAGTTGTTCGATCCTCTCTGCCACACTCTTCGTTTCATCTTCCACGATTTGACCTATGTATTGCTCAATGATCCTGGAACCATATTGCACGATATATAAAAATAGATTTTCTTTCGTGTCGAAATAGTGAAAGAGCGAACCAACGCTAATCTTGGCTCGCTCAGCAATGTCGTTCGTATTAGCCAGCTCATAGCCTCGGTCGGCAAACTCATTGACGGCGGCCCTAATGATCCGTTCCTGTTTGTCTGCATCCAGGCGCTTAAAACTCTCATTAACAAAGGTTCTCATGCTCTTCTCCGCATCCAGCCTGATCTAAAACCGGCAATCCAAAATATATTGAGTGAAAACTCAACAGATATCAGGTCTAATCTTAACACTTTAACTAAGAAAAGCCAATTACAAGCGATATATTCTTGCATTTGCCGGTCAGCAATGCTAGATTTATATTGAGTGATTACTCAATTTTAAGGAGGCCCATATGGTGGACTTAAGTGCTGCGACAGTAGGACAGCAGATAGAAGAATTAGACCAATTAATAAAAAAACCGATTTATTCTATAGCGCCGGACGCTTTAGCTAGATATGAAAAGGAGTATTTCGGTCAAAAATGCCGGCAAAGTTATGACATGGTGCAGCAGGCTGTTAAATATATACCGGGCGGTGTCCAGCATAATCTGGCCTTCAACCATCCCTTTCCTCTGGTCTTTACCAAGGCGGAAGGGGCTTATCTGGAGGACTTGGACGGCAATAGATATTTTGACTTTTTACAGGCCGGCGGCCCTACTGTTTTGGGATCAAATCCGCCTGAGGTCAGGGAAAAGGTTATTCATCTTCTTAATACCTGCGGCCCCTCAACCGGCCTTTTCCACGAATATGAGTTTCATATTGCCAAGCTGGTAACTGAATTGATCCCTTCTGTTAACTGGTTGCGTCTGCTGAACTCGGGGACAGAGGCTTGCATGGCAGCTATCCGGATTGCCCGACTGGCCACTAAGAAGAAGCATATTTTAAAGATGGGCGGTGCTTACCACGGCTGGAGCGATCAGCATGCCTACGGTATTCGTGTTCCGGGCAGCAAATTCACTCAGGCCCACGGCATTCCCCGCTTTATCTTTAAGGGCATCGATGAGTTTTTTCCCGGCGATCTTAAGTCGTTGGAACGCAAGTTGCGGCGTAATTCCCTGCGCGGAGGTACAGCGGCCGTTATGATAGAGCCTGTCGGCCCTGAAAGCGGCACACGCCCGATCAGTATCGATTTTGTCAAGGGTGCGGCTGAACTCTGTAAGAAATACGGTGCTCTTCTTATCTTTGATGAAGTCGTCACTGCATTCCGTCTTTCGCCTCACGGTGCCCAGGGCATAATGGGTATTGAACCGGATTTGACCGTCTTCGGCAAGGTGATTGGTGGCGGCTATCCTGGTGCCGGGGGTATAGGCGGTAAGGAAGAATACCGCAAGTATTTAGCAGCCGGCATCCAGACCGGTGATAAGGTGAAGAAAGCCCTGGTTGGCGGCACCATGGCTGCTACGCCTCTTTCCGCCCTGGCCGGCTATTACACCATAAAACTAATTCAAGAGACTAAGGCCTGCGATCAGGCCAATGCCATGGGTGATCGTCTGACGGCCGGACTGAAACAGCTAATTAAAAAACATAATCTGCCCTTTGTGGCTTTTAACCAAGGTTCCATTTGCCATCTTGAGACAGTCGGTACCATGCATTTTGTTGTAAACTGGAAGAAGCCCTGGACTATCCTTAAGGTTTTGAACGAAACCTCAGCCCGCAAGGCGGAAATGGAACATATGGGTGCCGCCTATATGGCAGAAGGACTGGTTACACTGGCGGGCAGCCGGCTTTATACCAGCGCTGCCTACAGCGAGGAGATGATCGACCAGGCACTGGCTGCCTTTGATCGCGCCTTTGCCAATGTGGTCAGATTGGATTAAGCAGGAAAGAAATATGCAGCAGGGCAGGGAACAGGAAATTCGCCGGACAGTGGTTGATCTGGCGCAAAAATTTTTAGAGACAGGGCTGGTCGTCCGCACCTGGGGCAATTTCAGTGCCCGCCTGGATGAGGAGTCTTTTGTTATCACTCCCTCGGGTCGGGCTTACGAGGGCATGGCGCCCTCTGATCTGGTTAAAGTTTCAGCAGTGAGTGGTAAAGTCCTGGATGAGGGGGGCTATAAACCTTCCTCTGAAGCTCCGATGCATGCCTTGGTCTATCGCCATTTCCCTGCAGTGAGAGTGGTAGCCCATACACACCAAGTCTATGCCTCGGCTATCTCACTGCTTGACACAGATATAGCTATCAGCGCAGAATGGCAGCCTCTCTTGGCCGGTTCCTGCCTTCCCTTAAGTGCCTACGGTTTGCCCGGCAGCAAAAACTTGCACCGCAAAATGGAAACTACACTTGCTCAGACCGCAGCCAGGGCTATTCTTATGTCACGGCATGGCGCTTTCGTCCTGGCGGAAACTACGGAGACTTGTGTCAGACTGGCCCGGGATCTGGAACGTTTTGCCATAAGTATCTATGAGGACCGCCTCGGCCGTAAAACTAGGCAGCGGCCGGATATTAATGACGATAGCACTGAGGAGGAAAACCTTGCCCGCGCCTTGCAGTCAACCTCAGATGAAGCTGTCTCTGTATCGACCGATGCCGAGGTTAAGCCTTGGCTTAGCCGCCGACTCAGACCCTATCTGGACGACTTTGCCCAGATTTGCGGCGTTAGTGCCGGGCACAGGCGGGGTTCCGCTAATGTGGCCTTTGATCCTGAGCGGGGTATGGCCATCTGTTACGGCCAGGATCTGTCTGAGGCCAGGAATGTGCGCGCTGTTTTGGAGAAAAACGCCCGCGCAGCCAATATAGCTGAGTTGGCAGGTACGCCGCCTCTGCCTATGTGGGAGGCCTGGATCATGCGCTTAGTATACAAGCTGAAATACTCTAAGCAGGCCGGTCGTTAAACTGGCCAGTCGTTAGCAAAGCTGCACGTTGAGCTCTTTTTTGGTACAATTTCTGGGATTGAGTGTTGAGGTATAAATATGAATAATCTTATAGTCTGTAAATTTGGCGGATCGTCGCTGTTGAATAGCGCCCAGTTCCGCAATGTGAAAGCGATTATGGAGGCCGAGCCGGGGCGGCGAGTATTAGTGCCTTCGGCGCCTGGTAAAGGCGGTGCTGAGAAGCATAAAGTGACGGATCTGCTTCTGATGTGCTATCAGCTGGCAAGTCATAATCTACTATTTGACGAAATCTATAATGTGGTGCGGGAGCGGTTCATACAGATCCGTGATGAACTGGGGTTGGCGATCAGGATTGAACAGGAACTGGACGGTGTACAGGCGGCGATCTCCGGCGGTGCGGGGTCGGACTTCTGCGCCAGTCGTGGTGAGTATTTGTGCGCCAAGCTGCTGGCGGATTATTTGGGTTTTCGTTTTGTCGACGCTGAGACAGTGATCCGGATCAAGGGTGGCAAAGCAGATGTTGAGGCCAGTTCAGTACTGATCCGGGACAAGATCGGAGCGGACGAACGGGTAGTTGTGCCCGGCTTCTATGGTCTCAATGAGAAGGGTGAATTCCAGACCTTCTCACGCGGCGGGTCAGACATCACCGGTGCTATTATGGCAGCGGGCATGGAGGCATCAGTTTATGAAAACTGGACGGATGTCTCGGGTTTTCTGGCTGCTGATCCGGCGATTGTGAAGCATAGCGCACCGATCAAATCCATTACCTATAACGAGCTGCGCGAATTGTCGTATATGGGTGCCATGGTCTTGCATGAGGAAGCGATTTTCCCTGTCCGCGATCTGAATATCCCGATTCATATTAAAAACACAAATACACCTGAAGATGTGGGAACTTTGATTGTATCCGACAGTATGGCCGGTGAACGAGAGCAGGTAGTGACAGGTATCTCCGGCAAAAAAGACTATACCGTAGTGCGCGTAGAGAAGACGCATATGTCGGAGGAACCGAGTTTTTACCGCAAGCTGCTCAGCGTTTTCGAGACGAATGATATCCCGATCGAGCATATGCCGACCAGCATTGATACCATTTCCGTGGTGGTGGCTACGCCATTGATTAATGCCAAGGAGAAAAAGATACGCGAAGAAATCTCAATTTATTGCGATCCGGACCGGATTGTCTTTGAGGACGGACTAGCGGTAATTGCGGTGGTCGGGCGCGGCATGATTAGTACCAAGGGCACGAGTGCTACGTTGTTCACGGCACTAGCCGAAAAAGGTATCAATGTGCGTATGATCAGCCAGGGCTCAAGTGAAATGAATATCATTGTCGGGGTCAGTAATGATGACTTTGAGGATGCGATCAGAGCTATACATGACAAATTCATGCAGGGAAAGTGCAGAAAATAGCAGGACGCATTCGCAGCACTGGATGATTGAGCTCAGCTAGGGTAAGCTTATTAGTACTAAATTGAGATAAACTTGTTAGATAAGCTCTTGAGATAAGCTCTTGAGATAAGCTCTTGAGATAAGCTCTTGAGATAAGCTCTTGAGATAAGCTCTTGAGATAAGCTCGTGAGATAAGCTTGTGAGGTAAGCTTTTGAGATAAGCTCTTTGTTAAGATAAATATAAATAATAAGGAATTGTAGGAATTTATTATGATTAATATAGGTCTTTTGGGTTTTGGCACAGTGGGCAGCGCAGTTTTTACTGTACTGGCAGAAAGAAAAGCTGAGATGGAGGCATGTCTGAAGCAGAAGATCCGGATCAAACGGATTTTGGAACGGGATATGGCAAAGCATAAATCCTCGGAGGCTTTTCCCCTGATGACGACTGAAGTCGCGGATATTATTGCTGATCCTGAGATCGATGTGCTGATCGAATTGACCGGCGATGTTAAAAATATGATTGAGCCTTTGCGGCGCAGCATTTCAGCCGGCAAGCATCTGATCACTGCCAATAAAGCCTTATTATCCAAGTATCTGGAAGAGCTGACGGAACTGGCGTCCAAACACGAGGTCGCTTTCCGCTATGAAGCTGCGGTCGCCGGAGCCGTTCCAATCCTGATTCTGATGAAGAATATCTCCGCCCTCAATGAAGTCTTGGAGATCGAAGGCGTCCTCAACGGCACCTGTAATTATCTATTGTCCCGCATGGAAGCAGGACTTGACTACGACACTGCCCTGGCAGAAGCTCAAGCCTTAGGCTTTTCCGAAGCTGATCCCAGCTCGGACGTTGAAGGCTATGACACAATGTATAAGTTGCGGATTTTGTCTTCACTGGCCTTCAAGCAGCCGGTATTGGAGTCGGATATCTCTTGTACGGGCATTACCGGTGTCACAAAAGCGGAAATCGAACAAGCCCTGTCTCAGGGCCAACGTATCAAATTGGTAGCCAAAGCTACCAGAGATGAAAAGGGTGAGATTACAGCTACCGTCAAACCCACAGCAGTCGAGCGCGATCAGCTGCTTGGTTCTCTGGATAATGGTGAAAACGCCATTATTTTGCGCACCTCAAATGCCGGAACTCTGACTTTTTCCGGTCTGGGTGCGGGCGGTAGGCCGACGGCATTTTCAGTCCTGTCTGATCTGATGCAGATCTATGAGGTATTAAGCTGATAGCCGCGGCAAAGCTAAATACCTGAAGTGCGCAACCGAGGATATTAGAACCTGCCGTAATAAGGCTGATAGCCGCGGCAAAGCTAAATACATGAAGTGCGCAACTGAGGACTGTGGGAAGTCGAATCTATGGGATATGCAGCTGATGACTGCGGGTAGCCAGGTCGATCAGTTGCAAAACTAGTGGCAGCAGATAGCCAAGTGTATTATGGGAACTATGAGATCCATGAAATATCATTCAACCAGGAGTCGAACAGATTTTGTCAGCGGGCCGGAGGCCATTATTGCCGGGTTGGCGCCGGACGGCGGCTTATATGTGCCTGAGCGACTGCCGGCAGTGAATTGGCGCACTTTGCCCACGACTTATCGTGAGCTGGCCCGGCATATATTAGGTCTATTCTTCCCGGAATTTTCACAGTCTGTTTTGTCCCGGATTATAGCGGGATATAACAAATTTGATTCCCATGAGATTGTGCAGCTCCGGGACTTCGACGATTATGCCTTCTTGGAGCTCTATCACGGTCCGACTGCCTCATTCAAAGATATGGCTCTAAGCCTGTTGCCGGGTTTGCTGCGCGAGTCATATCGCTTGACAGGGCGGGGCGAAACTGCTTTCATCATGGTCGCTACATCCGGAGACACCGGCAGCGCAGCCCTTGAGGGTTTCGCCGGTCAAGAAGGCACCGAGATCATGGTTCTCTATCCGGACGGCGGTGTCTCGGAGATTCAGCAACTGCAGATGGAAGCCGTGTGCGACAGTAATGCTCATGTCTTTGCCATCGCCGGCAATTTCGACGATGCCCAGCGTGCGGTCAAACAGGCTTTTGTCAATACCGACATCCGTCAGTTAGCGGCCAAGCGGAGCAAGGATCTCTCCTCCGCCAATTCCATCAATATCGGCCGCCTGGTGCCGCAGATCGTCTATTACTTTTATGCTTATCAACAGCTGGTAGCTGCCCGCAGAATTGACGAAGGTGCCATTCTGGATGTTTCGGTTCCTACAGGCAACTTTGGCGACATTCTGGCTGCCATCTATGCGAAAGCAATGGGCTTGCCCCTGGGGAACATAATCTGCGCTTCCAATACGAACAAGGTGCTGACGGACTTTTTTGCCAGCGGCAGATATGACAGCCGTCGCGAATTCGCCAAGACAATCTCCCCCTCGATGGATATTCTGGTCTCCAGTAATCTGGAAAGATATCTGCATCTCTTGTGCGAGGGGGACAGTGAGTTGATCGCCGGCTGTTATCGTTCACTGGCGGAAAGCGGTTGTTTTGACTGGCCGCTGGACTTTCCCTCCGATCTGAGATCGAAGCATAAAACCGATCCGGAGACCACCGCACTGATCCGTGACGCCTTCGTCAAATACCAATACCTGATTGACCCGCATACTGCAGTCGCCTATGGCGCGGCCGAATTGGCAACAAATTATTGCCTGATTGTGTCAACGGCGAGCCCGTATAAATTCAGCGATGCGGTATTGGCAGCAGTGGAGTGCAGTGATGAAAGCGGCGATAGCGCGAGCAGTGCTGGTGTTGGTGTTATAGCGGCGGCAGATTTAAAGGCCGGGAAAAAAGCCGCCGGGGAAAAGGCCGGGGAAAAGGCCGGGCAGTCTACGCTGACGGTTGAGACGACAGGGCTTACCGCAAAAATAGAGCGCCTGGAGAAACTGACGGATACGACGGCGCCTCACAGTATCAGATCTAAATTGAAAGATTTCAAGCTGGCTCCGACAGTATTGGCACTAGAGGAGATATTGCCGACGATCGAGCAATGTGTAGATGGCTGTTCGGTCAAGTAAGTTGCACTTTGCTTGTTAAAACAAACTTTACTGCACCGGATTATTGTGTTCTACCAAATTTCTTCGGATAATTGTGCTCTACCAGGGCTTTGAGATAACTTAATAACGACAGGACGATATGACAACATTAGGAGAGGAGGTGTTGGAAATGAGGGTTGAAGTGACGGCTACAACAGCGAATATCGGACCGGGATTTGACGTTTTGGGGATTGGGCTGTCTCTGGCTAACACATATGAGCTGCTTGACGGTCCAGCGAAGAGACCGACGTTGGCGGACAAGGCTTTCCGTCGCTACTATGAGTTTATAGACAGACCTGTGCCCGAGCGGCGGGTGCATATCGTGCAAGCTAATATCCCGTCGTCCAGTGGCCTGGGTTCATCGGCGAGTTTGATCGTAGGCGGATTAGTGCTGGCTAATGAGAGTGAGCGGCGCCTGGACAATGAATCTTTACTGGCTTTGGCTACCGAGATCGAGGGACATCCGGATAATGTAGCTCCGGCACTATTTGGGGGCTTGGTGATCTCGGCAGTCCGGGACGGCAAGGTCTATTACAAACGCTATGAGCTTGATCCGCAGCTGCGCTTTATCTGTTTCGTACCGGAATATACCCTTTCGACCGCTCAGGTGCGGCGAGTCCTGCCGGATACGATCTCGCGCAGCGAAGCCATCGAGAATGTAGCTAACTCAACCATGCTGACGGCCAGCTTGATTACCAGGGATTATGATCAATTATCAATTTTCTTTGCCGATAATTTGCATGAGCCTTATCGCAAGCCCTTTGTCAGAGAGTATGAGCAACTGAAGTCATTGCAGCAACTGGATGATGTCAGCGGCGTGTACCTCAGCGGCGCCGGTCCAACCGTAATTGCCTTGACCTTAGATCCGGAGCCCATAGTCGAATACGCACGTGCCCATTTTGATTTTGCCGGTTCGATTCTGACTCTCTCGGTCAACAACTACGGTTACACAGTGAAGCCGTAGGTCCGCTGAGCAGTTGTCTCCCAAGCGTAGATACTGCAGCATTGTGAGTTTACGCTAAATAGGTCCGCCGAGCAGTTGGTTCCCAAGCGTAGATGCTGCATTGCGGGCTTACGCTTAGGCGATTATTACTGCATTTCGGGTCTACACTTAGACGATTATTAGGCGATTACTAAAGGCATTAAAGTTGGTTTCAATTACTCTGCCCATCTGCATTAAGGACTTGGCAGTGGCATAATGTGCAATAGAGTTAATATCGATTAACGAATATCGATTTCAATTAATTTAAGAGGTATATATGAATCAAACAAGTGATCATTCTAAACTTGCGGGCGAGCTATTTGCGCAGGGCTATAACTGCGCGCAGTCAGTGCTGTTGGCATTTGAGGATATTACAGGACTGGATCGCGAAACAGCAGCGCGGGTTGCGTCTTCGTTCGGTGGCGGTATCGGCGGTTCGGGCGAGGTCTGCGGTGCTTTGACCGGAGCGCTGATGGCACTGGGACTCGTGGTCGGGAATACTGATCCGGCTGACAAGGCGGCGAAAGAGTTTCACCGCAGGCGCAGTTTCGACTTCGCGGTTCTCTTTGAGGCGGAACAGGGCTCGTTGCGCTGCTGGGAACTGCTTGCTCTGCCGGAACCGGAGGCAGGCGCCGGCCTGACGCAGATTAATAAAACCCTGAGTAAGCTGGACGAAAGTCCCTGTCCCAAATTGGTGATGAGTGCGGCTCGACTTCTGGATGAATTCCTCGCTACCAGATACTAGCACTGTCCTCGCTACCAGATATTAGCACTGTCATTTAGTATTAATCGAAGACGCCCACTGATTGAAGGCGCCTAAACATAGCTTTTGCACTCACACTCAATACTGCTGCCGGTCGGTATTTAACGCAGGCTCCTCCGGATTATAAGGGCTTGGCGATACCGGTCGCCTGATCAATGTCCAGCGTGAAAAGAAAACCATTGCCCGGTTCGTCGAGCTGCATCTGTTCAGCGATGGCGTGGGCGATGGGTCTGGTCAATTCAACAGGCAGGACGATCAGGACTATATCACGTTCAGTGTCGAGCGGGAAACTGAGAAAACTGTGGCTATCGTGATGACCGCAGCCTCTGGCGTGTATGATCGTACCGCCGGTGGCACCGCCGTCACGAGCGATATCCATGACATCGTCGGCCAGGCCCCTGGCGACAAAGACGATCAATGCATGATGTGTTGGTTTATTCATTTCAATTCTCCCTGAGACCGGATTACCGGTTGCGGCTGAACCAAGAGCCGAAATAACGGTCGCACCGCGGACTTCTTCTCGTCCGATACAGACTGCACTGGATCGGCAGGATGGATTGCAAAATTGGCTTGTTCATCCTAGTCATCCTCCTTTTCCAGGCCGACTGCGTGTTCGACGGGAATATAGAAGCTGATACCGCTGCCGGGGCGGTCTATCTCGAGCGCAGCGGAAATGGTTTGCTGCAGTTTACTAATCTTGGCCGTGTTTCCCACATAGAGAATCAATTCCTTTTGCGGCGAAATGGGGAAATTGAAGATCAGATTACTGGTTTCGGCTGAGCCGATAGCCGGAATAACGGTTGCACCGCGGACTTCCTCCCGATAGGAGAGATCAATAATCTCATCGGAAACGCCTTCGTCAACGATGACAAAGAGGGCAGAACCAAGAGGCGCACTGTACTTGCCGCTTTCAGCCACTTCATCAAAGACTGCCCGGTCTTTACCCAGCAGATGAGAGATGGGTAGAGAAAACGCAATACCGGTGTTTTTGGCTTTGAAGTTAAATTTAGCAGCGATGTCTGCGATCAATTGCCCGGCGACATCGTGGCGGACAGCCATCATGATCAGTTCGCGCCTAATGTCGGCGATTTCAAAAAGGCGTAGCCATTTGTTTTTTCGCGAGCCGTGGACGGGTACGATGGTGGCACCGCTACTGCCATGTTCGCGGGCGAAATGCACGATCTTATTCGCCTGCCCATGCGGCGCAATCACAACGACCAGGCTGTAAGGAACCTGAAATTCTGCGTAATCAGTCATTGGCTTCTCCTTTTGTCAGTGTTTTCTTGTTATTGCGAGAGGTTCTGATGCGATAGATGATGCCTAGTGTTTGCAGAGCAATCAGGGGCATCATAGCGACGAGAGCAATAATACCGAAACCGTCGAGCAGAATGTCCGCGGTTTCGATTTCATGGGCGGCGCCCTGGGCAAAGGCCAGGATGAAAGTTGCGGTCATGGGACCGGATGCTACGCCGCCGGCGTCAAAAGCGACGCCGATGAAGATATCGGGCGTCCAGATGCTGAGCAGCATCACAATCAAATAGCCGGGCAGGAGCAAATGCCAGAGCGCCAGCCCGGGTATCAGTACGCGCAGCATGGAGAGACCGCCGGAGATGGCAACACCGCCGGAAAGGAAGATCAGGACGAGTTTGCGCGGGATATTGCCCGAGGTCTCTGACTCAACCTGCTTCGAGAGTACAGGGACTGCCGGTTCAGCGAGCACCGTTAACATACCAAGACCAAAACCGGTAAAAAAGAGCAGCAGCCCGTTGCCTTTAGCTGCGAGCTTTATGCCCACCAGTGAACCTACTTCCATGAAGCCGCCGGTGACTCCGACCAGAAAGATAACCAAACCGATCAGACAGTAGAAAAGACCGATCAGCACGCGGACAACCTGGCGTTTTCTCAATTTAAGCGCAAAAAACTGCATCAGCAGGAAAATGATAATTAAGGGCGCGATTGAGAGAAATGCTTCTCGGACAAAGCGGGGGATAATCTTGATGAAAGAGCTGAGCAAGTGCCCCTCGGGGCTGACTGAGGGCATGTCAATATCCCCACCGATAGTCATATTACGGGCAAAAATGCCCCGGAAGAGGACGGCTACAATGGCTCCGGCTGAGGCCAGCCCGGCCAGTCCAAAGCTGTCGGTGGCATCTTTGGTCCGACCATCATGGACGTGAGCCACGCCTGCGGCCAGTGCCAGAATAAAAGGCGTGGTGATTGCACCTGTAGTTGCTCCCGAAGCGTCAAAGGCGAAAGCATGAAAGGCAGGAGGGACGAAGACAGCAAGTATAAATATGATCGCATAGGTGATATAAAGCACATATTTAAGGCGGATGCGGCGGAGTATACGCCAAAGTCCGATCGCGATCAGTAGACCGACACCGATAGAGACAATAATAATGATCTGCCAGCGTCCGAGTATGCCACCTGTGAAATGAGAGATCTGATCTGCCAAGATCTGCAGATCCGGTTCCGCAACCGAGATTAGAAAGCCAAAGAATAAACCGCCGGCAAAGACAAACCACATTTTGTTGGATTTGACCAGGACTCGGCCGCCATATTGAGCGATCGGGGTCGCTCCCAAGTCAACACCGAGCAAAAAGATCGCCAGACCAATGATGATTGTAACAGCGCCGATAATGAAGCGCCAGAACATCAGCAAGGGTAATGGTGTAAAAGTGAAATGGAGGATAGTAACAAGAATAGTTATCGGCAGAACGGAAACTGTCACTTCTTTGAATTTTTCGCCTAATGCTCCCAAAATTGTTCTCACTTTCTGCTTTAAATTGGTCGGCCCGGTTTACGTAATGAGGCAGTGAGTATGGTCGACGATTCACTTAATATTTTTATTTTAACTTAATCCGGGCCTCAGGGAGCAGGTTTTTTACTTCATTTCCCGAGAATTTCCATAACAATGCTTTCCAGCAGTTTCGGCAGGATGCGTAAGCTATAGTCGCGCTCGACCCGCTCCGTCCATTTGTGAGCATCGAAACCGTAGCCACCGAGATTGATCACAGGCAGGTCAAGTGCTTTCATCGTTTGCAGAGGTACTTGGTAGCTGCGACCGAGAGTCGGCATATTATCTTGCATGACTTGCAGTTCATAGGCAGTATAGGGAAGCGCCAAGTAACTGAGATCAGAGATATAGGGGTAGTAGGTTTTAACCTTGAGCTCTTTGCCGTTATCGAGGAGATAAGGCCCGTCGGCTGTATAATCAGTATCCACAGTCCGGCTTGTGATTGCGCTACCCGAACTCATTTCCTCGGCCTGACACTTCTGATCTACGATGGATTTTACCGGGGCTCCCTCGTGTTTGTCAGCTTGATTCAGAGCAACTTTAATGCCACGGTCAACCAATTTATAGAAGGTATCATCCGAATCAAGATAAGAGATGGCGGGATAGAAAGGCGGAGCATAGCCGACAACAATGCGTGGTCTGCGATCCGGCAGCAGAATTTCCAATTGCCGGATCAGATGCAAGGTCTGCTCCCTGGTATCGC
>JAAYQX010000059.1 GCA_012519085.1 Clostridiaceae bacterium
CTTTAATCAAGCGGGGAGGCTTAGCAGGACTTCGGTATGCCCAATCAGCCGCCACCGACTATCTGCGCTATCACGCTCATAGTAACAGCTGGGAGACAGCCCTGCGCCGGCTCGATGCCGATTTTCAAGTTCAAAATTTAAGCCCGGGCGGTGCTGCCGATCTCTTAGCTGTTACCTACTTCACTCTTTCTTTAATCATTGAAACAATCTAATTTTCTTTCCTGCACGTCATAGCAAAAACTTTTCTTTATTACATTCCCATTTGATTGTATAATGTTCTTAGACGTGGTTTTTTCATCTTTGCTTGTTTTTCCGTAAAAATATTTTACCAAGTAAGGAGAGAACCTGTTCCTCCGGAAATGTGCGTAACTCATCGTACATTATCTAGAAAATATATAGGAGGTGTTCTATGAAAAAGCTATTTGCAATTCTACTAATCCTTATCCTCCTTCTCACATCGTGTAGCTCCAAGGAAAAAGACAAAGAGAAGGAAGAACAAGCGGATCAGTCCACAAAAGAAATTGCTGAACAGGAAGATGTTGATTCTGACGAAGAGTCAGAGGATGACACCGAGGAAGAAGTCTTCACCTCGGCTGAAGGAATGATATTTGATGGTAGAAAAGGTAAAGTCAATTTGCAGCAAGAGCTGGAGCGCGATGGGATTCGCATCACCTTCGATTATTTGCTTTTCGATGATGAGAAAGGGCTCTTTGATCCGCCGCCGGCAGGCTGTATCTTTATGTATCCCGTCTTAACTCTGAAAAATGAAAGAAATAATGATCTGGATATTAGCTTTACCTCCCGATCTTCCTGCATTGCCACGGTGGACGGCGAAGAATACAGCCGCAGCATGGATGCACTCTATTCCTATAGCGGCAAAAAACTGCCAACTCTGGACACGGACATTGCTAATGGAAAAAGTGAGCAAGTCTATACGGGTATGATAATCCCGGAAGACTGGAAAGAAATTAGCTTTGTGGTCAAGCAAAGTTTTGATAACGAGTATGCTCCTGTGGACATGGTTTTTGAGATCAAACGCGACAGTGGCACTGCGAAAGAAGTCCAAGTGCTGGAAGCAAAATATAAGTCAGTATTTAAGGCCGCGCCACGGCTTTCCCCTGAAAACTATCTCAATATAGACGAGATTGAGGAGATCACAGGACTTCACAATGTGGGAGAAATTAACCCAGACGTTGAAGACCGTATGTCTCAAGTGGACTATATTCTCCATGCCGACCCTGAGGGAAGTCCCGATTCCCTGAAGAGGGTGGAACTGCGGTTTGATCTCTTCTATGCCAAGGATGAGTTGACTCGTGAAAATCGGTTTGCCACCGGTTCCCAGGACATATTTGATGGGGGCAGGAAAGCACAGACTTTTGTGGAGGATATTCCCAATCTCGGCGATGATGCTTATTGGTATACATCAAATTATGGAGGATATCCGGCACTTTGTGTCTTGGTAAATGACGATACTTACGGTCCCTTTGTGATTGCCCTGGCCATTAATGAAAATGGCGATAAACAGGTATTGATTCCTCTTGCTGAACGGGCCGTTTCTAATCTGAAAAAGCTAAATGAGAATTAGGCACCTTAGTTAAGCCGGATGAGAAGGATTACCACCCCCTCTTAAATCTTCTCATCTTTCTACCAGGTAGGTTCCGGTGAGCAACACCGGGACCTACCACAAATTTCAATAGATATTCGAGATATAGAAATAGAAAAGGACAATGTCCTCCCCCACCCCCATCTTTTTGGAGAATATCAAAATGTAAAATTATCTGATAAAGAGTATGAAAGTCTAAAGGAGAAGTTACAGAGCTATACGGAAACGATGATAGATAAGCTGTCACGATACATTAAAGGCAAAGGAAAAGACTACAAAGACCACTATGCGACAATTTTACATTGGTACGAACAGGATAAGGGAAAACTATCACAGGAAAATAGGAGCAAGATACCCAATTTAGAAGATTACGACAAAGGATTGCATTTTTAACCGTCATATAAAGCGGTGGACAGGCATTTATAGAGCGTAAAGACCAAAATCTACCTAAGAAATACAAAGAAGCGTTAAAACGCATTCCACCACCTAAAATGACAACACCATTTACGGCGATTAGAAAAAGCAAAAAAGCCAATCACTATTTGAAAAGAAATTTTACTTAGAGGTCTAACCTTGCTTGTAAGCAAAATAAATGCTTGAAAATTTTACTTAGAAAAGGTATGCTTGCTTTAAGTAAAATAAATTTAACTTACGAGGTGATGATCTTGAAATTGGAAAATAATAGAGCCGGAATATTAAAGAGAATGCAGAGTGATTACAAGTGCTTTATTCCTCATAATCTAAAAGACTTAAAAATAAATATAAATGATGACATGAATAGATTGATAAATAGAGCATATCTACTTTTAGGAAGATTAGACGGCATGGCGATTACGCTTCCGGATATTGACCTTTTCGTATCCATGTATGTCCAAAAAGAAGCTGTAATCAGTTCTCAAATAGAGGGAACACAGGCTTCGCTTGTTGATGTGTTGCAAAAGGATAGGAAAAACGAAAAAATAAAAGATACCGAAGAAATAGTCAACTACATCAAAGCAACCAACTACGCTTTCAAAAGACTAAATGACTTGCCTTTATGTATGAGATTGATTAAAGAAACCCATGCAGTGTTGTTATCTAATGTCAGAGGGGAAGAAAAAATGCCGGGTGAATTTAGAAAATCTCAAAATTGGATAGGTCATGCAGGTTCAACACTACAAAATGCAAGCTTTATTCCGCCTGCACCAAGTGAGATGGATATTTGCCTCAGTGATTTAGAAAAATATATGTACGAGGAAACTGCAATTTCAAATCTGATAAAGATTGCCTTAATTCACTATCAGTTTGAAACGATACACCCGTTTTTAGATGGAAACGGAAGAATGGGTAGATTGCTCATTGTCTTGTTTTTAAAGGAACAAGGCTTGATTAAATATCCTGTTTTATATTTAAGTTATTTTTTTAAAAAAAACAGGAATAAATATTATGAACTTCTCAATAATGTTCGTATCAAGGGAGATTTTGAAGAATGGATTAAATTTTTCATAGAAGGTATTTGTGAAATATCTGAAGATGCTATTATGTCAATTCAAAAAATTGTTGAACTCAAAAAGAATGACACGGAAAAAATTCGTTCATTTTCTAAAGGGAATATATCAAATCTGCTTTCAGTTTATGATTATTTACTGAAGCATCCGTTTATAGAAGCAGATGATATAAAAGATTTATTAGACCTCAGCAAGCCGACCATCAATAAGATTTTGGAGAACTTAACGGAACTTGGCATATTAGAACTTGTAGATGAGGAAAAGAAGAGATACAGACAATATGTATATAAAAAATATGTGGATATTCTTTCGGAGGGAACGATACTATAACAGGTAAACTTAAGCAGAACATACATTAAAACAATCAGAACAACAAACGGCGATTAGAAAAACAAAAATCTAATCGCTTTTTTATTGCACAAAAAACAGGAGGAAACAATATGCAAGAAAATAAAAAAGAACAGAATACGGGAATAAAGACAATTAAGAAAATTGGGAAAGCGACTTATGAAGTCATTGTTCACTTTAATGAAAATGCTACCGAAACAATGCAAGACAAGTTGAAAAGAATTATGCTTAGGGAAATGGAACACGAAAACAACGAAAAAAATAATGAAAATGATTAAAAAGTCCTTGACAAGTAGCAACTGGTAGTTTCGAGCATATACTTCGGCTACTAGGCCAAAATTCAGCACTCTAAATTCCCTGCGACAGATGCTCCACCACGACTTTAAGCCCGATCAGAATTAAGATGACGCCGCCAGCAATCGAGGCCAGGCTGCGAAAACGCTTGCCCAGCAGGCGGCCCCACATGGCTCCGGCAAAAGAGAGCAGAAAAGTTACCAGGCCGATAATCACAACAGAGCGCAGCATGGGGGCTTGACTGAGTGAGAGTGAGATGCCGGCGGCCAGGGCGTCGAGCGAAGTGGCGATGGCTAAGATGAAGAGCCTCCAATGTGAGCAAGGGTCGGAGATGCTGTCTGTGTCAGAGAATTGCCTTGCTTCCCAGATCATTTTGCCGCCGACAAAGAGCAGCAGCCCCAGAATCAGCCAGTGATCAAAGGGCTGCACATAGCGCCTGAATTGTGAGCCGAGCAGATAACCCAGCAGTGGCATCAAAGCTTGAAAGCCACCAAAATAGGCACCAACCCTGAGTCCGTCTCTAGCTCTCAGATCGACTTTGCACAGTCCGATCGTGGTAGCTGCCACCATGGCATCTACGGAGAGGCCCAGAGCCAGCAAAAGAAGCTCAACCATTCCCGCCATTCGTCATCTGACCTCCGACATACTTTCGCAACCAAGGCAACCCGGCAATAAAAGTTCAATCAATATTGTTTTTTACCTGACTTTCAGCAACTATTTCAACCTATACAATTACAATTCGCACTGGAAGTTCAACCGCTATAATCCGCACTGGAAGTTCAACCGCCCGCGCCGTTAGTTGTCTTACAGCTCTCCTGATTATGGCATATCCGCGGGTCATTTTGCAGCAGCAGATCTATACTCTGCTTCAGCTCGGATAGCGAATGCCTTTGTTCCCGCGCGCAGATGACAGCAGCCTGCTCACAGAGCAAGCAGCGGCGCGGTGGCAGCCCTAGTTCAGAGCGCTTAACCTGGGAATCCCCCTGCCAGAGATCGAGATCAAACAGTCTGCCCAAAGGGTCGCTATCCTCGATTTCCACCAGCATGAGCTTGATTTTTTGTCGAAGGCGCCTATGAAATGGGTCCTCCGCCTCGCTCTCAGGCGTCAGTATATAGAGCGCTTCTTCGCCCGCAGCTGTAGTTTGTTGCTCTGAGTGGATGATGTCAATTCCCGCCAGATTGAGCCTTTGCTCCAGACAAGTGATCGCCACCTGCAGCAGCTGCGGTGTGAGTACAGACACTTTTTCCGGCCCGGGGATATTCAGCTTAACTGAAACCAGATAGGCATCGGGGTAGTCGAGTAAAGCCTGCCGGAGGCGGAGCATCCGTTGCTCCCTTGCTGCCAGGATCTGTGCCAGCTTTTCTGTCATCCAATTCCCCCTTTTTTGCAGTCAGGTCTCAACCCTCTCTCGCCACTGTAAACGGGACGGTTCGCGGACGTCTTCGTCGAAAGAAATGGAAGTGCTGCCGCTGTTCCTATCTTAGAGCAGCGGAATTTTCCTGGCAAGCAAGGATGCCGCCCGGGGGATATTGTCTTCAGCCTTGGTAATTATTGTTCAATAAATGCCGTAGATAATGGCTACAGAGGATTAGCTTTTTAGTTTGACAAAGATATTTGATAAGTGTATTGTAAAACCACAATTGAATATAAACTTTGAATCCAGAGGAACGCACGTTAGAGAGCTTAAGGAGTGGAACCCTTAAACGAGTGCACTGGCCGATTCATCGCTATAGATGATGTGGCTAACTGTATTGTGGAGTTTGACCCAAAGATGCCATTGCTGCAATGAAAAAGATAGTTGCAGTGAGAAGGCGGGTTCAAGCGTAGAAGCATAGTCAGGAGACTTATTCAAGGGCTGTATTGTTTTGATGGGTATACTCAGTAGTTAATCAGAACATCATAACAATTAAAGAGAAACACAGACTTTATCTCTCTTCCAGCATCCTTAGAGATTCGCCGGGGGAGAGATTTTTTATGCCTGTTTATGACGCCGGACGGCGATCACATAATCATGTTATGAAAGGAGTGTATCTATGCAATCTAGAATGAAGCGTATCTGGACTATATTGCTGTCAATTATCCTAATGATCAGCATTTTCTCCAGCGCTGCTTTTGCAACTTCCACCTCTTTGTTGCCTGTTACTGAAAGTAGTAAACGGTTAACAGAGGCCGAACCGGAAAAAGCTGTCTCTTGTATCAGTATTCTGCCGGACGCACCTGCAACTGCAACCATTGATGCCGGAGAGCAGTACAGCTTGGACCTGAATACTGTCTTCTCCGACAGTCATAACCACTCACTGGCGTACAGTTTTGAGACTACGGTTGAAAATGAGCATACCAAAATCGTGGATGGAGTTTTCTACTTTAGTACTCAAAATCCTGGCAGCTATAATGTTACCCTGACTGCAAGTTGCGAAGTTTCCGAAGCCAGCCATATCTTAGTGATAACAGTTGAGGAGGGCAATGCGGGCTTACCTGAACAGTACGGTTATGACGAAACTCCACAAGCCAGCGTTACCGTTTACGTAACCCTGTCTAATGACGGTTACCCCCTCTTGGCCTGTGATGACACAATAATGTCTCACTTGGAGGTGACGGTACCCTATTTCGACTTAGCCTTATACGGATTGGAAGATTATTACCGTTACGGCACAGAGGGTGGTTCCGGTGGATATACCAATGATACGGTTATCGAGCGTCCCACCGGCCTTCACCTTTACATCTACCTGCTGGAACGCTACTACATGGGTTTGGATGAGGATCAGTGCTGCTTAGGTACATCCGGTGTTCTGGAATATGCGGAGCAAAAGAGCATTTCCTATATGGACTGGGATTCGGCCTACGAAAGCTGCGGTAAACAAGCCCTGCAGATTACAGGCTCCGCTACCAGTCTCTATATGAGCAATTTCTGGGGTCATGATGAAAATCTGATGTATTTCCGCAACCACTGCTTTCCCTATATGAGTGGGGGCTGGGGTGCCACTTCCGACTACATCCTGCTTTCCGATGGAGACACCTGGGATGTCGCTATGTTCACCAACTGGAGTTTTTATCACAGCGGTTACTTTGCCTGCTTCGATCAGGATGCCTATACCGTCGCTCCGGGCGAAAGCTTGACTGTCCGAACACAAGGCTGGGGCACCACCTTTGAGACCGGCACCGATTTTGAACCCAAAACCGGCCTGTCCGTGGCTCTGTATGACAGCGACTGGGAGTTTGTTGAACCTGTTGAGTATGATACCGCATCCACTGACGGCAGTCTGACCTTTACCACTCCCGAGACCGCCGGTACTTATTATTTAATGGCTCTGGACCCCCATTATAAAGACGGGACCGATGCCAAGATCGCACCGGCTACCGCGAGGCTGACTGTCTCTGAAGCGGGTGCAATTGCCGTTACCGATATTCTCTTGAACACCAATGCGGAAACCCTGTTCTACAACATGGCAGACAGCAAATCTTTGCAGCTAACTGCCACGGTTCTGCCAGCTGAGGCAACAGGCTGGACGATTGATTGGACTTCCAGCAATGAGGAGGCTGCAACAGTCGATCAGAACGGTCTAGTCACAGCTGTAGGTGAGGGTGAGGCAATAATCTCCGCAACCATTGGCGATGTCAGTGCGGAGTGCACTATCACCTCAAACCTCTTTACCTGTGAAACTTGTGAAGACGCCAATGGTGACAGAATTTGCGATATCTGCGGCAAGAATCTGAACAATGTACCCGTTCTCGTTGAAGGCGTGGAAGACCTGACTGTCGTAATCCAGACAGGGCATTCCTATCAGCTCGACGATCTGATGAACGGTCTGATCTTCACCGATCCTGACGGCGACAACCTGACATATAAGAGTTATTTCTACCGTAAATCCTCAGACGAAGGTGAAACCTGGGGCGATCTGACAGGTTTCCAGGCTATGGAACACGGCGGTATCAACAGCTCTCTGGTCAATAATATAGCCGGCACATATCTTTATGAATTCGTAGCAACCGATGGCTACGGCTATTCCACAGATACCTGGGTCCTTACCTTGGAGGTCATGGACTCGGTTCCGGCCAATGTCAATTTCTATGTGGGGCGTGACCAAAATTACAGCAGTCATGATACATATCCTGTACTCGAACTTTACAAAACAGCCGGTATCGACGGAGACCTCTTCGACTATGTGGGCTGGTTTACCAATAGCGAAGATAAAGTCGAGTATATTTACAATCCTGCGGATTATACCATCATTGAGGGCGAGACTGATTATGTTGTAATTGATGGAGTACAGTATGAACTGCACGACTACGAGAAGATCAGTTTCACCAACAGTGCCTTCGATGAGACAGATACCACCGCTACAGCAAGTGGCACGGTTGTAGATAATTACAATATGTTCTATGCCACCATTGAGACCGGTAGGTACTCCACAAGGGCCTATGGTTGGAATGCGGAGACCTCAGCCTATGATGTCTATCTGGGCGGCCAGAGCATGGAGTTGCCCATGGAAAAGGACATCTACGGCGGTGGCGGTAACGATATCTACCTGCGTGTAGTCAGCGTCTATACGACATCCAAGAAGATCGATAACACTAATTTCACCGCAGATGATTACTATGCAGAGATGATCATGCCTGTCACCGGCAGCATGATCCATGCCGGTGATCACTACGGCAGCAGTGGCCGTGCCTACTACCCCTTCATGTCCTATGCCGCGGGTAATGCCTCACTGTACAATATCTATGCGTATCCCTACGATACCGAAAACTACATTTTCACTCAGACGATCAACAATACAACCTCTAAAGGCTATACGGTTGAAACTCGAGTGATGTCGATCAATACCGCTATCACACTTAGTGCGGTTGTTCCTGCAGAGGCAAACTTTGATCTCTATTTTCAGTTCAACAACTTCAATACCAGGGTCGTCGCACCTGTAGGTGAGGCTGTAGTCAATGGGGACGGCACCAAGACTATTACATATAAAGTCAGTAAAGGTAGCTCTAACTATACCTGGCGTCTGACAGACCCCAGCGGTGTCTATGTCACCAAGGCTGGCTGGCTGGCAAATCTGTCCTCGTCAACGGAGAAAGTCTTTACCTTCTCTGAATTCACGAATAAAGCGTCTCATGACTTCTCTAATCTCGCTACTACTGTGGCTACTCGTGACGAAGCCGACCTTCAGGTTTTCCTTGACCATGATGGCTTTATGAGCACAACGAATAAGTACCGTGTACGCGCTTTCCGTATGTGGCAACTGATCAACTCTGACGTTGCCAATATTATGGTGGAGCCTGACTTTAATATCCAGGTTCTTCAAGGTAACGCTGGCGACATCAGCCTAGTTAACGGTGGCAATGCGACAGGCAACTGGATTGATGTGACGCCCAGTACAACGGACATCGTTGCTGTAACCTACGATGCCATTGAGATGTACTCAGCACAGGATGACTACGGCAGTCATGGCGGTCTCTTTCCTGCATCTGCACCGGAGCGTACCGGCGTCTTTGTCATTACAAATGAGGCAGCCGGCAGTGCTGATGCAATTGTCCGCTTCAACGGCAGCCTTGATACTGACCGCGGCGCTGAGTGGGACTATAACTATGACACTTGGTACTACCTGAACACCGATACCGCACCCACCCTGGATTTCACCGTCAATGCTTCCGGTGACGTATCTGTCAGCTATGCGATAGTTACGACAAACTCTGCCCTGCAGAGTACCCTGTCCGGTTGGACGCCTGTCAACGCTGATGAAAATGGCTTCTATCATGCCGATATGTTGAAGTTCCGCAACGCCGGCACCTTGGGTGGCACCGTTATTGTCAAGATGACTGACGCTAGTGGCACTTCCTACCGACTGGTCCGTGTGGCGGAGATGGCTGCAACCGTTGTCAATGCCTCCAATCCTGGCGAACTCATTATGCCCGGCGACGATGTGACCGTTACCTTTGACGGCCTATACCGTACCATCAATAAGGTTTCCGGCATTTTCAACCCTACAACGTATTACCTGCGCTACAGTGCCGGTGAGGTTGAAACCAACGGAATATTGAGTCAGTACCAGCAGATGGATCGCGCCTCCATTACTCTGGGGATTCCCGAAGATATCGCCTTCCCCGAGGATGAGAGTGCCGCGGAATACAGTCTTACCAATGGCTATATTTTCGGCTCAATGTATTCTGCCTCCAGTCCTTTCGATACCCTGTATCAGATGACTGATACAGGTGTGGGCACTAACTTTTCAGCCGTGGGTGTATCTTTTGTGCTGAGCCGACTGGCAGACATTCCCATTACCGTCCATCAGAAAGTTACCTACGATCTGAAGATTGATGTTGTAGATGAAGCAGGTGTCGTTCCCGACTACATCTTCTCTTTGACTGATCGCGACGGCAATGTGCTTACCGCTGATGAGGACGGTATTTTCCGAGGCCTTGGCTACGGTGAGTATGGATATACATTGACTAAATTTGGCTACGTCCGCCAGAACGCTACACTGAAGTTGGGCTCTGCTGATGCCGAAGACGTTGTGGATGGCATCCTGACAAAAACCATCACTATCGTCCAGGCGGCAGAAAATGCCTGGGATGGCACGAGCGCCACTGAACCCGCTGCTATCGGTGGAGTCTATCAGATCGGTACGGGAGCGGAATTGGCCTGGTTCGCCCAGACTGTTAACGGAGGCACGACCGGTATCTCTGCTGTTTTAACTGCGGACATCGACCTGGCAGGCTATGACTGGACACCAATTGGCAATACTACTAAACGATTTGCCGGCAAATTCGATGGACAGGGTCATAAGATCTACAATTTCTCTATCGCATATTCCAAAACATCGATCGTCCCCTATCAGGGTCTCTTTGGTTATGTAAACGGCTCAACAGCTACCTATGTCGAAATCAAGAATCTGACCGTTGAGGGTGCCATCACCATGACATCCACAAGAAAAATTACCAATGCGTACTCCGGTGGTGTGATCGGTTATGGTCAGTACGTGAATATCACAAATGTACACGCTGATATCAATATCAAGATCAATCCAGTCGACGGCACCTGGCAGTATGTGGGCGGTATCGTAGGTTATGTCAACTACGCAAGCCTTATTAACTGCTCCAATGCAGGCAATATTAGCGGTAGGTTTTACGTTGGTGGTATTGCCGGCAATGTAAATAATGGTACCGTTTTTAGCTGTGTTAATACGGGAGAAATTTTTGCCAGCGGTGCAGGGGCAGCAGGTATCGTCGCATCTCTGGGTGCAGGCTGCACAGTCTCAGCTTCCTATAATACCGGCTATATTGCCGCGGACGGTAACAATGCGGGTGGCGTCGTTGGCCTTTGTGGCAATGCAACTGTCAAAAACTGTTTCAATGTCGGACTTGTTCGAGAGACGCCTGAAAGAACACAAGGTGCTGTTATAGGCACTCTGAACAACGTCAATGGCGTCACAGAAAATCTCTACTATCTGGAAGGCACTGCTGAAAAGGGCATCGGCTCAGTCAAGGATGAAGCGACACAGTTTGCCACAGCTGTTACTGCCGAAACCCTTGCTTCTGACGACTTCGTTACCACCATCAATAGCGGCCTTGAGTCCGCAGCCTTCAAGAAGGGTGGGGCTTATCCCATTTTGATCTGGCAGGAAGATGTTGTAGTCGATCCCGAGCCGACCTACGGCGATATCGACGGTAACGGCACAGTGAGCAGCCAAGACGTTATTGTTCTCCTGCCGTGCTTGAATGGAAACGAACTAACGGATGAACAGTTTGAGGCCGCAGATGTAAACAAGGACGGGGTGGTAAATACGACAGACGTAACTCTGATTCTGCAATACATCAACGGCGTAATAACCCACCTCCCTGTAGGTGACTAATTGGTAAGCCGTGAGGAGAGATCATCTCTTCCCACAGTACAGAAATACAAAAAGAAAGGACAACCTTATGAGAACAACAAGAAAAAAATCTATCAGTATCTTTCTGATACTGATACTGATTATCGGCTCATTACCCGCAATGGTCTTTGCAGACAATCCTGCAGAAGAGCCTGTATGGGTCACAATGACTGCTGACAAGTCCCAAGTCGCACCAGGTGAAGAAATCACTTTGACCATGTCCATTGACCAAACTGTAGAGAATGCTTATATCTGGCAATGGAATATCATTTGGAACAAAGACCTGTTCGACCAGGTAGAAATGAAAAAGGGAGACGCCTATGTACGCAGTATAGCCAATATAAATGCAACTTCCCCGCTACCTGAACCGTACTACTGTTCATCGGTCACCATGGGCAATCAGCTCATGCTCCATACCCTCAATGCGGGCACCTTATGTACGCTGACCCTGCGCGCAAAATCAGACCTTACAGAAGATGCTATCGCCAAATTCTATATTGACTTCGTTTCTCTTGCAACAGGTTATGAGGACGAAGACTTCAACATTGTTTTCGATAACTATACCAACGTCGGCAATGATTATGAGTGGGGTGATAAATATAATGTCATCCCGCCAGAGACGGCTGATCATCTTCCCATACTGATCTCTTCCAGTCCTGCCGAAGAGCCCGCCTACAATGTGACCATGCCTGAGGATCAGTCTGTCATAGCTGACGAAACCATTCTTATCACCATCCCTGTTGGCCACAACGCTGACGAAACCACATACAACGCCTTTGACATGAGCTTTTCCTATGATAAATCCATCCTGGAGCTGACATCCACTGAGATTGAGGGTCTGACCATCAGGCAAAGCGAAGACCCTGAAGATCCTAACATTGGTATTGTCCGCGTCATGGGTTACGGCTTTGACCGTGATGTAGGCACTGCCCCCTTTGTGCTGACCTTTGTCGCCAAGACAACCGGTGTATCTGAAGTCATTCTGACTTCCTCCAAAGTGGTCTCCTCAGGGGACGCCATCAGCGGTGATGCTCCTGAGGCGACCGTAGCTGATGATAGCACTGAAATCACGGTTAGCGGTTACCCTGTCACCCTACCTGAAGGTTTCAGTGGCAACAGCACAGCTGATCCCGGCGAGGACTACACCTTCTCCGAACCGGTGGATTACTACGACTACACTGTAAGTGCTACGGTGGGCGGTGAAGAGGTAGAAATCACAGACAACGGCGACGGTAGCTACACCATACCGGCTGCATCCGTTACCGGCAGCATCGTGATCACAGCCACCAAGGCCGGCCAGGTTTTCGACGTTACCTTAGGCGAAGACATGAGCGGCGAGGCCACAGCCCAATACATGAGCGATTACGTAGCTACTCTGACGAAGGCAGAGGGCTTCACTTATGAAGTCGCTGTTACCGTCGGCGGAGAAGCATATACAGGCTACGCTGTATCCGAGGATGTCTACACC
>JAAYQX010000060.1 GCA_012519085.1 Clostridiaceae bacterium
CTTTCCCAAGGCAGATCCAGATCAGCGCGGCCAAAATGCCCATAGTTGGAAATCTGGCGATAGATGGGCCGTCTTAGATTGAAGGAACGAATAATAGCTTCCGGCCTGAGGTCAAACAGTTCTTCCACATATGAGGACAGAAGCTGATCCGAAACCACACCCGTACCGAAGCTGTTCACATTGATCGAAACAGGATGCGCCACACCGATAGCATAGGCGATCTGAACTTCACAGGCATTGGCCAAGCCTGCGGCAACAATATTTTTAGCTACATGCCGGGCGGCATAACTGGCAGAGCGATCAACCTTGGTCGGATCTTTACCTGAAAAGGCGCCGCCGCCGTGATGGGCAAAACCGCCGTAAGTATCGCAGATGATCTTGCGTCCGGTCAGCCCCGTATCACCCTGCGGCCCGCCGATAACAAAGCGTCCGGTCGGATTGATAAAAATCTTGGTATCTGCGTCAAACAGCTCCGCCGGCAGAGAAGGTGTGATTACTTCCTCTATCACCAATTCCCTGAGCTCAGACAAAGTGACCCCTTCCGCATGCTGGGCGGAGACAACTACGGTATCGATATGGACCGGCCGATCATCGCAATAAGCCACCGTGACCTGAGCCTTGCCGTCAGGATAAAGGATATCCGATGAAGTAGATCTTCTGACCTCAGCCAACCGTTTCGTCAGGCGATGAGCCAAAACGATCGGTAACGGCATCAGTTCTTCGGTATCTCTATTGGCATAACCGAACATTAGCCCCTGATCTCCGGCACCGGTACTGTAAGTATCTTCCTGACCTTCACGATACTCCAGAGCCTGGTCAACACCCATAGAAATATCCGGTGACTGTTCATCGATACTGAGGATAACAGCACAGCTGTCAGCATCGAAGCCGCCTTTATCGCGGGTATAGCCGATATCGCGCACAGTATTGCGGGCAATTTGAGCAATATCCACATATGAAGTGGTTGAAATCTCGCCCATAACCAGGATCAGGCCGGTAGTTGCAACTGTTTCGCAGGCTACCCTGGCCATCGGATCATTCTGCAGAATGGCGTCAAGCACGGCATCGGACACCTGATCACATAATTTATCCGGATGGCCCTCTGTTACAGACTCCGAAGTGAATAGCCAAATTTTATTATCTTTCATTTTCTATCCTTTCCTTCTCAACAGCCACCACATAAAAAAAGACCTCACGACGAGGCCGGAAACTAGTGACCTCATCTGCCAGACCACACTGTGGTCTGCTGGAATTGGCACCGCCGCTTTCCGCGGTTGCCGGGCTTCACAGGGCCAGTCCCTCCGCCTCTCTTGATAAGATGACTATTAAGTTGTTTAGTTCAATTAAATGGTCTTTAATATGCTAGCACACTATTTTTTCCTGTCAACAGAGCGCCATTGATAGCAATTATCAGTTCATTTGTTACGAAAACGCGATCTTAGCGCTGAGGTCTCTCTTTGTCGCTTGGCAGGGACAGTTGCCGGATTTCCTGATACTGACAGAGCGTTTATTGTTGTATCATCAAAGTATTAAAAACCTAGTTAATGCAAACAGCCGGACTGAGGAATAGTTTTGAACGGACAAAAAGCGCCAATTGAATTAGTCGGAACAGTTTCCAGGCTCACCTTTGTCAATACGGATAACGGTTTTACCGTAGCTGAGGTGGAGAGCGAGAAACTGGATTTCGTGGCAGTCGGCGTAATGCCGCCGCTCAAACTTGGCGATACGGCGGTTTTCACAGGGAACTGGATTGAGCATAAAGAATATGGTCTCCAATTTCAGACCACATTGGTTAAAGTTAAACTGCCGTCTATCGGCGAGGCCATAGAATCATATCTGGCTGCCGGTGCTATTTCCGGCATTGGTCCGGTCCTGGCCAAACGTCTGGTACAAAAATTCGGTGCCGACACACTGAGAATTATTGCGGAAGAACCCGAACGTCTAATTTCCGTCCAGGGCATTTCCACTAAAACCGCCCACAAGCTGCACCGGGGTTTTCAAGCCAGCCAAGCCTGGCAGGAACTGGCTCTGCTGCTGACGCCGCTTGGCATCGGCATTGCCCGTGTGCAACGCATTTACCGCCAACTAGGCGCTGAGGCAATCAGGATTGTTAAGGACAATCCTTATCTCCTGTCAGCCAAAGTCGAGGGCATTGGCTTTGATACGGCAGACAAGCTGGCCGGCAAACTGGGCTTTTCCGGTCAACATCCCGCACGTGTCCGAGCCGGTGTTTTACAGGTTCTGCGCACCATGCTGACGAGAGGCGATACTTGGATGCCTGAGCAGGATCTGATCAAACGCACAAGCTATTTGCTGAACTTATCTGAAGCCGTGATTCGCCAAGTGATGAGCCAAGATGACTTTTATCTGGAGCAAACCAGAGTATTTAGCGGCGAGGGGGAGATTGGCACTTGCCTTGATACCAATTGGCTGTTGGCAACTTTTGCCGCCGCTCGCATAGATGAGCTGCTTAGTGAACGCCCCGGACGCTTGCGATCTCAGAAAACTCCAAGTATAGGATCAGAGCTGGTCTCGGAGCGGCCGGTAAAATACAGCCGATTTCAAAATTTGAAGACCGTTGCCGGCGATATTGATTCTGCGGCGGCAGCTCTAAGTCTGGAGCTGGCTTCGGAACAAAAGCAAGCCCTGCTGATGGCCCTGACCAGATCATTTTCAATCCTTACCGGCGGACCGGGCACAGGCAAGACGACTATCGTTAAGGTCCTGGTTGAGATCCTACGGACGCAGGGAGCTGAAATTCTGCTGGCAGCTCCCACCGGCAGGGCAGCGCGGCGCCTGACAGAAATAAGTCAAGTCGAGGCCAAGACTATCCACCGTCTCTTGCAACTCCAGCCACTTACAGACGATTTCAACCAACAGTCAATCTGGCAACAGACCGAGCAATTGAGCGGTGATTATCTGATTGTTGACGAATGTTCCATGCTGGATATCACTCTATTTTCTCATCTGCTGGCTGCGATACCGGCTGGGATGCGAGTTCTGTTGATCGGCGACAGCGATCAGCTGCCATCTGTCGGTCCCGGACAGGTGCTGCGCGATCTTCTGGCACAGGAGAGGATCCCCCGAACGACACTGGTGCGGATTTTCCGCCAGGAGAAAGTAAATCTGATTGTGCGTAATGCCCACCGGATTCGAGCGGGACAATCTCTAATTCTGGATCAAAGCCTGGAATCGTCATTTTTGCTGGTCTTGCAAAACAGCGAGACAGAAATGGCCCAAGCAGTTTTCAAATTAGTCCGTGACATTTTGCCCCGGGAATATGGCATAGACATTGGGACGGAATTGCAAATTCTGACCGCTGTGAGAAGAGGCGCAGCCGGTGTGACTGCTCTGAACAAGACGCTGCAGGAGATTGCCCAAGGCGGGCCTGATTTCACAGCTATTCATCGCATACAGGCCTATGCGGTCGGTGACAAGGTGATTCAAACTCGCAATAATTATGAGCTGGATTATCTGCTGGTAGCTGACGGAACCAGAGGGCAGGGTATCATGAATGGCGAACGCGGCATTGTCACAGAGCTCAATCTGACCGCTAAAACGATGAAAGTTCTCTTTGAAGAAGAACGCCTGGCGGAAATCGCCGACGATGAATTCGAAGATTTAGAGCTGGCCTATGCTATCACAATCCACAAAAGCCAGGGATCGGAATATCCCAATGTGATTTTAGTGATTCCGCACAGTACGCCAACTTTCTTAACCAGGAATTTATTATATACGGGTGTAACCAGAGCCAGCCAGCATCTGTTCCTGATCTGCAGAGACGCTACTCTAAGAATGATGATCCAAAACGAAATCGCCCTCAACAGGCGCACACTGCTCGCGGCGATGCTGCAACAGCCGCCGCTGTATCGGCTCCGAGCTGACTATGATTTTACTGCTGGCGAGCGCTACATAGCATTGAATGATAACTCGAACCCCTCGAGTCTGCAGCAGCCGTGACAAGATCCGGACCTGCTTTCCTAGAGCAGTTGCTGTTTCCCCCCTGCTGTTATCTTTGTTCCGCCAACTTGCAGCGGGAAGCAAAAGGCCATCTGCGTTATATTTGCCGTCACTGCCTAAGCCGACTGCCCTTTAATTTGGCTTTGTCCCGGACTTTCCCTGCCCTCGCAGATCAACCCCCGACAGACACGGCTCTTCCGTACTGGCGTCGGACACCGCTGCCGCCCCTCTTCTCCGTCTTTTTTTACGAAGGCGTGATCCGGGAACTGATTCTGGGGCTGAAGTTCGGCGGGCGCCTGGAGAACGCCCGCCTCCTCGGCTCGCTGATGGCTGCCGTACTGGCAGAAGAGCTGAAACGATCACATCTCCGACCGACGGCTGTTGTCCCCATGCCGCTCAGCCATAACAGGCGCCTTCGCCGCGGCTATAATCAATCCGAATTACTGGCCGACTTTCTTGCTGCTGAGCTGGGATTGGAAGTATTGCCGCTGGTAATCAGAAGCAGAGAAACGGCCAGGCAAAGCGAACTAAAAACCCTGGCCGAGCGCAAAAGTAATGTCAAAGACGCTTTTGCGCTGGCACCGGACGTGACAGAGCAGGCCCTCAGAGACCGTCAGTTCATCTTAGTTGATGATGTTCTGACTTCGGGATATACCATGCTGACTTGTGCAGAAGTGCTGCAAGCGGCGGGAGCGCGGATAATCTGCCTGGTAGCGGCATCAGGCACCCGGAAAATATTCTGATAATTGATAACGATAGCAGAATCAGTTTTTGCTCAATTCTTATCTGATATACTGATGTTCTAAGACAGTAATTACTTTGCTATCAGGAGTAATGATGAAAAAACAATCCAGAACGCCGGAGCGCAAGATTTTGCCTGTCCTGCTGGGCACTGATCTCAATACTTACGGGGTTGCAGTACAATTTCATGCTGCTTACGGCATTAAATCACTGGCTATCGGCAAGAGCAGACTGGTCTTTACAGAAAAGTCCAAGATTATTGATGTTATTACTTTTCCCAACTTTGACCAGCCGGATACTTTTGTGGCAACACTGGTTAGAGAGGGTCAGAGATTAAAGCAGCAATATGATCATCTAATTCTGCTGGCCGCCAATGACAATTATGCCGAATTGGCAATCAGGCATCAGTCTCAACTGGCAGACCTTTTTCACTTGCCTTTCGTCTCTGAAGCTCTGATGGAAAATCTGATGCTGAAAGATCGTTTTTATGAGCTCTGTGACCGACATGGCCTGGCCTATCCGGAGACAGTTGTAGTCAGAGCCTGTGATGCGCCTTTTGATCTGAGCCTGCCCTTTGCTTATCCTGTGATTTGTAAGCCGTCCAATTCTACCACTTACTTTCCTTTGGATTTCCCCGGGAAAGAGAAAGCCTATTTTGTCGAAGATGCGGAGCGACTCAAGCAGATCTTGACTCTGGTTTATGACCAAAGCTATCCGGATGCCATGATTGTCCAAGACTATATTCCGGGCGATGATACTTGCGGTCTGGTCGCCAATGGTTACTGTGACAAAGAGGGCAGAGTACGGATGTTGTCTTTGGGCAGACCGATTCTGGAAGATCCAACTCCGATTTACATTGGCAATTATGCCGCTATCCGCGATATAAAAGCACCGGACTTGGCACAGCAACTGACTGATTTCTTAGAAAAAATTACTTTTACCGGCATGGTTAATGCTGACTTCAAATATGATCATCGCGATGGGCAATATAAAATTTTCGAGATAAATCTGCGCCAGGGCCGGGCCAGCAATTATACGATGCTTGCCGGTTGCAACTTAGCGGAGGCTGTGGTGGCTGATTTAGTTGAGGGAAAAGTCGCAGCACCTGTCTATGACAATAATCAATCTTTCCTATGGCTATCTGTGCCCCCGGAAGTTGTTACTTCAATGACTGAGGATGAACAGTGTAGAGACTTCGCTGCACGGATGATTAAGAAGCGCAATTATATTGTCTGCTACCGCTATCGACCTGATCTGAGCTTAAAACGCCGCCTTATGCTGGACAGATATGATAAACAGCTATTGCTGCGCTACAAGAAACATTTTGTACCTCGCCAACTAAGATAGGAGAGAATATGAGCAGAATTGACTGTAATGACCGGCAAGCTCTGGAACGTTATGATGCTTTTTTGCAACAGTCGCCATGGGCTACTTTCTATCAGGACCGCGGTTGGGCCTGTGTAAAAAACAACTGGCAATCGGCTTATTTTATTTATGAGAGAGAAGATGTAGTTGTTGGCGCTGTATCTGCCCTCAGTATTAAAGCCGCCAATGGCCATCCCTTTATTTATTGCAGTAGAGGACCGGTGATTGATCCGGGTGATATTGCTATCTGGCGGGATATGTTAGCTGATCTTAGAGCCTATGCTCAGGAAATCAAGGCTTTTTATGTTCGTTTTGATCCGGAATTGGCAGCCGATCCCCATCTGGTACAGTTTTTTACCGATCTGGGTCTAGTCGTACGCTCTGAGAATTTGCCCCTGAAGGCTTTCACCCAACCCCGTTGCAATGCCGTTTTAGACTTAGAGGGGAAAAGTGCTGAAGAAATTCTGATGGGCTTTGACGCCAGAAAGCGTTACGATATCCGGGTTGGCTTGAAACATAATATCAGTTATAGGCAGGGCCGTGATGAGAATACTCTCACCATTTTTTCACAGATGATAGACAGCATGTCTGAACGCAAGGGTATCGCTATGCGGGATAAAGCTTATTTTCAGCGTTTGCTAACGGCTTTCCCCACATCCTGCATTACCCTTGCCGGCTATGAGGGAACGGATATCTGCGGCGCTCTGATGTTGCCTTATGGTCGTAAAATGACCTTTCTCTATGCGGCATCATTAGACATATATAGATCAATTCAGGCACCCAATGCCTTGCTTTGGCATCTGATAGAACAGGCACTAGACCAAAATTATACTGCTTTCGATTTAGGCGGTGTATTTGGCTTGGATGGATCATGTCCGCTTTATGCCTACAAGAAAGGCTTTGTTAAGCAGGAAGGAATAACTTGCTATATAGGTGAGCTGGACCTGGTATTGTCAGAAGAGCTTTACGCAGACTTCATCTCATAATCCTGTCGCTAATTTGACAGAAAAGGGTCCGGGTTAGTATAATTGGCAGGCTGTTGACTGTAACTGTGGCCTGTATCCAGTATGATCTGCAGGAACAGATATTAATAAATAGCCGGCACAGTGCGAAAGGAGGAGTATATGCCTAAAAGAACCTATCAGCCGAAGAAACGGCAGCGAAAAAGAGAACACGGTTTTCGCAAGAGAATGCTAAAAGCCTCAGGTCGCAAAATCCTGGCCAGAAGACGACTCAAGGGAAGAAAAAGACTCTCACACTAAGACCGCAGACTATGTGGTCTTTTTTTTCATGACAGATAATAAACCGTATCCGACCATAAAAGCTAATCACGACTTCTCGCTGACTTACCGCAAGGGAAAAATAGTGCGCAGTGAGAGCCTGATTTTGCATTTCAGGCAGCGGAAAGACCTGGGACCGCCGCGTGTCGGATATACTGTAAGCCGTAAAGTAAAATCCGCTGTTAAGCGCAACCGTCTGAAGCGACTGCTGCGTGAAGCCATGCGGCTGACGGAGCTTCAGATTCGGCCGGGGCTGGATCTGATACTGGTCGCCAAATTAAAGCCGGTGGCTCCTGATTTTCATAGCCTATGTCAGGAACTTAATGATATGATAGTCAGAGCCGGACTGGCGGTGAAAGAAGAAGAAAGTGACTGATAAGTGCTGCCATCACAAATTTACAATAGACGGGAACCGAAATAGCACCCGGATTCGCCTCAGCTCCTGGGTCAGTAAAAAACTGATTGGACTGATCCGCATTTACCAGAGGGGGCGTTCGGAGGCAGCACGAGGGCACTGTCGATTTACACCTACCTGTTCGCAGTATGCGATTGATGCCATTTCTCGTTATGGTGTACTGCGGGGCGGGCTGAAAGCAGTCGGACGTATCCTCCGTTGCAACCCGCTGAGCAAGGGCGGATACGATCCTGTCCGCTGATACGGAATAATATTATTAAGATCGGGGTTATTAGAGTATGCTTAGTCCTCTATACAAATTATTCGGCTTTATTCTGAGCTGGCTTTACTATGTAATTGGCAATTACGGCCTGGTGATTATTTTCTTCACGCTGGCTCTCAATGCGTTATTGATTCCTATGCGCTTGAAGGCACAGCGCAGTACGATCAGACAGCAATTTCTGCAGCCTGCCATGAACGATATCCGGCGGCATTATGCCAAAGATCCGCAGAAGCAGCAGCAGGTGCTGACGCAGTTCATGAAAGACAATGGAGTTTCGATGGGCAGCGGCTGTCTCACCTCTTTGATTCCCCTGATCATCATCTGGCCGATCTGGCGCATTATCCGCGCACCCTTGCAATATGTCGGGCAGGTCTCAGTAGAAAATATCACCAAGATTGCAGAATTTTTGGCGGGAAAGGGTCTGTTGAGTGAGGCGGCGATCAAAACTGCAGCGCAAAACGATCTGCCGATTATTAATACTCTGACCAATAATGCCAGCGCACTGGCCGAATCGGTCAATCAGGGCTGGCTGCGACCGGACCAATTGGTTAACACCAGCTTTTTGGGCATGGATCTGGGGCGTGTACCATCTTATAATCCGGCGGACTGGTTCGGTCCTAATTGGAGAATTGAACTGCCCCTACTGATTCTGCCGCTTCTGACTATTATAACCATGATCTTGAACATGCGCTTTGCGCGCTTGAATGTTTTGCGCCCGGCCCCTTCGAAAGCAGAGATTGAACGCGCTAAAAATAATCCGGCCAAAGCCGGCCAGGCAACAGTGGATCCCTCTGAAAAAACCATGAAATATATGCAGTGGTTTATGCCGATTCTGATGATCTTCACCGTCTTTACGATGCCCTCAGCCATGGGGCTGTACTGGGTGATGTCCAATGTAATCTTCATTTTGCAGTCTGTGATTAGTTATCAGATGTATATTAAGCCGGCCAGAGTTCTGCTGGCGGGAGGCGCGGAAGCAGATGAGCCTGCTCCGCAATCTGCAACCAAGGAAGATAAAGAGACCGGCAAGGGGTCAAAGAGTAAAAAACGCGGGAAAGGCCGTTAGAACGAAATCTTTTCCGCTTGGGAGGACCATAGATGGGTAGTTTTATTGAAAAAACCGGCAAGACGGTTGATCTTGCCATTTCCGAAGCCCTGTCCGAATTAAATCTAAGTGCTGATGAAGTTGTGATCGAAGTTTTGGATGAAGGTGAGAGCGGAGGCCTTCTAGGTTTTGGCAGAAAGCCTGCGCGTATCAGAATTTATTTCGATGAGGAGGCAGGACAAGATACAGAAACAACAGCTGAAGCGGAGACTTTTGTCGCAGAGGAAATAATCTCTCACGAAGTCGAGGCTGAAAGAGAATCGGGAAGCGAGTCTGAAAGTACTGACTTGGAAATAGCAGAAAATGCAGCACTGGACTATCTGCAAGAGGTTCTGGGCGGCATGGGCATGCATGGCCGTATCTCGTCCTGGCTGGATGAGGGCAGTAGCTTGCATATTGAAGTTGAAGGTGAGGATCTCGGTCCCGCTATCGGCCGCAGAGGAGAAACTCTGGATGCCATCCAATATCTGACCAATCTGGCCGCTAATGCTCATACTGAAGAACATGTGCGTATTATCGTGGATATAGCAGGTTATCGCCAGCGTCAAAACAAGAAATTGCATGATCTCGCTCTCCGTTCGGCAGAACGTGTACTGAATGAGAACCGGAAACTTAGGCTCAAGCCAATGACACCGGCGGAAAGGCGTGAAATTCATCTTACGCTGGCAGATTATCCGGGCATCACAACCTGGAGCGAGGGTTATGAGCCGATACGCTGTATCGTCATCGGACCTGAAGCGGACGAGGAATCTAAGACTAAGAAAGAAGATTATTGGGATGATAACGAAGGCGATAACTGATACCATCGCAGCAGTTTCAACACCGCCGGGAGCAAGTGGCCTGGCGGTTCTGCGTTTATCGGGTCCGCAAGCGGCAGAATGCTGCGATCAATTGTTTCAACCTTATGCAATAACCCCTCTGCAGCCTTCGGAAATGGCCGGCTATACTACAGCAGTGGGCACATGGGCAGGGCTGGATGAAGTAGTGCTTAGCTGTTTTAAGGCACCCCATTCTTTTACCGGGGAAGATGTATTTGAGATTTCCTGCCACGGTGGAACGGCTGTTAAGCAAGCGATTCTGGACAGTTTGATCTCTGTCGGCGCTCGCCTGGCTGAACCGGGCGAATTTAGCAAACGGGCCTTTATCAATGGCAAAATGGATCTGTCCCAGGCTGAAGCCGTGATGGATTTGATCGGTGCCGAGGCATCCCGCCAGGTACAGGCAGCTTTCAATCAACTGAAAGGGCAACTATCCGGCAAAATCAGAGCCAGGGCCGATGCGCTCTATGAACTGATGGCCAGGATTGAGGTAATTCTGGAATTTCCCGAACTGGAAGAGACGCCACCTGCGCTGCAGCAATTAGCAGACGACGCTGAATCGGAGGGTGACAAGATCCGGCAGCTGGCTATGGGCTATGGCCGCGGCAAGGTGATCCGCGAGGGTCTCAGAGTTGCGATCGCGGGCCGGCCAAATGCCGGCAAGTCGACCTTGCTCAACAATCTGGTGGGAGAAGATAAAGCTATTGTAACCTCGATTCCCGGCACAACTCGCGATCTGGTAGAGGCACATCTTATTGTTGACGGCTACTTGGTGCTTTTGACAGATACGGCCGGCCTGACTCTGGATACGGCAGATCCGGTCGAGCAGGAAGGTGTGCGCCGAGCCCGCCGGGCCCATGCGGAGGCTGATCTTCTGTTTTGGCTGATTTCGCCTCCCCTGCCTGCTACCGCGGAACTGGAGCGGGAGATGGCTGAGATTAGAGAAATAATAGCTGCGGGCAAAGATTTGGTATTGGTCCTCGGCAAGGACGACCAGGGTGAATCGGCGGCGATCCAAGCCATGATTGAAAAATATTTGACCACAGTGGATATTGTCAGATTTTCCAAACAAGCAGACGACGATACTAAACGGATTAAAGATAAAATCAGTGATCATCTGCGGCAACTGGAACGACAATATGATCAAGATACTTTAATTACTCATGAGAGACATCGCAAGTTGCTGGAGGATGCGGCCGCAGAATTGGCACAGGCGGCAGCAGAGATCAGATCCGGTCTTACCTTAGACCTGGTAGCAACCAGGCTGCGTCAGGCTGCGGAACTGCTGGCAGAAATGACCGGAGACAGCGTCGATGCCGGACTGGTTGACACCATCTTCTCACGTTTTTGTGTAGGTAAATAATTGAGATGGCATCATTGGCATCAGCATTAAAAAAAGACGGGGCTTGGTGCGCCGGCAGCTGTGATCTGGCTGTGGTCGGCGCAGGTCATGCCGGCTGTGAAGCAGCTCTGGCAGCCGCCAGATTGGGTTACAAAGTCAAGCTGTTCACAATGACCCTAGACAGTCTGGCCAATCTACCCTGCAATCCCAGTTTAGGCGGCACGGCCAAAGGACAGCTGATCAGAGAGATTGATGCTCTGGGCGGCGAAATGGGCAGGATAACGGATCAGGAGATGATCCAGTTCCGGATGCTCAATTCCTCGCGCGGTCCGGCCGTAATGTCGCCCCGCACTCAGATCGACCGTGTCGGCTATCAAAGAAGGATGAAGCATGTCTTGGAGCTGGAAGAGAATATCGATCTGCTGCAACAGGAAGTTACGGATCTGATCTGGGCAGAAGGTGACCGCCCCCGGATCACTGCTGTGCAGACTCGAACCGGCGCTATCTATGACTGCCGAATCTGCATACTGGCAACGGGAACTTTCCTCGACAGCAAAGTCATAGTAGGTGATGCGATCTATTCCTCCGGCCCGGACTCTTTATTCCCGGCGATTGGCCTGTCAGATGCACTGGCGGAACTGGGACATACGATCCAGAGATTTAAAACCGGAACTCCCGCCCGCCTGCACCGCCGTTCCCTGAAGCTGGAAGTCTGCGAGATCCAGCCCTCGGATCCGGTGGCCCGTCCTTTCTCGCATGACAATGAGGACGATCCGAACTGGCGTCCCAAAGACGAACTCCCCTGTTATCTAACCTGGACTACCGCCGACACCAGAGAAATAATCCTCAATAATATCGAGCGTTCACCGCTTTATTCGGGCAAAGTAGAGGGCGTCGGCCCTCGTTATTGTCCTTCGATCGAAGATAAATATGTTAAGTTCCCTGAGCATGAGAGACATCATGTCTTTTTGGAGCCGACCGGATTGGATACGGAAGAAATGTACGCCTCCGGTCTTTCCTCCAGCATGCCGGAGGATGTGCAGCACGCCATGTTGAAAACCATCCCCGGCATGGAAGATGCCTATATGATGAGAGTGGCCTATGCCATCGATTATGATTGCATTGATCCGACAGAACTAAAATTATCCCTGGAATCACGTTTTGTCGATAATCTGTTCCTGGCCGGCCAGATCAACGGTTCCTCCGGCTATGAGGAGGCAGCCGGTCAAGGGCTGGTTGCCGGCATCAATGCCACACGCAAGCTGGAAGGCAAGGAGCCTGTCATTATTGATCGTTCCCAGGGTTATATAGGTGTCTTGATTGATGATCTCGTCACTCGCGGTACCTCAGAGCCCTACCGTATGATGACATCGCGCGCCGAATACCGCTTGGTTTTGCGCCAGGATAATGCCGATCAGCGCCTGACGCCGCTGGGCTACGAAATTGGCCTAATCAGTGAGACGCGTTGGCAAAAATTTCAACGTAAGCAGGCGCAGATCAGAGATGAAGCCGAACGCCTTAGTCAGGTTATTTTGCAGCCCGGTTCCCGGACAGATCAGTTCTTGCTTGAACACGGCAGCACCCCTCTGCGTGAAGCTACCTCTCTGGCACGTCTTCTGAAGCGTCCCGAACTCAGCTATCAGGATCTGGCAGCATTGGATCCGGAGCGACCGGACATCCCCGCCTATATTACCGCCACGATGGAAATTGATATTAAGTACGAAGGCTATATCAAGATGGAGCAAAACCGCATTGACCGCTTCCGCAAAGTTGAAATGAAATCCCTGCCGCAGAATTTTGATTACGGCACTATCAGCGGTCTGCGCTTGGAAGCAGCTCAAAAACTTACTTCGCGCCAACCATCATCCGTCGGTCAGGCCAGCAGAATTTCCGGTGTTTCGCCTGCTGATGTCCAGGTTCTGCTCGTCTGGCTCGAAGCGGAAAAGCGCCGGGCTGCGGCTGAGCAGGCCCAAACTTAGGACTAACCGTGAGCGCCTTCGATTCAGCAGCATATGAATATTGGCTTGACGAAGCCGCCCGCAGGGCGGGACTTGTGCTCTCGTCTGCTCAAACCGGGCACTTACTGTGCTTTATCGAGATGCTGCTAGCTAAAAATAAAGTGATGGACCTGACCAATATCACAGAACCGGAAGAGCTCGCGCTTAAACATCTGCTCGACAGCTGGCTCTTGCTGCCCGTGATTGATCGCCTGCTGCAACAGCGCAAGCAAAGGCAGACATTATCCGTCTCTCAGAAAGAAAATTGCGCTACAGCGCAAGATGAGCAACAGGACGATCAGGCACAAACGCAGACACAGACACAGGAATCCGCTCCCGTAACTCTGGTCGATGTCGGTTCCGGCGCCGGCTTTCCCGGCCTGCCGCTAAAATTTGTGCGCCCGGAATTGCAGGTGCTACTGCTGGATGCCCAGCGCAAACGGGTCGATTTTCTCTGCGAATGCCTGGAGAAGCTTGAGCTCACAGGTATAGAAGCTAGGCAGCTACGGGCAGAAGAGGCAGGCAGACTGCCGGAGCTGCGGGACAGCTTTGATCTGGTAACAGCGCGAGCGGTAGCGGCCTTGCCGCAGCTAGCCGAGCTATGTCTGCCCCTGACAGCGTCGGGCGGATATTTTCTGGCCATGAAAGGGCGCACCGATGAAGCAGATCAGGCCCGACCGGCAGTGACCAAATTGTCCGGCCGTATCTGCGAAGTAAAGCGGTATCTATTGCCGGGCACAGATATGCAACGCAGCCTGATTATCATTGAAAAAATCGCTCCCACTGCCAAAGTCTATCCCCGCAGTTTCGCCCGTATTAAAAACAATCCTCTGCATTGAAAATTCGGATCGGAAACCGGGCTAAGGTGAGGGATAATCTGTGAGTTATCTGCTGTTAGCAATGCTTTTCACGGCCTTTTGCAGCCGCTCCCTATGTTATAATTAATAAGATGCAGATCTTTCTCTGAGGAGGGAATTTATGGCAAATTCGCCTGATAAAAATAACCGCTACGCGGATAAGGAATTCGCGATTGATGAGGCTTTCCGCAGTCCGGACAATGTGATAGTCCCGGTTCAACTCGAACAGGAAATGAGCAAATCGTTCATTGATTATGCGATGAGCGTTATTACGGACCGGGCGCTGCCCGATGTACGCGACGGCCTGAAGCCGGTACACCGTAGGATCATCTATTCGATGTTTACGCAGGGCTTCACCCATGACAAACCGTATCGCAAATGCGCGACTACTGTTGGTGATGTGCTGGGCCGTTTCCACCCGCATGGCGATGCGGCAGTCTATGATGCTTTGGTCAGGATGGCGCAGGATTTCTCCATGCGCGAACCGCTGATCGATGGCCACGGCAATTTCGGTTCCCGGGATGGCGACCCGCCGGCAGCCTATCGTTATACGGAGGCTCGTCTGACCAGATTGTCCAGTGAGATGATGGCCAATATCAACCGTGATACGGTTGATTTCCAGCCCAATTATGATGAGCATACCGAAGAACCCGTAGTCCTGCCGGCTTCTTTCCCCAATTTGCTGGTCAACGGCTCGTCCGGCATCGCGGTCGGTATGACGACCAATATCCCGCCCCATAATCTGGGTGAGATTATCGACGGCACGGTTCTGTTGCTTGATAATCCGGACGCTGACACGGCAGATCTGATGGAAGTTGTGCCGGGCCCCGATTTCCCGACCGGGGGCAGAATTATGGGCATATCCGGCATCAGGCAAGCCTACGAAACAGGGCGCGGGCGCATTGTCGTCCAGGCCCATGCCGAGATTGAGGAAATGCGCGGCGGGCGGCAAAGAATCCTGGTGCACGATCTACCTTATATGGTCAATAAGGCCCGTTTGATCGAACGGATTGCTGAGCTGGTCAAAGAGAAGCGGATCGAGGGTATCTCAGATATCCGCGATGAATCGGATCGCCATGATGCCGTTCGTATTGTGATCGAACTTAAGCGCGACGCCACACCGTTGGTCGTGCTGAACCAGCTCTATCATCATACTCAAATGCAGGATGCCTTCAATACCAATATGCTGGCATTGATTCCCAGCGCTGACGGCAAATTCGTCCCTCAGATGCTGGGTCTGAAAGAAGCCCTGACCCACTATATCAACCACCATAAGGAAGTCCTAACCCGTCGGACGCGTTACGACCTGGCTAAGGCGGAGGACAGACGTCATATCGTCGAAGGACTGCAACTGGCGATCGACAAAATCGATCAAGTAATAAATATCATCCGCTCATCCGCCAGTGAAGAAGTGGCCAAAACCAGATTGTCCGAGCACTTCGGCCTGACAGAGAAACAGTCTCAGAGCATTGTCGATATGAGACTGGGGCGCCTGTCCGGTCTGGAGCGCGACAAATTACAGACGGAACATGACGAACTGAATGAAAAAATATCGCTCTATAACAGGATTCTGACGGATGAACAGCTATTGACCGCTACGGTCAAGGATGAGCTCCTGGAGATCAAAAAGCGCTATGCCAATCCCCGCCGGACGGAAATCGACCCTGCCGGCGGCTTTGAGATCGATGACGAATCTCTGATCGAAGAAGAGCAGGTTGTAATCACCATGACGAACGCCGGCTATGTCAAGCGCCTGCCCGTCGATACTTACCGTTCGCAACGGCGCGGCGGCCGCGGCATTACCGGCCTGCAAACCAGAGAAGAAGATGTAGTTTGCCAGATTATCACGACTTCGACGCATCAGACATTGCTCTTCTTCACGACCAAGGGCAAAGTCTATCGGCTCAGAGGCTACCAGATTCCGGAGGCCTCGCGCACAGCCAGAGGTACAGCGATCGTGAATCTCCTGCAACTGGAGCCTGAGGAAAAGATCTACGGCATAGTGCCGATCGACGATGAGGCGGAAGAAGGCAGCCTGATCATGGCCACGCGCGAAGGTCTGGTCAAAAAGACGCAACTGTCCGATTATGCCAATATCCGTCGTTCCGGTCTGATTGCGATCAAATTGCGCGACGAAGATGAGCTGGTCGGAGTTAAGTTGACCGGTGACGAGCACGATATCATCCTAGTCACTAAAAACGGCATGGCGATTCGCTTTGATGAAGCTGATGTCAGAGATACCGGGCGCAACACAATGGGCGTCAAGGGTATCACTTTGGATCCGGGCGATGAGGTTATCAGCATGGTCTCAGCCGATGAGAACCGAACTCTGCTGGTCATATCGGAGAAAGGCTTCGGCAAGCGCACCAGGCTGTCCGATTATCGCAAACAAAATAGAGGCGGCAAAGGACTGATTACCTACCGCACCACTGCAAAGACAGGCAAATTGGTCAGTGCCATGCTGGTTGACGGTGATATCGATATCTTGCTGATCAATGATTCCGGTATTGTGATCCGCATCAAAACTGAGGAGATTCCGGTACTCTCCCGCAATACCAGCGGTGTCACTCTGATGAGAGCTGCTGACAGCAGTGTTGTCAGCGTGGCCCCGATTACGGACGAAGACGAAGAAGACAAAGACTAAGACATTAGTTTAGAAACGAGTGTTGCTGACGAACAGTTTCAGACGAAGGCGCTTCCGATACAGACTGATTCCCTGAACCCGGAGCAGCCGGGCTGCCGGTTCACGCCTTCGTTAAAAACAGCAGATGATTGTAAGCAGGCAGTTTATAAGAAGAAGACAGTTTACAGGAAAGAAGAAGGAGAAACTTGAAATGCTGAATTTTGATTTTTACAGTCCGACCTATTTTGCGTTCGGCCGTGGGACGGAAGCCAGAACCGGTGAACTGGCTTTGCGTTTCGGCGGCCGGAGAGGACTGGTTCATTATGGTTCCGGCTCCGTGATTAGGAGCGGCCTGCTGGACAGAGTCCGCCGGTCTCTGACGGAAGCGGGGGTTTATTTCACAGAGCTGGGCGGGGTTGTGCCCAATCCGCGAGCCTCTTTGGTCTATGAGGGTATTGAGATCTGCCGCCGGGAGAAACTGGATTTTGTGCTTGGTGTCGGCGGCGGCAGTTCGGTGGATTCCGCCAAGGCGATTGCGCTGGGTGTGCCTTATGAGGGAGATTTCTGGGATTTCTACTGCGGTTTGGCTGTGCCGGAAGTAGCTTTGCCGATCGGCAGCATTGTGACTTTGGCCGCGACAGGAACCGAAGGCTCCAACTCATCCGTGATATCCAATGATCTACGCGGCAATCTCAAATGCGGTGTCAATAGCGATCTGGTGCGACCGCTGTTTTCGATTCTGAATCCTGAGCTGACATTTACAGTGCCGAAATATCATACTGCCTGTGGGGCGACGGATATCCTATCCCATATCATTGAACGCTATTTCACAAATACCAGGGAAGTCGAGTTAACCGACCGTCTGGCTGAGGCGGTTTTCCCTCGCGTGATGGAAGCCGCACGAGTGGCTTTGCAAAATCCGGAGGACTATGAGGCGCGAGCGGATCTGCTCTGGTGCGGTACGCTGGCCCATAATAATATTCTCGGCACCGGACGTGAGCAGGACTGGAGCAGTCACCGCATCGAGCACGCTTTGTCCGCTGAATTTGATGTAGCTCATGGTGCCGGCCTGGCCGTAGTAATTCCGAATTTCCTGACCTATACACTGGAACATGATCCGGCTCGCTTTGCACGTTTTGCGACCAAGATGTTCGGCCTTGAACCGGAGGGCAAAACTGAGTTGGAACTGGGCCGGGCGGGAATTGAAGCTTTCCGGGCTTTCCTGGACGAGATCGGCATGCCGAAGACACTGGGTGATCTCGGCATCGGCCGAGAGCATATTCCGCAGCTTCTCCGCGCGGTAGTACCGAACAATGGCGATCTTGTGGGCTATTTCCAGCCTCTGACGGAACAGGATGTCACCAAAATCTTTGAACTTTGTCTTTGAGATCATGGTACTCTAAATAAATAGCTGCCCGGTCGGTCACGAGCTGACGGACAGACCGGGCAGATTTTTCTCCGGAGGATTAATATTATGTTTAAGCTAAATGACTCTGTTCTAGGCATGCATCAGTTAGCCACGCCCAATCAGAACAACGGCAGACAGATTAAACTCCGTTCCGAAGTCGATAATGCGGAGACCTGGGATCTAACTACGATCTATTCGGATACGGCAGCTTGGGAGAGCGAATTTGCCGCAGTTGCAAAAGAAATCCCACTCCTACGGAATTATCAGCAAAAACTGCATACTTCAGCTGCTGTCCTCAGTGAATTCCTGCGACTGGGGGAAAGTATCGGGGAGCGAGTGGCCAAGCTCTATGTCTATGCGCATCTGAAGAGTGATGAAGATACGGGTAATTCAGATTTCAGCGGACTCCACCTGCGGGCACTCCAGCTTTTTACTCAATTTGAGACATCTATTTCCTGGGCAGAGCCGGAGATAGCACAAATCTCCGAAGAAAAACTGATTATCTTTCTGTCTGAAGATCCCGAGATTGCAGCCAGGCGCCATTATCTGGAGAATATCCTGCGTAAAAAACCGCATCAGCTATCCGTTCCGGAAGAGATGCTCCTGGCCAAAGCCGGCGAGATCTTTAACAATCCCTCTATGAGCTTTACTGTGCTGAATGATGCTGACCTTAGATTCCCCATGATCACCGATGAGGCCGGAGAGAAAGTAGAACTAACGCACGGACGCTACGGGAAATTCTTAGAAAGCCGTAACCGCCGAGTTCGCCGTGAGGCTTTTCAGAATCTGTATCGAGTCTATGACCAGTTCCAAAACATCAATGCCTCGCTGCTAGCGGGCAATGTCAAGGTGCAAAATTTTGTAGCTGAGGTCAGAAACTTCCCCGGTGCCAGAGCCGCCGCCCTATTTGAGAATGCTATTTCCGAGGATGTGTACGACAATCTGGTGGCAACAGTCAACCGCAATTTGCCGCTTCTGCACCGCTATATCGCTTTGCGCAAGCAAGTCCTGGGTCTGGAGGAGCTTCATTCCTACGATCTCTATGTATCCTTAATTGAGGGTATTGATATCAAGTACAGCTTTGAGGAAGCGCAGGAGATAATTATAGCTGCGCTGTCACCTCTGGGCTCGGAATATGTGGAGATTGTGAGGCGTGCTTTCCGCGAACGCTGGATTGATCGTGCCGATAACAAAGGTAAACGCTCCGGTGCCTATTCCAGCGGTGCCTACGGTACCAATCCCTTTATTCTGCTCAACTGGCAAGGCACTTTGGATAATCTGTTTACCCTGATTCATGAGCTGGGCCATAGCGTGCACTCCTGGTATTCGAGAAATAACCAGCCTTTTATCTATTCCAGTTATTCCATCTTCCTGGCAGAGATCGCCTCAACTATGAATGAAAATCTTTTGACCGACTATCTGCTGACACAGACAGACGATGACAAACTGCGCCAAACAGTGATCAATCATTATCTTGACGGCTTCAAAGGCACAGTTTTCAGACAAACCCAGTTTGCAGAATTCGAACATCTGATCCATACCGCCGCCGCTGCAGGTACTCCTCTGACCAGCGCTTTCCTGACCGAGCAATATGGCGAGATGAATAAACGCTATTATGGTGATAATCTGACCTTTGATCCTGAGATTGCCCTGGAATGGGCCAGAATCCCCCATTTCTACCTCAACTATTATGTCTATCAATATGCCACTGGTTTCTCTGCCGCCACTGCATTTGCCCATATGATTAAGACCGAGGGTCAGCCGGCCGTGGAACGCTATCTGCAGTTCCTCAAAGCAGGCAACTCCGACTACCCCCTAGTCGTACTCAAGACAGCCGGCCTGGATATGTCCGAGGTCAAACCGATTGAAGATGCTTTCGCAGTCTTCGCCTCATATCTGGAGCAAATGGAACAACTACTTCTGTCCGAGTAAAAAATCGGCAGCACCAACATTATATAAGAAGACTTAGACGAGACTTAAACGCCTTATTACTGCTGCTTCCTGCACAGTGCAGAATAATAACTTACCTAATAACTCAGCAGGGTGAAAAAAGTTGACTTGAATTTAAAGCTCTGATATTATAGCTAAGCACTTGCGATAGGCATTGCAGTGTTCTGGCGCAGTAGTTCAGTTGGTTAGAATGCCAGCCTGTCACGCTGGAGGTCGTGGGTTCGAGCCCCATCTGCGTCGCCAAATCGCCGGTCTCATGACCGGCGATTTATTGCCCAGATAGCTCAGTCGGTAGAGCAGTGGACTGAAAATCCACGTGTCGTTGGTTCGATTCCGACTCTGGGCACCA